>JAUIED010000144.1 GCA_030428905.1 Gammaproteobacteria bacterium
GTGGCTGTATCAGCGCTTGAACGAGGTGTCGAAGGAGAACCTCTAGTGACCCGTCACATTAGTTCGCCGAACTATGACGCGTGCCACGGCGTCACTGGCTAGGCGCGACTCGCAGGGCATGGTGGTGCCATGTCCAAGAGGCGCAACAACGCCAGGGGCGCCGTGGCACGCGCCCTCCGGGTGGCCCAAAATCGCCAATAGCTGTTGCCCGAGCGCTGAAGGCTCCGTTGCATCCCTTGGAAAGGTCCCGACCTGTCCTGCGGAATGCGCCTCCTCCCCCGGAAACAAAGAGCTCTTGACGATTTTGGGCTCATCATAGATCAACGAATTAATGCGACGGGTCACTAGCGCCGTCTGAGCACTTCCAGATCGCAGGAGAGGTCCTCCGGGTGCCGAGCACCGCGCAGCGAGGCGGTGTTCGATTGGAAGTACACGTCCGCTGCCGACTCCGTGCGCGCCCAGTCGTTGACTTCGCTGCGGTGGGCGATCTTCCAGACGCCGTCGCGCTGCTCGTAGCGGTCCACATAACGCCCGGAAATGAACAGATCCTCCTTGTCGCCAGCAGCGTTGGTAACTCGGTGGAATGCCTGAAAGTACACCTCGCCAAAGGCGGTGTCGCCGTCGAGCGTGATGTTGATCTGCCCCAGCATGTGATGGTTGTCGTCGTGGTCCTTGAGCGCACCCATGGCCATGTCCACGAACGCATCGGGCCCGCCCTGAAAGAAACCGTAGTCGGTGGTGGCGTCGTCGTGGAACACAGACCGTAAGCACGCCGGATCGAGGCGGTCGAGGCCGCGCATGTAGGTGCCGGACAGCTCGCTGATCTCCTGCTTCGCGAGCAGTTCGTCGATGGTCATTTCTCTCTCCCCTGTTTCAATGGCGCCTTCGATGGCAGACTGCTGCAAGAGTATCGCGTGCGCCAGGAGGTTGGGAGCATGATTGGCACAGACGCTGCGTGGGATGCGTTTCTCGACGGACATCGCTGGGGCGTGCTGACGACGCTTCGCGCCAGCGGCCGGCCCGTCAGTTCCGTGGTGGCCTACGCACGAGAGGGCGACACCCTGGTGATTTCAACGCCTGCAGACCGATTCAAGACTACGAGCATCGAACGCGACCCTCGCGTCAATTTCTGCGCCATCTCCAACGCCGAGCCATTCAACTTCGTCGCGGTGGAAGCAGATGCCGAGGTGCTCCGAGAGGGCCTGGAGGAACCTACACGCGCCGTTTTCCGGGCGATTGCAGACACCGCGTATCAGGAGCCGGAGGATCTCGCCGCCTGGATCGAGCAGGACAACCGGGTGGTGCTGCGGCTCCACCCGGTGCGTGTTTACGGTGTGATCCGTTAGCGGAAGAACCTCAGCAGGGTGCTGAAAAAGTACTTCCTGTACTTTTTCAGCGACCGCGGGCTGTCGCCCGCTCACGCCGAAACAAGCACTTACGTGCTTGGTTCGCGGCCCGTCCGTCCCTGGCCGGGATACCAGGCTGCTTTTTCAGCAGCCTGCTAGCGGATCGACTGCCCGGTGAACTCCGGAGCGGGCTCATTACCGAGTAGGATGGCGCCGAGGTCCTGGTACAGCGGGTGCGACACCCAGCGGTGTGTGGCGCAGCCATGCGCGTCACGCAGTTTGCGCTCCAGCGGCGAAAACATGCGCATACCGGAAGTGCCTGCGGTGTTGTGCAGCATGTCTACCACCTGCATGCACACGTTCGCGCCGTGGGTGCAGGCCAGGCGTGCATCCTGGGTGGCCTTTGGTGAAGGCAGCGGCGCACCGTCGAGCAGCTCACGTTCGATCGCGCGCATGCTTTCCATGACAAACGACCGAACGGCACGGTACTGTGCCATTGCCTCGCCCATGCGGTACTGAGCGATTGGGCGCTGTTTGAGCGTTGCGCTCGACAGCATCGGAATCTTGCTCTGCGCAAGATCTGCGAAGCACTCGAGCGCGCCTTTGGCAACGCCGAGGGCGATGGCCACTTTGTTGTACGACAGCCTCAGCGGTACCGGCATGCGGTACACGGGGTTATCGTAGTGGGCCGGCACGCTCATCAGATCCACGCCCAGGTGCTCCGGCGGAACGTAGCCGCCGTCGGCTTTCACGTCGTGGCTACCGGAGCCGCGCAGCCCCGCCACATCCCAGGTGTCGAGAATTTCCCACTGGTCGCGGTGCAGGAACCACATCTTGAAGAACGGTTGGCCATTGTCGTCGAGCTCGGGCTCGTCGCCGCGCATGATGGGTGCGGCCATGAAGCACCAGGTGGCATTGTGGCAGCCGCTGATGAAGGTGCTCTGACCCCACACACGCACACCGCCGTCTTCCTGGCGTTCTGCTCTGGGCGGGGTAGTTCCGGGGCCGCCGCCGCCGCACATGACCACGCGCGGATTGTCCAGGTACACAGTTTTCGCGATTTCCGGGTCCATGCCACCGGCTGCCATGGCGTTGATCTCGGAGCCGAGCATCACGTTCCAGGCGGTGGAGGCGTCGATGGACGCCATGGCTTCGAGAATCTCGATGGTGTCGGTAGAGGTGGCGTCTTCGCCCCCCAGTTCTGGCGGCAGCGTGAACCGGAAGAACCCGTCATCGATGAGCTGGTTGACGAGATCGTCCGGCAGGCGCCGCATTTCCTGGGCACGATCACCGCCCTCGGTGATTGCTTCGCGTAGAGACTCGACTTTGTCCAGGCGCGCCTTCAGCAGGGTTGCTTCCATATCTGGGATACCTCTTGTTTTATAACGTTTAGCGAACGGTGAAATAGGGGGGCAGAGACTGCCGTGTGATGGGCTCCAGCGTGGCCATGGGGTCCTCGCCATAGTAGGTGTCCTGCCCCACGAGCAGGCCATCACCCGCTACCGGCCAGATAACGACCACCTGTGCATCGGAAAGCCACAATGCGTCTTCTGCAACCCTGCGCCCGGCGACCTCGTCGATGCCCATGGCCTGTAGATCGTCGGCGCGATGCACCTGCTTGAGACGCCCTTCGGTAACGATGTTCTGGTCGCTGGCGATGACTTTTTCGATTACGAACTCCAGTTGTTCGGCGCCACGGTCGAACATTTCCCGATACAGGCCTTCAATGGTCTCACGCCCGCGCAAGACGATTGGCGCGGCCTGATTCCACATGTGGTACTCGGGCGCATCGGTGAGTGTTTGCATCACGGTCTGCAGATCGCCGTGAATCTCCGCGCGCAGATGATCGCGCACGCACAGCAGCGCAGCCGACTGGCGCTCGCTGGCCGCGCGCGCAGCCGCATCTTCCAGCGGCTGCCAGCTCGAGTGTGGGTCAATTGCGTATGTCATGCCTCTCTGCGCCTATATAGCCACATTCTCGGTAGTGGATAAAGGCTGTATGCTGAACGGGTCCGGATTGGGAAATGCGGTTTGGCACGAGAACTCGTCACGCTCGGTCGGTGGGCCCGCGGATACGCAGAGCTGCCCTGGCTGAGGCTCGACTACTGGGTACCACGCAGCATCCCGCGGGACGACCAGAGCACCTATCGACGCGCCCGAATGATCGTTGCGGCCGTGGCAGTAGCCAGCGCCGCGAGCGTTCTTGCGTCACTTTTTCTGTGTCAGATCGACCAGGACCTCACTGCCACCCGTGTCGCACTCACCATACCGCTGAACCTGAGCGCGCTTGCCCTGCTGTGGCTGAGCGGCGGGTCGATTCGGGTTACCGGCAACTACCTCATGCTGGTGTTTCTACTGGAGGCGGCGTTCGACTACGGCCCGGACGGTGGTTTTGGCGTGCTGGCCGCAATACTCCTGCCCATCGCTGCCGCGGCCGTGCTTGGCGCTCGCGGTTGCGTGGTGTGGACGGTCATCGCCGTGTTGTGGGCTGGTCTTATCGGCCCGATGTGGTTGCGGGCAGGCGACTTCTCCGTTGCGCTGGGGGGAGCCGCTGCGTTGGTTGCCGCGGTGGTCGGCCTTGCTGCGTGGGTGATGGAGAAGAACTGGCGGGCAAGCTTGCACGAGGTGCAATCCACGCGCGCCGATCTGCAGGAAAGCGAGAAAACCATGCTTCGATTTCTCGAGGCTGTGTTGCCGGCCTATGTCATCGCCGGTGCGAAGGGGATCGTCGAAGTCAGCAAAGCTTCCCGTGATCTGTTGGGCTTCGAACCCGAGGAGCTGCAAGCGATGCCTGTATCGGCACTCGTGCACCCGGAAGACGTGCCGAAACTCATGGATCAGATCGGGGCATCGAGCGGCTCTTTCCGCATCGAACTCCGATTGCGAGATAAGCACGGACAATGGGTTTGGGTGGAGATGTTCGGCGCGCGCCTGGGCGAAGCAAGTGGTGGCGTCCGGCGGATCTTCGCTGCGCGTGATCACCGCGATGAGCGCAGACATCAGCAGCGCCTGCTGCAGGCGCAGCGCTTGGAGGGGGTCGGTCTGCTCGCCGCCGGGGTCGCGCACGACTTCAACAATCTGTTGACGGTGATCAACGGCTTTGCCGAACTGCTGCCGGAAAGCGAGGAGCGCCGCAGCATTCTGCAGGCGGTGGGCGATGCTTCGTTACTCACTTCCGGCCTCACCGCCTTTGGTCGTGGCGGCGCCGGCGCGCAGAGCGGGGTGGATGTCGGTGTCGCCATAAGGCGTTGGGAGCCCATGTTCCGGAGCTTGCTCGGGGCGTCTGTGCGCCTGGAGCTGCAGCTGCCGGCAGGCGCTTTGGGCGCACGCATCGGTGAAGGGCCGTTCAACCAGGTGCTGCTCAACCTGGTGACGAATGCCAAAGAAGCGATGCCGGATGGTGGCACATTGCGCATCGTCGTTGAAACGGTGCAGCTGAGCCGGCTACAGGCTTCGGAATCCGGGTTGGAGTCAGGTGACTATCTGGTGGTACGGGTTATCGACAGCGGTCGGGGTATGAACGCGACGGTGCGAGAACGTGCGTTCGATCCCTACTTTTCGACGAAGGTAGGTCCTGCGGGTTCTGGGTTGGGGCTTTCCAGCGTATACGGGCTTGTCAGCCGGCAAGGGGGAGCGGTAGAGATTACCAGTGACCCAGGGCAGGGTACGGAGGTGACGATCATGCTGCCGAGAATGCAGCTGGTTCCGGAAGCTTCTTTGGAAGGGGCTTCGGATCAGGCAAGTCACGATCGGCAGACTGTGAGCGTGCTGGTGGTCGATGATGACGCCATGGTGCGTCAGTGGCTGCAACGCTCCCTGGTCGCGCATGGCTATCGGGTGTTGCCCGCAGAGAGCGGTGAAGCCGCGCTGCAAACTCTGGCTGAGCATTCGGTCGACATTCTGGTCACTGATATCGTCATGCGCGGTATGCGGGGCACTGAACTCGCGCGGTTGGCGAGAAAGCAGAATATCAACCTGCCGATCGTGTTTGTCTCCGGCTATGCCGATGCGCAGGTGCGGGAGTGGCGTGATCTGCCGCCTGGACAGGTCAGCTTCCTTGCCAAACCATTTGGCGCGCAGGTGCTCACCGACGAGATCGAAGCGCTCCTCGCCGCCTCCAGCAGAAGCCCGGCGGCGGCGAGCACGCACTGACCGTCCATCTGTCTATGGCTGCAGCGGGTTGCCGAGCCGGTCAATTGCCTGCACACGCAAGCCATCAGGGTCCGAATCCGCCGCACTGGGCACCCATCGCCCGATGCACTGAATGTCTGTCAGGCACGGGTCGGTCAGCGCTTCAAGGAAGGCCGTAATGCGCATGACGTCAGCATCGGAGAGCGTGATCACAGGCAAACGCGATGTTCCGGCAGCGCGCAGCGTGTCGAGCTGGTCCAGAGCGAATCCGGTGTTCACCACCATGTTGTCGGTTTGTACGCTGCCGTCCAGTTGGCTGAAGTCGTAGTTCTGAATGGCTGCGCGTGGGTCGGCGTGATGGCGTACCACATCTTCAAGATCGGCATATGCACCCGCATGTCCCCACGGCCCCGTCGTCGCGACGTTTAGAAGCGAGGGCGTTCGAAAAGCGTAGCGATCCGCCTCCACACCGGTTTCGCGAAACCGGCCGAAATCGTCATCGTCATTGACGCCGTTATCGTTACCCTTGCCTCGGCCGATCTGCGGCATGGCGATTACGTGAAAACCCTCGTCTGTCATATTGTCGCCGCTATGGCATGCCGCGCAGCCTGCCTCGCCGTAGAACAGCATCGCGCCGAGTTTTGCGTCGCCGCTCAACGCGTTGTCATTGCCCGCGAGATATTCGGTGAAGGCGTTGGTCGTGAACGTCTGAGAGCGCTCGTACTCCGCGATTGCCAGGGCGATGTTTTCGTAGGTGATCAGCTCGGTTGCCGTACCCGTCGGGTTGGCGAAAGCGCTGCGAAACTCCGCCAGCCAATCGTTGGTGATGAGCTCCAACGGCGCGGTATTGCCCTGCAGCCGTTCCGCGAGGTGGGTGCGTACATCATCGTTCGTGTTACCGGCTTCGAACGTAAAGCCGCGCATCTCTTCCGGTGAGGTCACGGGAAATCGTGCCTGGGCAACGGTAAGGTTGGGAATGCCTGCCGGGTCGACCACTCCGAAGGGGGAGTCTGGCGTGCGTATCTGTCCGTCCGAGCCGTTCGTGCCGGGCACTTTGGTCAGACTCTCCAGGCGACCATCATGAAAGAGCACGCTGTCCCACAGGGCGATGTTGAACGTGGTCGGCGCATTGCGCGGCACCGTCGGGCCGCCGTCAAACTCGACACCTGCCGCTGAGTGCGCGCGTCCGGGGCCGAGCAGGTCGGGTAGATCCGCTGCAACACCGATGGGCAGCGGCAGGTCGTCGCCACCGCCGAGAAACGGATGGTGACAGGTCACACATGCGGAGTCTGAATCTCCTCCCAGCGCCTTGCTGAAAAATAGCTTCATGCCGAGTTGGGCAACCGGGTCTTCGATGCTGGGAAGAACCCGGCCGGCGGCCGCGTCACCGGTGAGGTTGGTGGCGGCAAGCACGTTGCGTACGGCAGTATCGACCTCCGGTGCGGCGGCGCCGTTACATACGGTGTTGCTGCCGGTGATCTCGCCGGCGGACAGGGTGCCGTCAAGGTCGGAATCGGTGCCTGAGTCGATGCGCACACCTCCGAAGGCACACGCCTGGCTGAGCACGGGTATCGTCGTTTGTGTGACGATGTCGCGCGATGCGTCGCGGCCGTCGTCCCCCTCACAGCCCGCCAGAACGAGGCAGATCGCGATGGGAGCGAGTTTGGAAATGAACGTCTTGCTCATGTTGGCCGATCAATCTAATTGCTTGAATGCAATGTAGCAGCGGGCAGGGTGTGCGCGTGTGCGAGGATGTCTCAAGATTGTTGGCGACATTTCGCTCTGTTGTGCTATTTGTGAATCGCATCACCGCACGAGCGCGCCGGGCCCGTGCAGGCGCGGCTGACGTTTGCTCAGTATGCGTACTCCACTACGGAAAGGAGGTTGCTGTCAGGGTCCTGGAACCAGGCGACGCGGCTGCCGCCTGGGGTTGTCAGAACACCCTCCACGTCGTGTGGAAACCCGTCGAAGCGTCGTATCTTAACGCCGCGACCCACAAGCCCGAGAACCACGTTGTGCACGTTGTCGACAGCGAAGCCAAGTACCGTGTGTTCTGAGGGCAGCAGGGTTGAGACAGGGGAAATTCTCAGATCGCAGCCATTAACCTCGAAAACCGCCGCGCCCTCCGAGTAGCGCTTGAACGGCAGTCCGAGAGTGTCGCGATAAAAGGCCTCTGCCACCACCAGATCGGTAGTGCAGATGATGGTTTGCAGTGATGCATTTGCCAGCATAGAGGGATCCTCGTGGTTTAGATGATGGGCGTCGGCGAGTCTCGATGAGGAGATGGATTGGGAGTGTTGCGCAGGAGGTCGTGAGTCCTGGCTGTTGGCGGGTTGGAGCATCTGGGGCGTCGATAGATGGGCCTATCGCACATTCATGTGCTGTCGGCGTAGCGTGCGGGGAGGTTTACGTTTCTGCATCGCGTTCCTAGAACGAGCGCCACACAGAGACAGGTGTGAGCGCCAAATCGCGTGCATCGCGATTTGGAAGAAGCGCGACAGTGTTTTCATCCCGCGAGGCGGGTGGGGTATGAATACGGTGAACAGAATGGCGTCCCCTAGGGACTCCATCTACCTGATCTGTACAGCTTGCTGCAGACCTCTGCAGAACGAAATACGCTCTGAAAGACCAATGAAAATACTGATATAGACGAAATATTTGTTCTGTGGAGTTCTACGGCGCCTTAAGGTGTTCTACAATTCATGTATGGGCTAAAGTATGGTCTATCTATGGCTTCAAAGAGGCTTACCGCACGTGCGGTTGATTCGCTAAGGCGTGCAAAGCGAAACAGGTTGATCAGTGATGGCGACGTTCGTGGTCTGTATCTGAAAACCACCGCGAGTGGCTCGGCATCCTGGATCTACCGTTGGCGGGATCGATTGACTGGCAGGCTCCGAGACAAAGGGCTTGGTAGCGTTGCTGATGTCTCATTGGCCGAGGCTCGTGAGGGGGCGATCAACTCTCGTCGACAGGTACTGGCGGGTTTAGATCCTATTGCGGAGGCGGCGAAACGGCGTTCTGAATTGGCTGAAGAGCGGGCCTCGCTTAAGACTTTTGAAGAAGTCTCGAAGGCTTACTATGCGGCGAAGGTTCTTCCCACAGGGCACTCGGAAAAGCACAAGAAGCGGTGGCAGAGCATCATGCGTGAGCATGTCTATCCAGGTCTCGGCCTGGTATATGTGCATGCAGCGACTACTGCGGACATCAGGGCGGTATTGGAGCCGATTTGGGATACGAAGCTCGAAACGGCTCGCAAAGCCCGACAGCAGATTGAGCAGGTTTTTAGCTTTGCCAAGACCGCGGGTCTTAAAGAGGGAGAAAACCCGGCTCGTTGGGAGGGCAATCTCAAAAACCTGCTGGCTGATCCTCGGGAGGTCAGGAAAGGTCGACCAGTGCAGCATCGTGCGGCTTTGCCCTGGCAGCAAGTGCCCTTGTTCTTGAAGCGCCTTCGAGCTCGCAAAGGTATGGCTGCCCGAGCGTTGGAGTTCGCGATCCTGACGGCGGCTAGAAGTGCAGAAGCAAGGGAGGCGAGCTGGTCGGAGATTGACCTTCAGGCTCGCATCTGGACGGTGGACGCTTCTCGGATGAAAGGGCGGTCGGTGCACAAAGTTCCCCTGTCCATCCAGTCGCTGGCGCTGCTTGAGGCTCTCCCGCATAGAACGGGTCTCCTCTTTCCTAACTCGAAGAAGACGTCGCTGACAGATGCAGCGTTATCGAAGGTGCTCGCTCAGTCCCTGGAGGATGGTGTCAAAGCGACCGTCCACGGATTCAGATCGAGTTTCAAAGACTGGGCTCGCAATCGGACGAGTTTTGCTGATGAGGTCTCCGAGTTGGCGTTGGCGCACGTCAACAGCGATGCGACCCGGGCTGCCTATGCAAGGGACGAGTTGCTGGAACTGCGAGTCGAGCAGATGAGAATGTGGTCTGTGTATCTGGATGGGGGTGGTGCTACGGCAGCGCCAGTGCGCCCGTTCCGTCCTTCGAGTGCGACTGGTGATGGTTCGGTTACTATCGCCTGATGAGGAGATACACCGCGGAATTTGCGCTACCCGAGTACACCAAATCCGAACTCTCACTGAGTGAGATTGGAACAAGAATTGCGGAGCTAGAATGGGACAAAATACTGACGAAAAGCGTCTGGGCAAACTCGTTCTGGCCTGGCATCAGGTTGCATCATGCGTCGGGCTACGCGTGTTTGAGCCTGTGGGTCGAAGATCAGTATGCGCTGTTTGCCAAAGGGGAGCACAATCTACCGAAGAACCTGCGTGAGAACTGGGTTTCGATTGAGTTCATGGAGCACGAGAGTTCAGCGAAATATGCCTTTCTTCGCTCGACTCTCATTCCAAGGGAGTATGGAATGAGTTCTGTTTCAGAGTTTGTTTGCCTTTCTGAAGCATTTCTCACTGAAGACCTTTACGTTTTTGCGGGGTTGCTATTCGAGCGGAAAACGCAGATTAGATTCGCCAAACAGTGGACATAGCTTGGGAGCAGAAATGGTTTCGGATGATTTCAGGGCGTGGGCCCGTTCGTTTTCGGGTTGCGATGGAGGAAACGTTAAAGCTGGAGTCTGGATATCTGGAATCGAATGGGGCAGCGCCAGCTACGATGATGGCATCTACTATCGAAAGTTGGTTGAGCAGATCAAAGCGGGCGCCTACAACGATTACCGTAGATCGTACGACTGGAAGGAATCGACCACGTATCCCTATGGTAGGAGCTTTGCCAAGCTGTACACGGCGTTGAATGACGTCGATATTCAAAACTATCGGGAATACGTTTCTACGCTGTCTGGGAGTGAGGTATTTAAGCTAAACCTGTATCCGATCGCTTTCGATTCAACGGACCCTAATCTATGGTCAGACTACGAACTTGAACAGATAACTGGATTCAGGGAGAAGCACCTTTTTCAGACTTGGTGTTTTTATAACCGTTTCCCATGGTTTGCGAGGCAAACAGAGGCTAATAGTCCGAAAATCGTGATTGGTACGGGAGTTAGCTACCTGCGCGATTTCCTTGCCTTCTTTGGTGCGGACCCGATGTCAGTTTCGATGATCCAGTTTCGAGACCTAAAGCCTGACCCTGCAACCGGTAGTAATAGGCCGCGTAGGTTCTACTGGGTCAATCTGACAGGTGGGACGTGGCTGTTTGTGATTCCATTCTTCTCTGGATCAAATGGACTAAACAGCGACTATTTGCTTGGCGAGATGGGTCGGCAGATTCGTGAGATTAGTGGGTACGGATCTTTAATCTAATAAAAGGATGCGTACCAAGTTGCTCCACTGTCGCCCTCCACTTCCGCGCTGCTCGTTGTCGTCGCAGGTCGGTTTGTGCGGGAAGGCTTGTCTTGCTTAGGATGACAGAACCGAACCGCATCCGGCCGCGAGTAAGCCGCCGTCGATTAGGTATAGGACATGGGTTACAGAGTAGTATTCGGAGTACAGGCTTGGGAAAAGGCTGCGCGATACGCAGTAGAGGTGGCTGAAGGCTCCAGAGAGCCTGGCGAATACCTGGCGAGACAGCTGGCAGATAGGCATGACCTCGATGTCATGAGTCTGATGGAGGCGTTGCTGAGAACCAAGCCACCTCAGATATTCGCAGAAAGCGCAGTTGC
>JAUIED010000145.1 GCA_030428905.1 Gammaproteobacteria bacterium
TGGATCCGTCGGGCGCTGCATCACAGTTGCAATGCCGTTTTTTCCACTGTTGATGACGGTTGGTGGCCTGTAGCTCGCGCTTGCCGTCGTTGGCGGCCGTGCGTGCTATGCCCGCGGACATCCCGGAGTTCTCATTGATGAAGACGTCCGCCTGGGCGATGAGTTTGTTGGTCAGATCGATGCCTGCCAACAGCCGCTTCAACCCCTGTTGCACACCCCGTCCAGCACATCTGCACTAGCACGTGCGTTCTATTCACAGCGGCCGGTGTTTATCCCAAGCTTCACGCATGTCTGCTTACACGTTCAGGGGATGAATGACATGTCGAGGTATCTGACGCTGCTGGTGGCACCACTTGTCATGCTTCTGGCTTTTCCCGCCTGGAGTTTTACGCCACATGCGGATTGCACGTTTCAGAAGATCGATCCATTGCCGAAGATGGACGATTGCGCGCATCTGGAGCGTCGCGTACGCAAGATCAAGAACAATATGGCGGCCGCGCAGCGCGCCATGGACAAGCTGCGCGAGGCGCACGGCGAGGCCCTGGATGAACTGTGGGAGCAGGGCATGGACACCCTCTCAGGCGCCGTTTCCGGCGTGCCCTCGAGTGCTGCCGACATCATCGACTGCGCACTCGAGTACTGTGGCAGCCGCTTCGCGGGGGCCGTCGGCGCGGTGTCAACGCTGCTCGGCGCCAGCGAGAGTTTCTCCGGCGGCATCGATGCCCGCGTCTGGTGGGGACGTTGGCGTGATCGCCTGAACGATCTGAAGGTGGACCTGCAGGAAGCGCAGCGGGAGCTGGACGAGTGCCTGGAGCGGCGTGCCCGTCAGGCCAAAGAGCTGGATGATGCCATGGAGCACAATCGCCGCGGGCAGCCGAAGTATCCGGCGGATCATCCGTTGTGCAATCCACCGCAGGAGGATGAAAGCTCCGAAGAAATTGGCGATGCCACGGGTGGTGGGGCGGTCAGCGGCGGCAGCTCGGGCGCCGCGCCGGACTGGTCGCAGATCGACTCCTACACACGCGACCAGACCCGTGACGCGCTGGACTGGATGGATCGCGAGCTCGAAGGTTGTGCGTCCCTTGGCAGCGCAGCCCGGGCCTGCGTGAATCGAACGCTGAACAAACGCACCGTTCTGCAGGGGCACATCGACCGATCCGGTGCACGTTCCGCCTCCTCCGCAGAGCAGAGCGATTGGCAGCAGATGCGTGAGCGTATCCGGGCGCTGCGCGTGCGCGGCAACGAGATCAAGTCAGGAGGCTGATACGCGGTTCGCCGCACTGCGGGATATCAGCCCCCCTACACAGCGTGACTCAGGTCACGGCGTTCAATGTTGCAACAGGCGGCCCACATAAACTGGCGGTCCGCCGATCGGGTCCGCACCCTACCATCCTTCGCTCCCGACACTTGGAGTGAATGATGAAGTATTCCACATTGACCTGTGCTGTGCTCGCCACCGGGCTGCTCAGTGCCGCAGAGACCGAAGCCTCCCGGCGCGCCGACCTCGATGTCGCCGCACAGGGCCCGGTCCAGGTGGACGTCAACGGCAGCGCAACCTACAGCGTCACGACGCGCAATATTGGCGACCGCCGTGCCAACGACGTGAGCCTCAGCGTGACGGTGCCGGTTGGACTGACCGTGACCAACCAATCAAACGAGTGCCAGACGACGTCCGGTGGCCTCCACTGCGATCTCGGGCGGCTGCGTCCGGGAGCTTCGCATACTGTTACGCTGGTGGTTGATGCACCGGCCGCGCCCGGTGCGCATGCGATCACCGCGACCGGCAACACCTCCACAAGGGAGTCGACGCTCGGTAACAACTCCGACACGCTCAACGTGCAGGTGATCGATCCGACCCCGCCGCCGCCCGCGAACTTTCCAATCACCTCTCAGACTGATCTCTTTCTCGAGATGTGCACCAGTCTCAGCGGACCAATCGAATGGGCGGACTGTACGCCGGGCTCCCTGCTCACCCATACCGTGACGCTGGAGGCCGGTGGCAGTACCGAGACCTACGATCCGGGCGTGTGGGGCAACTGGAACCAGGCGTCGCCCTCAGTGATCGAGATGAACTTCTTCAACATGCTGGACAACTCTCCAATGAGCACCATGTCCGGCAGCGCGATGAGCTCATCCTGCTTCGAGGGCACCACGGTGTTCCATCAGGGCCTCGGGTACGGCGCGTGGCGGGGCTGCAAGCCCTGAAGTGCCGTTCAACGGCAAGGATGCCGCCGTTGCTCACAGCTCATCGGTGCGACACGGAAGTCGCACCGTGGGCAACACCTCAAGGCATGGCATCCGCCCTCAGACCGGCGCCCGTTCCACCTGCGAGGGGATCTTGAAGTACACACCGCTGCCGTGTGTATCCGAGCGGACCTCGAACGTGCCGCCCAGAGATTCCACACGTGAGCGCATGTTGCCCAGACCCCGCCCACCTCCTTCGAGCACTTCGAAGCCTCTGCCGTCATCCTCTACACACACGCTCAGCGCACATTCGGAGTTGGTACAGGTAATCGTGACACGCGAGGCCTGGGCATGTCGCGCCACATTGGTGCAGGCCTCCTGCAACAAGCGATAGATGGACAGCACCGATCGCGGTCCGAAACCGCTGATCTGGCCAATATCACAGCGCCATTCGAGGGCAATACCATGACCGCGCAGCCAGTGCGCCAGGCGCGGTCGTGCAGCACCCAGCGCAAGCGCAAGATCATCTGGCAGCGTATCCAGTGAGTCGATCATGAGCCGCAGATCCTGCAGGCTCTCACCCACCGCGTCCCGCACGTCGGCAGTGGGCACTGCCTCGCCACGATTGAGCAGGCTCGATAGGGCGGCCAGTCGTCCACCCACGCCGTCATGCATGTCGCGCATGATGCGCTGCCGCTCTTCCAGCAACAGACTCGCTTCCTGCGCTTCCCGCAGACGCTGATAGCTCTCCACCACCTGCGCTTCCCGTTCGGCCACTCTACTTGCGAGTTCAACGTTCGCCGCCGCCGCAGCAGTTGCGTTGGTCACATAGCGGTGAGCTAGAACGAGGGCGAACGCGCCCACCAGCAGCGGCGGTCCGAAACTGGCGTAGGTCACTTCCGGCATGCCGGGCGGCCAGGTACGAACGATGTCGAGCATCACCACTCCGGCCGCCGTCACGAGTGCTGCGCTCACCCAGCCGCCGCGCCAGCTCGGTTCGCCGCGCAGGTAGCGAACGATAAGGATTAACAGGATAGGCAACACAAGGACGGAGCTGTAGCGCAATGTGGCGTTTCCTCTGAGAACGCCGATGCGCAGGTCCTGGGCGAGCAACCAGTTCAGCCACGCGGTGATTGCGATGGCAGCAAGCCACAGGCCGAGTTCGATTGCAGCTACGTGGGCATTCGCCAGACGTGATACGAATCCGTAGGCGGCGGCGAGCAGACATAGCGAGGTACCGTAGAAGATCGCTGCGTGGGTGCTGTGCGAGAACCAGGGATCCACCACCAGCTCGTTGCCCGTACGCAGCACGAAGAGCAGTAACACCAGCGCGAAACACAGCAGCATCGGCTCGCTGCGGCCGCTGCTCATCACGAAGCCGACCAGGAGCAGGATGGGCAGCGTCAGGCAGATGGTGAGAATCGGCGCATAGACCTGGGCGCGAATACGCACGTCGAATGCACCCTCGAGCGACGCCTTCGGGCCGACGTAGAACCGGCCGGCCTTGCCAAAACCAGGCGCCACCTCGACGAAGTAGACGATAAGCTCGTTGCGTCCAGTGCGCACCAGCGTCGGCGAAATGTCGAGCAACGCTGGCCGTTTGGCGTGCTGCCCTACCGGTGGTGTGATCGAGCCGGCATCGCCGACGAGCGCACCGTTGAGGTAGACCCTCGCGGCGCTGTCGAAATAAGGCAGATACACCGCCCACATGGATGCCGGCTTTGCAGCTACTTCGAACGTGTGGCGCATGACTTCGAACTCACCTTTGCAGGTCACCGCTTGGCAGAGCCGCAGAGGCAACGTCGCGTCGGCCCAGGCCGCCGGATCGAGTGGCGCATCGAGCGCATCTATGGACTGAAATTTCACAGCGGTTGCCGGGACGACCTCCGGTAATGCGGTTTCCGTAAGCCACACTAAGGCCGCCATGAGCAGTGTGAGGCCAACGGTCGGAATGACGGCAAAACGCCACATCACATAGAGATGATGCCGTCGTTCACCGCCCGGTAGATGGCTTCACCCCGAGAGTTGACCTGCAGCTTGTCGTAGATCTGTTTGACGTGAAAGGCGACCGTGTTGTGCGAGATGCCGCAGCGTCGCCCGACTTCCCTGTAGGTGTGACCGCGGGCGAGTTGTTCCAGCACATCCGTTTCCCGCTCCGTGAGTGCGTTGACCAGCGATTCGCCGGCCACCTTCCGCATGCCTGAGCGAACCTGCCGCAGAAGATGCGCCGCGACAGCCGGAGAAAGCGGTGCCGCCCCTGTCATAACCTGTTGTATGGCCGACTCCAGCTCTGGCCCTTCGATATCCTTGAGCACGTAGCCGTCCGCACCGGCACGCGTCGCGGCAAGCACGTTGGTCTGGTCGGCAAACACAGTGATGACCAGTACCTTGGTGCCATCCAGCGCCTTGATCCTGCGAATGAGGTCGAGCCCGCTGCCGTCCGGAAGGTCGAGATCGACGAGCGCGAGATCGAACGTGACTTCCGTCAAGGCGCGGTTGCCGGCAGAGAAACTGCCCGCAGAAGCGACGAGCACGTGGCCCGGCAGGCTACCGACCACGGCTTCGAGCGCTGCCCGGGTTGCCGGGTCGTCTTCCACGAGCAATACGCTGATCGCATCCGGCAACTGCTCCACCCGTTCCGCCATTCAGGTCCCCTTTTTATTTGCCGGACGTTTGCCGGACACAGTATCGAAAGTCCGATTGTCCATCAAAGGCACTACATCGCCCCCACAGAAATTGGTAGGTCGGATCCCGTCGGTTTGCAGGTGCTCCGTGGGTAGAGGTGGCGCCGATGAAGCGGACCTCAGTGCGGCGGGCATCAGGGTGGCGGGGTACAATCTTCCGTTCGAGAATGTCGGTTGCATGCCATGTCCAACGCCCAATTCGAACGAGCCGAGCGCGAGATACTCGCCGCCCTGCAGGAAGACGGGCGCCTGACGAATGCGGAGCTTGCTGGCCGCATCGGCCTGTCGGAGTCGCCGACGTTTCGCCGCGTCAAACGTCTGGAAGAAATGGGCGTTATCCGCGGCTACAGCGCCGACGTGGATCAGCGGCTGTTAGGGCTCGATGTCACCGCCTTCGTGCAGGTGACCATGGAAAAGCAGCCGGATGAGAAGACCCAGGCCTTTCACGCCGCGGTCGCCGCCGAACCGCACATCATCGAGTGCCACGCCATGAGCGGTGCCCATGACTACCTGATGAAGGTGGTGGCGCGCAGCATCGACCATTTCTCGGACATCGTCATGAAGCGCATTCTCAGCTATCCGGGCGTGCAGAATGTGGAATCGAGTTTCAGCCTGCGGCGCATCAAGGTCAGCCGCGTGCTGCCGACGGCTGAGTAGGAGGGGGGCAGGTGCGCATTCCGCTGATCGATGTGCAGGGCTTTCAAAACGATACGTGGTATCCGGAGCTGGATACCGCGTGCCGGGAGTGGGGCTGCTTTCATATTGTCGGCCACGGCGTGGCGCAAGAAGTGCTTGATGCGCTGATGCTTGCCATGCACCGCTTCTTCGCGCTGCCAGTTGCGGAAAAACGCGCCATCGAGCGCACGGACAGCAACGCCTGGGGGTTTTTCGACCGGGAGCTGACGAAAAACCGGCGCGACTGGAAGGAGATCTTCGATGTCGGCCCGGTGGTGCACGACGGCCCCATGCGTGGCAGCACGCCGCAGTGGCCAGAGGATGTCGCGGATTTTCAACGGGCTGTTGAGTCTTACTATCAGGCGGCGGAAGCGGTGTCTGCCGCATTGTTGCAGGGTATCAGCCACAATCTTGGCATGGCGCGCAGCTATCTCGGCGAACGATTCGGACAGCCCCATTCCAGTTTTCTTCGCCTCAACTATTATCCGCTCTGCGGCGCCTCGCAGGATCATCTGGGCATCAGTCACCACACGGACGCCGGTGCCGTGACGGTGCTGCTCACGGATGCTCAGCCCGGCTTGCAGTTTCAGCACGCGGGTAGCTGGCACACCGTGCAGCCGGTTGCCGGTGCGCTAACGGTGAATATCGGTGACATCGTGCAGGTGTGGTCCAACGATCGCTACGCCGCGCCGGTGCATCGCGTGCTCGCGAGCAGTACGGCGGTGCGTTACAGCGCGCCGTTCTTCTACAACCCGAGCTATGACACGGACTACGCGCCGCTGGACGGTGTGGTAAACGCCGAAGCGCCGCCGCGTTATCGACCCATCAACTGGGGAGTGTTTCGCGCCGGCCGCGCGGCTGGCGACTATGCCGATACCGGCGAGGAGATTCAGATATCGCACTTTCGCTTGTGAACCGCCTTCTGTGTGCGGTGATGCTGCCGCTTGCGTGCGGCTTTCCCATTGCCGTATGGAGCTCTGACGGCCAGAAAACGGTAGCGGATACGCTATCCAACGCGCAGGCTCCGGATGGACGTTTCATCTCCTGGCGCGAGCATCGCATCGATGATGAAGGCGTCAACGGCGGTGAACCCATCCGCGGCGGCGATGGTCTGGTGCTGGCGGATATCGACCGCGACGGCCGCATGGATGTCATCTCCGTGCATGAGGATTCGCACCATCTGCGCATCGCCTTTGGCGGCAGTACATGGCACAACATCAGCGTGGCACGGGGGCGCGTGGTAGGCGCCATCGAGGATGTGGCGGTGGGTGATGTGAACGGCGACGGCTGGCCGGACATCGTTGCCGCCTGTGAGGAGGCGCACCTGGCCTACTTCCAGAATCCCGGCGCGTCGGCGCGCAACGCACCGTGGCCTTCGCTCGTACCCGAGGTGACCACCGGCCGGGGTTCCTGGATTCGTGTGGCGCTGGCCGACATGAACGGCGATGGGCGGCTGGAAGTGCTCGGTGCGAACAAGGGTTTTGCCGATGTGGTGCGCAGCGACGACGGCGGCCTGCCCAACCTGCCGACATCGCTGTTCTGGCTTGATGGTGATCCGCTTGACCAGGTCAGTTGGCGCGAGCAGGTGCTGATGCGAGACGGCATTCCCAACCATGTGCTGCCCGTGGACGTCGACGGTGACGGTGATGTGGACGTGCTTGCCGCCAGCCGGGTGGATCAGCGCATGATGCTTATCGAAAACCAGGGCATGGCTGACGGCGAGCTGCACGTGCAGGTACATCCACTGAACGCCAGCGCGGCGTTCCCGGTTGCTGAGGGCTGGCGCGGAGTGTCGAACGCATTCGACGGGGCGTTCACGCGAATTGGTGGGGACGCGCGCATGGACCTGCTGGTCAACGTGCTCGAATTTCAGCCTGGCCATGCCGGTTGGGTACACGCGGGTCTCGGTTGGCTGCAGAACCCGGGGGATCTTTCCAAGCCCTGGGGCTACCGGCGTATCGGCCACACGTTGCCAGACTGGGTGATCGGCGTTGATGTGGCAGACATCGATGGTGACGGATACATGGACGCGGTAACCGGCGGCTACTCAGGGCTCAACGTGGTGCGCGGAGGCTACTCCGGTGCGTCCCGTGACATCGACGATCCGTCGGTAACAGCGGCGTCTTCCACCGGACGTATCGCCTGGTTTCAGAATCCGGGTGCTGCAGATGGCGAGTGGCGGCGTCATGACATCTCGCGCCGGGTGCGGGGCATGTACGACGCGTTCGTGTTTCATGACATGGATGCAGACGGCGATCTGGATATGGTTGCCACCCGAGGTAACAGCGGTGCGTACGACGGCGTATTCTGGCTCGAACAGGTGCGGACCGACGCACCGGAATCGGCGTTCAGACCGGCGCGAGCAGTTGAGAGTCGGCCGTTGCCACTGCCTCCGGAGGAGTGGCGATCGCACTACGAGACCACCGTGCGATACATCGCTCCTAACAAAGAAGCGCAAGAGAAAGCGTTGCGGCGACCTGACTAGCCGGCTTCCAGGTCGTCCACGGATACCTCGTAAGTTTCGACGATACGCTGGAGCGCTTCGTTGGTTCGCCGTTTGATCTCTTGCTGACGAAAATCCGCTTCAACGCGTGGCTCGATGTCCTCGAAAGCGGGTAGATGCGCGGGTTTACTTTCCGTGAGCAGCACCAGATGCAGGCCGTGTTTCGAATGTATGGGCCCCTGCCATCGCTGTGCGTTCTCTTCTGCCGCCAGCAGGGTGCGGGCAAAGGCCTCGCCGAAATGGCCGGCGACGAACGTCGCGGTGCGGTCCACGTAGGCGGAGTGGTAGGGAAACCGATCGCCATATCGATTGGCATGAGCGAAAGGCGCAGCGTTTGTGTTTATCTCTGTTAAGAGCACCTCAGCCTGTTCGGCTGCGCCTGCATCAGCGATGTAGACGTGGGCAAAGGTGAGCCGTGCCGATTCCTCGTACGCTTCCGGGTTGGCATCGTAGTGTGCGCGCACCGCCTCTGGGGTGATACGCACCTCTGCGGCGGCGAAGCCCTGTGACATGAGCTCCATCTTCTGTACCAGTCGCCGCTTGATGATGTAGTCCCGATCGTCGAAGCCCAGGCGTCTGGCTTCCCGTGCCAGCGCTTCTTCCGCCACGTAGGCTTCCACGAGCTCTCGGCGTTTGTCGGCATCTGCCTGCGCTAATCGCGCTTCGGCGTGGCCGGCTTCGAAGTCCTTGCTCTGCTGGCGAATGTAGTCGAGCAGGCCGTCGCGGGATACCTGGATGTGTCGCTCGTCCGTACCCTGCAACGCGCTGGCGGCCAGCAGCAGCACTGCGCCGGCGATCAGAAAGATCGCCAGCGGATCGGTGAACAGCTTTCTAATCGGTGAGGCGCGCGTCAGGGCGTGTACCAGATGGCCGAGGTATAGGCACGATCCTGGATCACCATGGGTACCTCTTCGGGCAGCTCCAGGTCGAAGTAGGCCGCGTCATAAGCGGTCCAGCGCGGCCGCGGGATCTCCAGCACGCGCACGTAGTAGAACGCGCGTTCCGCGCGGTCGAAGTCAGGGTCCTGCCACACCGTCGCCAGAGCCGGAGCGCCAATGGTGTTCTCAAAGGTAGCCGCTTCGATGTTCACGGTGGATCCCACCGCAGGCAGTTTGCCGGTAGCCGGGTCGATCTGCCGGTCGCCGGACCAGACGACGTCGTACACCTTCTCCTGCAGGGCACCTTTGCTGTCTAGCCAGCCTTTCACTACCTGCACGCGGTCGAGGTTGGGGCCGTCCGGATCTTTGGCCGCGGCGATCATGAAGCGCGGTGTCTGTCCGCGTTTTGCGCCGGCGAGATCGCCACCCATGGGCACGCCGGCGCCGTAGCCGATGTCGAGATAGTTGGGTTTGTGGATGTCGTTTGCCGCAAACTCCCAGCCGCCGAAGAAACGCACCGTGATGCGCGAGCCGGTGGTGGCGTAGGTTTCGCGGCGCTTCATGGCGTCGAAGATCGCCTCGCGGGTGTTCTCCGGTGCCCATACGGCAGCGTAGCCGGAGGAGACGATGCGCCAGTTCTGCCACAGGCGATCTGCCATGCTGTTCTCTGTGCGCTGCGGTCCGGGTTCCGATTCGGGAAACTTGCCGAAAAAGTTGTCTTCCTGAGTGGTGGAGATGCTGTTGTGGCCATCGGTGCTGCCGATCACGCCAAACTTGAACGGGTTGACCCCGAGCTCCTTCTCGTGGCGCAGGCCGAGCTTCAGAGCGCTGCGTGCGTACTCATGTTCCAGCATCCAATCTTCTTTCTTCTGGCTGCGGCCGATGTTGTCCCAGTCCCAGGTTTCGTAGTCGGCAAACTCGTCATCCGGCGACAGCGTCGGGTGAGCTTCGCCGTCGCCCTTGACCTGCGTTACCTCATAGATCGGTTCCCAGCGGGCGCGCAGCTCCGCGTAGGCGGTGGTGAGCGGCTGTCCGTCCACAGACTTGTTTGGAAACATCATGCCGTTCGACAGATTGCCGTTGTGCGCAATGGCGAGCACCTCGCCGCCGGTGGATTCTTCGTAACGTGCCAGCGCCTTCCACAGTTCCCGTGGGTCGAGGCTGTCCTGGCCGGAGAACGGCGGCAGTTGCGCCACCTTGTCTGCGCTGTCTTTGTACACCACCACGCGGTGCAGGTTGTTGCCGTCGATCATCGACGTCCACTCGTAGCCGGTGAGCGCCGTGAACCGGCCTGGAAGATTATGCTCATCGGCGGTCTGCGCCACATCGCGCCAGATGGCCAGGCGTGTGTCGGCGGGGAAGGGCGGATTGTTCTCGGGGTCCGACATGCTGGCGGTGAATGCGGCGAAAAACCGCGTCATGTCGCCGTCGGCGAGATACTGCGTCCATTGCTTGCCGGGTGCGGTGCCGGTTACCAGCGGATCACCAACGTTGAAGCGGTAGAAACCGCCGAGGTATTCCGAGTGGTCGGAAACCACGAGGAAATCCAGCGGCCGACGCAGCTGCACCTGCATGCCGTTGTGCGCGGTCACTGCCTGCCCGCGGGCGAAGCGGTAGGCATCGGCGGGCGTAAGATTCATGTTGCCAAGGGAGTAGGCGTCGGCGGAGTTACGGGTGTGCAGGTGGGTGTCACCCCAGTAGACGTTTTGCGGGTAGGCGTTGCCTACCGGTGCGGAGTACTCGGCGGCTGCCGCTGCGCCGCTGAAAGCTGTGCTGAGGATGCTCAGGCAGACAGAGAAGATGTTGCGGTTCAAAACTGGCCCCTCCCGTGGTTGAGGCCAGTGTAACCGTAGTGACCCATCAGGTTAATTCGTTGATCTATGATGAGCCCAAAATCGTCAAGAGCTCCTTGTTTCCGGAGGAGGAGGCGCATTCCGCAGGACAGGTCGGGACCTTTCCAAGGGATGCAACACAGCTATTGGCGATTTTGGGCCACCCGGAGGGCGCGTGCCACGGCGCCCCTGGCGTTGTTGCGCCTCTTGGACATGGCACCACCATGCCCTGCGAGACGCGCCTAGCCAGTGACGCCGTG
>JAUIED010000003.1 GCA_030428905.1 Gammaproteobacteria bacterium
CAACTGGTGGATGAGCTGTGGGCCCTTGCTGCGGTTCTGCACGGCGACGCACCCCCTGAGAGCACACGCACCGCAACCGCGCACCCGGACTGGCCCCCGTTGGCGCTGGGCACCACTTCTGCGGTGTGCACAGGGGCCCACGATGGTGGCCTGCTGGTACCCGGCTCGTTCAATCCCATGCACGACGGGCATCTGCACCTCCTGCATGCCGCCGAAGCGCATACCGGGCGGCGGGGCGCCCTCGAGCTATCGCTCACCAATGTCGACAAGCCGCCGCTGGACTACCACGCCCTGCACGGCCGGCTGAACTCGGTGACCGAACTGACGAGCGCTCCGGTTTGGCTCACCCGCCTGCCAACGTTCGTCGCCAAAGCCCACCGTTTTCCCGGTGCCATCTTCGCCGTGGGCGCAGACACGGTGCTGCGTATCGACGAGGCGAAGTACTATGGCTCCAGCTACGCGCGCGACGCGGCGCTCGATGCGTTCGCCGAGCTGAACGTTCGATTTCTTGTTTTCGGCCGTCTGGTGGGCGGCCACTTCATGACGCTGGACGACCTCGAACTATCAGCCCACCTGCGGGAACGCTGCGAAGGGATCAGCGAGGCGGCGTTTCGCCACGATGTATCTTCCACGCAGATCCGCAACGGCGGATAGCCCGGCGGCGGCCGAACCCGCTAGCCCGCCGCGAGGCTCAGCAGCTCGAACACGCCCTGTAGTTGTCCCCACCAGAACCATGCCGCAGCACCGAGTATCGCTAGCGATGCCGCAGAGGCGATGATCTCCCGCGCGCTCATGAGAAGCCGATCCAGCGACCGCAGGCAGCCACCGTAAACCAGGTAACGAGGCTCGCCAACGCCATACCGCGCAGCGCCAAGGGGCTAAGGCTCACGTGCGCAGCACTTCGCAGCAGCGGGCGGCGTACGGTGTAGACGAACAGTACACCCACGGCCAACGCCGTCATCTTCGCCCAGAACATCTCGTTGTAGTACAGCTTCATGGCCACAGCACCGGTCATAAAGATGCCACTCAGCACGATTACCAGGAGCGCAAGGTTGAACCAGCGATCGGTTTCTCGGGCAACCGTTTCCGATGGTACGGCCGTCATCAGCACGCCGAGCAGCCGCAGGTCGGCAAGCAACACGCAGCCGCCGAGGAGCGCTAACGCCAGAAGATGGAACATCTGTACCACCACAAAGACCCCGCCATAGGCTTTCGCCATGCTGGCGAGCATCGAGTTGTCGATCCATGTGAAGAACTCAAGCATCAAGACAGCTCCACACAGCCGGCAAGCCAGCTCATGAACGGCGTCAGGTCTTTGTGACAATCGAACCAGTCATAGGCAATCGCGCGGCCGAATACGACCACACCAGCCCAGAAGGCCAGCGACAGCGCCGCACCCAGTCGCAAAGGCTTAGGCATCGGCCCACGCTCGGGCAACGTTTGTTCAAGCGAGCGGATCCGGCGCCGGAACAACCATGCGTTGATACCCGCAGCGATCAGCAGCACCACCTTGAGACGGAACCAGATGCTGTTGGTGGTACGCTCGGGGATAGCAAAAAACAGGACGAAACCGGTAATCACCATGACGACGAAGCCGATGACCATCGGCTTGTCGAGCGCCGCGGCGATGCGCGGTGCTGGAACATCCGCAAAAGCGAGGCCCAGCATACGCAGATCGATGAGCATGAGCATGCCGAGAAAGACCATGAGTGTGAGCACATGCGTGGTCTCGATCCACGAGTACATGTAGATCGACTCGTGCAGCGCCGTGCTCGCCTCGAAGCCGTCGAGCCACGTGGCGAACCTGACGAGCAGCTCGTTCAATACTGTGACTCCGGCAGCCGCACCACCAGACCATCGAGGTCATCGCTCACGTGGATCTGGCAGCTCAAACGGCTGGTGGCCTGCGGCTCGCCTACGCAGTCGAGCAGGTCGCGCTCCGCATCACTCGGCGGCGTGAGCAAGTCGTACCAGGCCTCGTCCACGTAACAGTGACAGGTCGCGCAGGCGCAGCCGCCGCCGCACTCCGCAACGATGCCTTCGATGCCATTCGCCGTTGCGCCTTCCATAACGGTGTCACCGTTGCGCACATCCACTTCCGTTTCGACGCCTTGCGCGTCGATATATTTCACCAGTGCCATATGTCCAGTTTCGATTGCTTCAGATGTAGATGATGATGGTGTTCAGGGCCGCATCGCAATTGATCAGGTCGACGCGCTTGTGGCGAATCATCCAGCGCCCGTCCTGCCGCACGAGTTCATGCGTGTAGCGGCCACCATACATCGTCTGTTTGCCGTTGTAATACATCAGGCAATGGAAGTTCGAATGCACGGTGCAGGACGCGTCATCTTCATCGGCTTCATCGGCTTTATCGGCTTTATCGGCTTCATCGGCTTCATCGGCAAAGCGGATGTTGGAGATGATGTGTGAGCAGCGAACCGGATAGTCCTTGGACGCGGCGCGCGGGTGTTTGATGTTGCGCCGTCGCACCTCCATGAGCACACGGTCGTCGTAGAACAGAGAGATATGATCCAGCGGGCTTTCCTGATCGGGGATCACCGGCATCCAGTAGGTGCCATCCTGGGTGTACAGATCGATCCAGCCGTCGAGATCCGCCGCATCGAGGTACGACGCCTCCTGATATAGAAGCTGTTCGATCTCGCGGATGGCCGCGTCGCTTGCTACCACCTGCGTCATGCCGCCTCCGTCATGTACTGCTTCCACGCGGCATACTGAGTGCGCATGTCCAGATCGCTCGTACCCGTGTTGACCAGACGGTCACCGAGGTCCTGGTCAGCGCCGTAGTTTCGATGCATCTCCACCCACTGACTGGCAGACGACTGAAGCCCCTGTTGCACACGGAAGTAGGCCGTGAGGTCATCGGGCCCCACCATCGAGCCATTGGAGTTGATCAGCCTGGAGTACAGAAGCGTACGCCGCAGCATGGACTCCGGGGCACCCTTGAGGCGAAATGACCAGGTTTCGATAACGGTCCTGTCCACCGCGATGGGGCGCACGACGCGAATGTTCTGCACCGCGGACTTGATGGTGAGCGACGGATAGAAGAGCGTGTTGTGCGTGTTGAACGTCAGGATTTCCCGGGTGCGCTCCGGTCCGTAGGCATCCAGCATGACGCGTTCGTAGTCCGGATCGACACTGTAATTCGCGTGGATACTGGTCTTGCCGCCATCGTAGTGATGGCCGTATCTGAAGCCGGTGATGCCGGTCGCTTCAAACGCCTCATAGGATGCGCCAAACGGCGGGATGATTTCTGCCTCGTCACGTCGCGGCGAGTCCTCCGGCAGCGTCTTGATGTAGTCGATCGCTGCGTCCACGACAGACTGGTGCACGACCATGGGATGCATGGTGTCGTTGAGGTTTTCGAGAAACAGCTTCCAGTTGCACTCATGTTCGTAGCGCAGCACGCCGCCAGCCGCTTCCACTTCACCTTCAGGCGATCGGTCGCACAGGTTGTCGAGCACGTCCCCGGCCCCCCCCATCCAGTCGCGCAGCGTCGGCGGGTTGGCGTTGAGCGTGGCGAATACGAAACCCCGGTGACTGGAGCTTGCGAGCTTCTGCATGCTGTACTGCGGGTCGGATTTGTCGAATCCCGTACCCTCGTAGCCCGCCATGTGCGGCACGCCGGCCAGCGTGCCATCGAGCTTGTAGGTCCAACCGTGGTAGCAGCAGCGGAAGGCACTGACTTTGCCGCACGGCTTATCCACCAGCTTCGCTCCCTTATGGCCGCAGCGGTTATGCAGCACGTGCACCGCGCCCTGCCGATCACGCACCATCACCACCGGCATGCTGCCGTAGTTCAACGTGATGTAATCACCGGGCTGCGGCACCTGGCTGTCGTGGCCGATGTAGATCCATGCATTGCCCCAGATGCGCTGCATCTCCAGATCGAATACCTGCGGATCAACGTACAGATTGCGGTGCAGCTTCGTCGGCTGCACCAGGTCTGCGATGCTCGCGTTGCTGTAGCTCATTCCAACCTCCTGGGTCTTTACCCGCTAACGCTGCTACCCCTGCAGAAGCTCACCGCGCGCCACAGCAATGGCCAGCGCTTCGGTGGGGTTCGGGGGCCGGGCGTTTTCTCTCAACTCCAGCACTTCCTCCCGGTCCCCTCGGGCCGCCGCTTCGGCAGCCGGCTTGCCGGACAGGTACTGTCGCGGCCAGGCCTGCTGCCTGTGATCGTAGTGCGCCGCCGCACGCAACACAAAGTGCGGGTCGTTCATGATGGGCCTTCCCAGGGCGACGATGTCGGTGCGGCCCGCAGCGATGAGCGTGTTGGCCTGATCTGCGGTGGTGATATTGCCGGCGACGATGGTCGGGATGCCCACCTCGTTCCTGATCTGGTCGGCAAACGGCGCCTGAAACATGCGCCCGTAGATCGGATCTTCGTCTTTGGTCACCTGGCCCGTGGAGACGTTGATGATATCTACCCCATGCGCCTTCAGCAGGCGCGCCACCTCCAGCATGTCTGCCTCGCTCAAGCCGTCGTCCACCCAGTCCGTTGCCGACACGCGCACCGAGACCGGCTTGTCCTGCGGCCACGCGTGACGCACCGCGTCGAGCACCCGCAGCGGAAAGCGCATTCGGGATGTTATATCGCCTCCGTATGCATCGGTACGACGGTTGGTGACCGGGCTGATGAAACCACTGAGCAGGTAGCCGTGAGCCATATGCACTTCCACCATGTCAAAGCCCGCCTGGTCCGCATGGCGGGTAGCCGCCTCGAAGTCGGCAACGATCTGCGTCATCTCCTGCTCGTCGAGCTCCCGCGGCGCCGGGCTGTGCGGCAGGTACGGCAGGGGCGAGGCAGCAACGGTCGGCCAGGCACCGTTCGCCAATGGCTGGTCAATGCCACCATCCCAGGGAACGCAGGTCGCACCTTTGCGGCCGGCGTGGCCGATCTGCGCGCACACTTTCGCGTTGGAGTTGAGGTGGGCGAAATCGACGATGCGCTTCCACTGCGCAACCTGCGCGTCATTCCAGATGCCTGCGCATCCGGGAGTGATACGGGCGGTGGGGCTGATACAGATCATCTCGGTGTTGAGCAACCCAACGCCGCCCACCGCGCGGGCGCCGTAGTGCACGAGGTGCCAGTCCGTCGGCAAACCATCCTCTGCGCAGTACTGGCACATGGCCGAAAGCTCGAAGCGATTTTCCACACGCATGCGGCCGATGCGGAACGGCTGCAGCGCCGGCACCACGGGATGTTGCACATCGATGTCTTCGAAACCTGTGTCACTGCGCGCCTGTTCGGCAAACCAGCGATCCACGGACGCCACGTAGCGCTGATCGCGCAGCGCCAGGTTGTCATACGTCACGCGCTTGGAGCGGCAGAGCATGTTGAAGGCGAACTGCTGCGCACTCTGCGCTGAAGCATAACGGTCAATGTGCTCAAACCAGCTCAGGCTCACCACCGCGGTGCGCTGCAGGCGGTCCGCCTCCTCTTTGCGCAGCTCCTGGTAGCGCCGCAGCGCACCTGGCACATCTTCGCCTACCTGTGCAAAGCAGCCGGCCAGGCTGATGGCGTCTTCCATGGCGAGTTTGGTGCCGGAACCGATGGAGAAGTGCGCGGAGCGAACGGCGTCGCCCATGAGCACCATGTTGCGATGGTAGAGCCGCTCGTTGCGCACCACCGGAAAGGTGCGCCAGATGGAGCGGTTGGTGATGAGCCCATGGCCATCGAGATCGTCGGCGAACAATGCTTCACAGTAACGCCGGGTATCCTCCTCCGAGGCAGACTCCATGCCGGCCCGCTGCCAGGTCTCTTCGCTGCACTCGACGATGAAGGTCGACATGCCGGGCTCATAGCCGTAGGCATGCGCCCACCACCAACCATGCTCATTGCGCCGAAAGGTAAACGTGAAATCGCCGAACGGTTTTGACGTGGCGAGCCAGCAGAATTTGTTGCAACGCATGTTCACCGACGTGCCGAAGGCGTCTGCATGGGCCTCGCGGATCATGGACGTGAGGCCGTCACCAGCCACCACGAGGTCGTAAGCATCCATGTCGAGCTGGGCAAGGTCGGTGATGTCCGTGTCGAAGCGAAGGTTCACGCCGAGCTCATCGCAGCGATCATGGAAGATGTTCAGTAACCGCAGCCGCGACATGCCGCAGAAGCCGTGTCCGGAGGAGTGAATGGTCTCGCCGTGGATCTTGGTATCGATGCCGCCCCAGTAGACGAACTGCTCGACGATGTGCCGGTAGCTGGGCGCATCGGCATCCATGAAGCCCTTGAGCGTCTCGTCGGAGAACACAACGCCAAAACCCCAGGTGGAGTCGCGGCTGCCTCGCTCGATCACGGTGATGTCGTGATGCGGCGCCGCCTTCTTCATGAGGATGGAGAAATACAACGATGCGGGACCACCGCCCAGGCAGAGAATCTTCACGGGCACGCCTCCTGATAACGCAGAAAAACGTTACGCGCTTATATTTGACATGTCAAATATAAGCGTGACAAAAAGTGATGTGCCGGTCATGATCTCTTTATGGGCAAATCCCGCGAAGAGCAGACGCTACGCCTGTGGATTCAGATCGTACGTCTGGCCAATGGCCTGCAGAAGGATGTGGACTCAAGGCTGCGGCGCGAGCACGGCCAGAGCCTGGCCCGCTTCGACGTGCTCTCCCAGTTACATCGGGCAGCCGAACATCAGCTTTCGGTAGGGCTGCTTTCCGCAAGCCTGCTCACTCCCACCAACAATATCACCCGCCTGCTGGATCGCATGGAAAATGACGGCCTGCTGGTGCGCCGCCTGTCGGAAACGGATCGACGCAGCTTCACGGTGGAAGCAACGCAAGCGGGCCTTACCCTGTTCAAGGCCATGGCAGACGATAACCGCCGGTGGATCAACGATGCGTTCGCCATGCTCTCGGCGGGCGATCTGAACGCACTGTCCAAGGCGATCGGCGTCGTCGAGTCAGAGACCTAACACCGCTTTGGCTATGACGTTGCGCTGAATCTCGTTGGAGCCACCGTAGATCGTGTGCGCCCGGCCGAAGTTGTAGTCGCTCACCGCACGCAGCGCGAATTCCGGACCCGGCGGCGTGTCGGACTGCCCCGCAATCAACGCGGTTTCAAAGGGCAGCGCGTAGTAAGCCGCAGCTTCCACCCGCAGCAGCTCAATCGCCTGCATCATCTGTGTGCCCAGGATCTTCAGCAGCGACGCAGCGTCGCCCGGCGTACCGCCGCGGGCGAACTCTGCGAGCACCCGCGCCTCCAGGCTCTCAAGCGCATCGAGCTTCACCGCGGCGTCGTGCAGGCGGGCGCCAAAGCTCGCGTCATCAGCAAGCCGCGCACCGCTACCATCAGCCACTTCCTCGCGGGCGAGACGCTCCAGCGCCGCCAGGCTCCGTTTCGAACCCGCCACACCGGCGATGGAAGTGCGCTCGTGGCCGAGCAGGAACTTGGCGTAGGTCCAGCCCTGGTTTTCCTCGCCGATACGGTTGCCCACCGGCACGCGCACGTCGGTGAAATAAACCTCGTTGAGATGGTGCAGGCCGTCTATGGAAACGATGGGCCGTACCTCGATGCCTGGGCTTTTCATATCGATGAGCAGAAAGCTGATGCCGCGCTGCGGCTTGGCAGCACTGTCCGTGCGCACCAGACAGAAGATCCAATCCGCCTTGTGGGCGTTGGTGGTCCAGATCTTCTGTCCGTTCACCACGTAGTCATCGCCGTCGCGCACCGCGGCGGTTTTCAGCGACGCCAGATCCGAGCCGCTGCCGGGCTCCGAGTAGCCCTGACACCACCACACGCTGCCGTCGAGTATGCCGGGCAGGTGCTGACGCTGCTGCGCCTCGCTGCCGAACGTGTAGAGCACCGGCCCAACCATCTGCAGGCCGAACGGCATGAGCATCGGCGCACCGGCCAGCGCCAGTTCCGTATCAAATATGTGCTGCTGGGTGAGCGTCCAGCCGGTACCGCCCTGTTCCACCGGCCAACCCGGCGCGATCCAGCCACGCTCGTAGAGCGCACGATGCCAGGCGGCGCCAATCGAACGTTCCACGCCGAAGCCCTGCAGCGCCGCCTCGCGCATATCGTCCGTAAGCGTTTCCTGGAGAAACGTCCTGACTTCTTCGCGAAATTCCTGATCTTCCATCTGTCGCACCTGCGCATGTGCCCGACATAAAGCCTGACGATGTTTTTACGAACCCACTGGTCGCCAGGATTGCCGCGACCCCTGTTTTGCCGCACCCTTCGTTTTGCGGCACCTTTGCCGATCCAAGGAGGACAATACAAATGAGCAATCTACTAGAGAGCATCCTCGGTGCCCAGAGCGGTGGCGCCGTCAGCCAGATCGCCAGCCAGTTCGGTCTCGGCGAGAACCAGGTTCGCGACATCGTCGGCCAGTTGGCGCCAGCGCTCAGCCGCGGCATCAAGGAGAATACCCGCCAGCCCGGCGGCCTGGACGCGCTGATCGGCGCGCTGCAGAAAGGCAACCACGGCCGCTACATGGACAACCCGTCGAGCCTCGGCGCTCCGGAGGCCACCAGCGACGGCAACAACATTCTCGGTCACATCCTCGGCAGCAAAGAGGTCAGCCGCGAGCTCGCCGGCCGCGCCGCGGGTAACACCGGGGTGGACAGCAGCATCATCAAGCAGATACTACCGCTCATAGCAGGTCTCGCCATGGGGGGCTTGAGCAAGCAGACGACTCAGGCACAGGGCGGCAATCAGATCAGCGACGTGCTCGGCTCGTTTCTGGACGCCGACGGCGACGGCTCTGCTTTGGATGATCTGATCGGCATGGCCGGGAAGTTTCTCGGGCGCTGATCGGCCCATCACGACAACAAGAACGACCACACAGAGGAACGCGACATGTTCGGATCACTACTCGATTTCGCCAAAGACGTGGGCAAGAAGCTGTTTACCAGCGACGCCGAGGCAGCCATGAACATTCATGCCCACATCGAGGCCAACAATCCCGGTGTAAAAGCACTCAACGTGCTCTACGACGACGGCTGCGTCACGCTGAAAGGCTGGGCCGACAATCAGGCTGCAAAGGAAAAGTGCATCCTCATGGCCGGTAATGTCGAAGGCGTGGAACGTGTGGAGGCGGATCTGCTGGAAGTAGACGAGCCGCGTGTGGTGACGAGCGCTGCCACCGAGGAGGCACCAGCAGCAAGCGAGCCCGAAGCACCCGCGGAGTCGGAGAGCCCGGCAGAAGACACCCGCTTCTACGTAATCCAGCGCGGCGACACGCTGTGGAAGATCGCGTCGGAAGCGTACGGCAACGGCGCCCGCTATACGGAGATCGTCGAGGCCAACCGTGAAGTGATCGAAGACCCGGACAAAATCTACCCCGGCCAGAAGATTCGCATTCCCTAGTTGGCAATCAACTCCACCCGCCGGAGGCTCAACCTCCGGCCCGGGTGTTCTGTGTTGGTGTAGATAAACAGGTCATTCACTGGTGTACAACGCTCAGGCAGCAGTGCACCCAGCGGCACTCTGATCTCGCTCGAACCCGACACTACCTGCAGACGCGTGTAGTGCGTGGAGCCACCATACGGCACCGTTCGGACCCCGAAAAAAAGGTCGATCGGCTCCCCGGCATCCAACACCACTTCCGCCAGTACAGCGTCAAATCCACACCAGTCAGGTACAGGCTCCGTCAGGTGTACCCCCGGCCAACCGCTGGCGCCCATAATGAGATGGTAGCCCTGCGCATCCGCGTGCGCGGCTGTCGTCGGCTCCAGGTAGTAGAACGTTTCGGGAAACGCTGCATCCATCAACACCGGCCAACGCGCATGAGCCTCGCTTTTGGCGATTACCGCTTCCAGCATGGGCCAGCCGGCCATCAGCAGCAGTCCCACGGCGGCCACCGCAGGCAACACCCGTTTCTGTCGCCAGGCAAACCCTGCCAACAGACCGCTTGCAAGACCTATCAGATCTCGACCGATATCAAGCGCGCTGGCTTCACGACCGGTAAAAAGCTGCACGAGCTCTGAACCGACGGCCAGCAGCATTGCGACGAGCACACCACGCCAGGTACCGAACAAAACGATCAGGCCAAGCGTCACCAACGCAAACCACGGCACGTGAAACCAGTTGTGCAGCGCCTCTGCCAGACGGGTGTTGCCGGGTACGACGAATACCTGCTGCGCGACGATCAACCCCAGGAGCGCAAGGCCCAGACCGAGGCGCTTCACAGGATTTCTTGATAGAACTCGAGGGTGCGACGCGCCACCTCACGCGGGTGAAAGCGGCGCTCGGCGATGCGCCGGGATTCGGCGCCGAGCTCCGCCGAGCGAGCGAGGCTACGCTCCAGGGCGCCAGCGATATCCTGTGCATCGAACGGATTCACGAGATAGCCAGAGGCGCCATGATCGATCATGTAAGGCATACCGCAGCGGTTGGAGCTCACCACTGGCAGGCGCATGGCCATGGCTTCCTCGATGCCCATCGGCGAATTTTCCTCCAGCGACACGAGGGCAAACGCGGATGCACACTGCAGCTCTTCGAGCACCTGGGTGGAAGGAATGGAACCGAGCAGATGAACGTGGTCGCCAAGCCCTGCCCGTTCGATCAGTCGTTTGAGCGCGTCTCCGTATCCGGCTTCGACCACCGGGCCCGCAAGACGCAGCTGCACGTCCACGCCGCGGCCGCGTAATACCTCTACTGCACGCACGAGCATCTGCGTGTTCTTGCGCTGGGAAATCACGGCGGCGCTGAACACGCGGCCGGGCTGCGGCTGCCCCGGCGTTTCAAAAAACCGCTCCGCAATCGGGTTGTCGATATCTCGGATCACCGCGGTGGAAAACTGTGAAACACGCTCACGCACGTACGGACTGATGGATACGATATTCGGCTGGTCCGCCCAGGCGGCTGTTTCCACCCGCTTCCACAGCCAGGCGCGCAACCGGGCAAAGCGGGAATCGGACAGCAACGTATCGCCGTAGATGAAACCGTGCACGGTGAACACCCGCGGAATCCGCAGGCCCTGCACCATGATGCCGTAGGTGTCGTGGGCATGGACCAGGTCCGGCGCAAGTGACTTAACATGGTGTCTCACGAGCCGGCGCCCTGCACCGCGCGCCACGCCGAGCATGGACCCAGCGGGTCGCGGCAGGCGATGCACGGTGGCGCCATGCCACTCCTCGGTCGCCCGATGCCCTTCATCGTCCAGCGTGACGATGTGCAGCTCCACGTGCTCGCTCATCGCAAGAGCGCGCGCCAGGTTTACGCTCACCGCTTCCACCCCACCCACCGGGCGATCTGCATCACGGGGAAACTGCGTGACCATGGCCACCTTCATCGCAGTACAGCCTGAAATGCGGACTCGAAAGCTTGCATGGCGGTATCGACGGCATGGTTGCCCTGGAAATAGGTATGGGCCCGCTGGCTCGCCGCGTCGAGCGCGTCTGGCGCTGCGCAGTAGGCGTGTATGCCTTCGGCAAGGCCATGGTCATCGCAAGCGACCTTACCAAGACCGAGCTCGCGGATGAGACCGTCCGGATCAACCGTGCTCAGCACCGGCCGGGCGTGGGCCCAGCTTTCGAGGAAGGTATTTGGGAAACCCTCGTAGTCAGACGTGCACAACAGCATCCAGCATTTACGCAGCAGCGGCGCCACCTGCTCGGCCGACAGACGGCCGTGCATGGTGACGTTGGCCATATCGTTACCGAGGCGCATCATCTCCCGGGCATAGTCCGGGTCCTGATCTTCGCCGCCGACCACATCGAACAGCACTTCCGGCAGGCGAGCAGCCACCGCAAACAGGCGCTGCAGGTTCTTCACTGGTGCAAGCCTGCCTACCCACAGCACCCGCGGCCTTGCGCCACGCTTCGCAAGCAAGCCATCCAGATCGAGCCCCTCTGGCGCAGGGCACGGCATTTTGCAGACCTGGCTATCCAGCCCAAAGCCCGTCGCAAGCGCGTGCTTCTGGGCGCGGGTTTGCACCAGGATCGCGTCTGCATGACGCAGGCCGTAGGTATAAAGTGTTCGCTCTCTGAAGCTCGGCAGGATGGGCAACGCCGGATCGCACTCGGGATCGCTCGCCACTGAGAAAACGAACCTGCGATCGTGTCTGCGCGCCCAGAGCGCCACCTGGCCCGTAATCGCTTCGGCACAGTTGTGGAAGTACACGTCTGCATCGGCCCGCGCCATGGCACGCCGCAGGGACGTCCAGCGGGGGACCAGGAAGCGCAAACCCGGCAAACCTTCCTCGCGGCGGCAGATCTTGAGGATGCGCACGCCGCCGACGTCCTCGTCTGCAGCGCCACCGTGCGTCCAGGTCAGCACGCTGGTCGGATGCCCTGCGTCTACCAGCCAACGGGCCATGATCGCCGTCTGGCGCTCAACGCCGCCGATATGCAGATTCGAATCGTTCACAAGCGCCCCGTAGGCGTTGTGCGCGACGATGCAGACCTTCACCGGCCATCCTTTCCTCAGTGACAACCCATCATGTTAGCGGCAACCTGAGGCGTGTTTGCCAACTACGTCACAGGCGCTCGTAGACATTGCTGTGGCGCAGCACGCCAGTCACATTCCCCTTCGCATCCCGCTGAAAAACCCAGGCCTCACGGCGCTCTCCGTCGTCGGTCACGCGTACGAAGGCATCGCCTTCGACATGCTGCAGCTTGACGAGGTTGTCCATGTCGTCGCTGGGCAGCGCCACGCCAACGAGCCTTGCCCCCCATGGCCGCAGAGCGATCTCGCCGCCCCAGATACGCGAGCCGTAGTTGCCGGCGTAGGTGTCCAACGGAACCGACGCCTCGTCAATCGGCTGCTCAAGCTTCTGCAGCGCACCACCGACGGTCTTGAGAAGGTTTACACCAATGGTGTCCGCTGGCCCATCGGCCGCGTTGGTGAGCACCACCGCTGCGAGCTTGTGTTTTGGCACCATGAGGAGGCTTGTGATGTACCCGGGGCAGCCGCCGCCGTGGCCGACCACGGTCTGGCCATCAGCATTGTCGATGGCGAAGCCCAGGCCCCAGGTAACCTTCCAATCGGGATCCACCCAGGCCACCTGCTGCATTTCCGCAAGCGTTTCTTTCGACAGCACCGATTGCTCGGAACCTGCCAGCACCCGGAACTGCCAGCTGGCAAATCGCGCCAGATCGTTGACCGAGCTGGTGAACCCGGCGGCGGGTGCGATGCCTCGCGTATCGAACGGCGGCAGGGGCTTGCGGCCGCCCGTGCGCAGCTTGCCGCGGTAGCCCACCGCCATGCGGTTGCCGTGCAGATCCTTGGGGAAGAAAGTACGCGTGTCGGCCATGCCGAGCGGATCGAGGATGTGCTGCCGAACATACGCATCAAACGGCTGCCCCGAGCGCGCCTCTACAATCTCACCAGCGAGCGCAAGGCCGAGGTTCGAGTACTGAAACAACGTCGCGTACGGATACAGCATCTCCTGCTGCCCGAGACGCTCGCGCAGCGCCTCGCGCGTGGGAAAAGGGTGGTCCTCACCCAGCCAGTACGGAAAGTCGGACTCCCGCGGCAGGCCCGCTGAGTGGGTCAGCAGCCCTTTGATGCGCACCGGCCCACCGCCCACGTCGCCAGGCTGGATGTCGAACCAGGGCAGGTGATCAGCGACCGGGTCCCTCAAGCTCAGTTTGCCCGCGTCCCGCTGCTGCATGACGCCTATGCTCGTGAAGAGCTTGCTGATACTGCAGATGCTGTAGATCGTATCTGCATCCGCTGCCACCTTCCGGCGCACATTCGCGTACCCGTAGCCTTTGCTGAACACGACCTCCTGGTCGACCACAAAGCCCACAGAAATTCCCGGAACGTCCTCAAAGGCCTGTACCGATTCGATCCACGCATCGACGAGTGCCAACGCGCCGCGCACCTGCGGATGCGCGCCAACGCCTGCCAGAACCGAACCGCTGGCAACCAGCATCAACACCAATACACAAACACGTCTCATCACTTCCTCCCCGTTGTCCTTCAGACCGACTCCAGATCTTCGAGCCGCTTTGGCCAGTTGTCCTTGAGCAGACGCGACAGTGAGCGATCAGCCAGCAGACGGCCACCGGTCTGGCACCCCGCACAGTAGTTGGCTTCGTTCTCCGCATACACGATACGCTGAACCGGCGCGCCGCACACAGGGCACGGCTGGCGGTACTTACCGTGCACCGCCATTTCTTCATGGAAAGCGGTGACTTTGGCAGGCCACTTTCCGGCCGCCTTGTCGCGTAACAAGGACGTCCAATGCCGCAAAACGTCGATGGTCGCGGCATGCAGCCGCGAAATCTCCTCATCCTGCATGTCCCGCGGACGTTTGAAGGGCGACAAGCCCGCCTGCAGCAGAATCTCGTCCGAGTACGCGTTGCCGATGCCGGCAAACACGCGCTGGTCGGTGAGCGCCCGCTTGAGCGTGTGGTTCGCACCCCGCAGCCGCTCGGTAAAGACAGCGAGGTCCACATCCAGTACCTCGAGGCCGCCAGGATCGAGCGCTGCGAGATCAGCCGCGCCCTGCACCAGCCGTATGGACGCACGCTTTTTCTTGCTGGCCTCCGTGAAGATCACCGAGCCGGTGGAAAAGTCGAACGCAGCCAGCACGTTACGCCTGGGTAGCGGCTTCACCACATTCGACCACTGCAGCCGCCCGGAGATCATCAGATGCACGACGATGAATGCGTCACCTTCGAGGTCGCAAACCAGTTGCTTGGCAATGCGTCGAAAGCCGACCACGGTTCTGCCTTTGAGATCATCGATGCTAGGGGTAACCGTGCGCAGAACGAAGGGGCTCGCCAGTCGAATGTCGGTCAGCACGGCGCCGCGCAGCCGCGCCTGCAGGTGCTCGAGGTAGATGGTCAGATCCGGCAGTTCCGGCATGACGCGGCCCAGTGCCTGTGCAGGGCAACTCTAACAGGGTGCTGAAAAAGTACTTCCTGTACTTTTTCAGCGACCGCGGGCTGTCGCCCGCTCACGCCGAATCAAGCACTTACGCGCTTGGTTCGCGGCCCGTCCGTCCCTGGCCGGGATACCAGGCTGCTTTTTCAGCAGCCTGCTAACCCATTCCCGGGCAGCGTCGATGCCACCAGATAGCGGCGCCGCCAGTCGGGCACGCCGAGGGCATCCGCCGGCATACCCACCCCCCGCACTACTGCCGCCAACAGGGGTTGGCCACCGTCGAGTACGAATAGCGGCGCACCGGATGCCATGGCACGCGCATCGCAACTGGCCAGCAGCAACGCGGATGGCAAGCGGCGGTAACGGCAGCGTTCGATACGCCTGGCGGTCCCTGCCGCAACGTCCGCATGAAAGCCAACGAGCAGCGCAGCACCACTGGCTTGCGCCGCACCACATCGCCAGGCGGGTGCGGCAACCTTCCCTTCGCACCTCACCCGTAGGAGCGCTGCGTCGATGGCAGCAAGGCGATGTACCGATCGCACCGCACACCGCTCAGCGAGGGAGGCGCCAACGGAAAACGTGAAGCGCTCGGGTGCACCCCGGAGCACACCATCGTCGAAGAACAGATGCGCAGCGGTGAGGACCGTGTCCTGGGCGATCAGGGTACCGGTGCCGGAACCGCCGGGATAAGGAGAAGTGATGCGGCCAACAGCTGCGTACTCCTCCTGCTCCCATGGCTCGAGCACCCTTCGTTCCGCGGCAGCAGCGAAACTCACAAAGACAAGAACAAAGAAAATCCAACGCATGGGTCGAATGTGCGCCACCCGCCACAACGGGCAAAGCCCGCCAGCCGATTACGCACGCTCAGGACTCGGAATATCGCAACTCGTCGGTGCGTACCACGGTGCGCCAGCGGCCACCACGAAATCGCAGGATGAGCATCGCACCCTTGAGCACGTAGTCGCCCACAAGTGCTGCGTACACCCAGAACACCGGCAGCCCGAGGTAGGTGGCGAGCGCCGCCAGACCGCAGCGCATGATAATGAGCCCGGCAAACGTGGCGATGAGCGGGAAACGCGTATCCCCAGCGCCGCGCAGCGAGCCGCCGATGGCGAATTCCACCGCCATGAGCGGCATCATGGCGCCGAGCAGGTAGGTGAACTGCACCGTGTAGCTGATGGTGAGCGGCTCATCCTTGAGGAAAAACTCGGCCAACTCCTGTGCGTAGGCAATCACGAGAATGCCGAGCCCTCCCATGGACAGCACAGCGAGGCCACAGGAACGCCAACCGGCGCGGCTGGCACCCGCATGGTCGTTGGCACCGAGATACTGGCCCACGAGCGTCGATCCGGCGATGGAAAAGCCGAAGCCGACGGTAAAACACACCATGAGCATGTTCACGCCGATGTTGTAGGCAGCAAAGGCTTCGGTGCCGTAGAAGTTACCGATGAGCATGAGAAAGACGAAAAAGCCCACCTGAAAAACGCCCTGCTCGACAGCGGCCGGGTAACCGATGTCCACGAGCCGCCGCAGCCGCTCGCGCCGCCACCAGCCGCCGCCCACGTGGCGCACGCGGAACTTCTGCGCCATCCACATCCAGATCAGAATGACCGCACCGATGGTGAAGGCGATCCCTGCCGCCACCGCTGCACCCGCCACGCCCATTTCCGGCAGGCCAAAACGGCCGAACACAAAGCCGTAGAGAAGCGGCAGATTGACCAGGTTGACGCCGAAGCCGATCCACAGCGGTGTCCACGCGTCGCCCGACGCGCGCAGCGCCGAGCTGAGGATGAAGTTCACCGCGAATGCCACATTGAAGACGCACAACCAGCGGATGTTCGCCGCGGCCAGGTCCAACGTTTGCGGGTCCAGACCGAACACGCCTGCCACCGGATGCGCAAAGGCAAGCCCGAACACAGCGATGACGAGGGACAGCACGGCACCCAGAATGAGCGATGCCATGGTCACCCGGCTGGCTTCCCGATAGTCTCCGGCGCCCCAGGCCCGCGCCACAAGCGCCGTTGTTCCGGCGCTCACCGCCATGAGGATCGCCTGCAACGCGAAAAACACCCGCTGCCCAGCACCCACAGCCGCCAGCGCCTGGGCGCCGAGCTCGCCGACGAACTTGGTCTGCACCATGCCGACCACGGTGTACGACAGGTTGCCGAGAATGGAGGGAAAGGCGAGCTGCCAGATACCGGGGCGCTCGTTCGCCTCGGGGTCTTTGCTGCTATTCTCCGCTTCCACGTTGATCAATATCCGTCTGTCGTTCTTAAACGATTAACTGAAGGTTAGACGCCAAACCCGGGGGCATCATGAGCGAGTACGCCGACATCGCAGTCAATATCGAAGGCCATGTGGCCACCGTTGAAATCCAGCGGCCACCGCACAACTTTTTTGACTTCAGCCTGATCGGCCAACTGGCAGATGCGTTCGCCAAACTCGACGAAGATGCACAATGCCGGGCAATCGTGCTCGCCGCGCAGGGAAAATCGTTCTGCGCGGGCGCCAATTTCGGCACGGGGCAATCGGATGGATCGGGCAGCAACGAGTTTACCGAGGAAGGGTTCCGCAACACCACCGGAAAACTCTACCGCGAAGCCGCGCGTCTGTTCGGCAACAAAAAACCCGTGATCGGCGCCATCCAGGGTGCCGCCATTGGCGGCGGCCTGGGTCTCGCTTTGGTGCCGGACTTCCGTATCGCCAGCCCGGAAGCGCGCTTTGCGGCCAACTTCGTGAAGCTCGGTATTCACCAAGGCTTCGGTTTGAGCATCACGCTGCCGCGCCTGGTCGGCCAGCAGGCAGCCCGCAACATGCTGCTCACCGGCCGCCGCGTGAAGGGCGACGAAGCACTCGCGCTCGGCCTCGTGGATCAGCTGGTGCCCGCGGACGAGCTGCGAGCGGCCGCAGCAACGCTGGCCGCAGAGATTGCTGAAAACGCACCGCTTGCCGTGAGGAGCGTGCGGGCAACCCTGCGCGACGGCCTCGCCGAGGCGGTGGCACAAGCCACGGAGCATGAATTGAAGGAACAGCAGTGGCTACGCGCCACGGACGACGCCCAGGAAGGCATACGATCGGTCGCCGAACGGCGGGCCGGCAACTTCACCGGAAAATAGGAGCTTCCCTGACGATGGACACTGGCAAACTCGGCGTCTGGTACTTTTTCGACGGCCTGCCGGCGGCGCAGGCGGCACAGGCCGCACAACGCATCGAAGCGCTCGGCTATGGCACCTTGTGGCTGCCGGAAACCGTGGGTCGCAACGTGCTGGTGCATGCCGGCTGGCTGCTGGCGAATACCAAGACCCTGAACATCGCCACCGGCATCGCCAACATCTACCACCGCGAGCCCGGCGTCACGCTGGCGGCGCAGAACGCCCTGGCGGAGCAATCCGGCGGCCGCTTCCTGCTGGGCCTGGGCGTGTCGCACAAGCCGCTGGTGGAGGGCGTGCGCGGCCTCGACTACGGCCCGCCGGTTGCCACCATGCGCAAATACCTGGAGGGCATGGCATCATCTCCGTATCAGGCGGTGCCTCCTGCCGAGCCGCCACCCACGGTCATCGCCGCATTGGGGCCGAAGATGCTGGCGCTGGCAGCCGAGAAGTGTCGCGGCGCCCACCCCTACTTCAGCTCTCCAGAACACACCGCCATGGCGCGAAAAATCCTCGGCCCGGATGCGTGGCTGTGCGTGGAGCAGAAGGTGGTGCTGGAAGCAGACGCCGACAAGGCGCGGGCGCTGGCACGGCCCGTGGCGCAGATCTATCTGGGCCTGCCCAACTACCGCAACAACTGGTTGCGCATGGGCCTGGAAGAACGTGACTTCGAAGGCGGCGGATCGGACCGGTTCATCGACACCACGTTCGCCTGGGGCAGCATTGACGCCGTGAAAGACCGCATCCAGCAGCACTTCGACGCGGGCGCCTCACACGTGTGCATCCAACCAGTCAACCCGAACGGGCAATTCGGCGACCTGCACTGGGCAGGGCTGGAGGCGCTGGCGCCCAATTAAAGCGGGGAGAAGTCTCCGTAGGCACCGCGGAAGAACAGCAGCGGCCCAGCGTCGAGGTCCTGGGCCGCCAGATCCACTACCCGGCCGATGGCGATCGTGTGGTCGCCTGCATCGTGCTCGGCTTCAAGTTCGCAATCGATGTACGCCACCACGCCGTCGATGATTGGCGAGCCGGTGACGCCCGCGCGCCAGGATATTTCCGCAAATTTGTCGATGCCGGAGCGCGCCATCACATCGCACACCGCCTTCTGGTGCGCGCCGAGCACGTTGATGCAGAAGCGGCCGGAGTCGCGCAGCTTCGGCCAACTCGAACTGCCCTTGCCCGGGCACAGGGCGACGAGCGGCGGGTCAAGCGACAGCGACACGAACGACTGGGCCGCAAACCCCGCAGGCTGGCCGTCCAGACAGCCGGTGGCTATCACCACACCGGTACAGAACTGCCCCATGGTGTCGCGAAACGCGCGCGCGTCGATGTCTGCCATCTGTGCCTCAAAATGCCTGCGGTCCGCGACTATAACCCCCACCGTGTATCAATTAAAATTCGTCCTTTGCCGTTCAGGAGGCCACCGAAGTGTCCGATCTCGAGCAGTTTCGTCAGGACACCCGCGCCTGGCTCGAAGCTAACTGTCCCGCGTCCATGCGCACTCCCGGCAGTGAGGACGAAGCCGTCTGGGGTGGCCGCAACGCCGTATACGCCAACCCCGATTCCAAGCTCTGGCTCGACCGTATGGCCGAGCGGGGTTGGACGGTGCCGCGCTGGCCCGCGGCCTACGGCGGCGGCGGCCTGACGGCAGACGAAGACAGGGTGCTGCAGCAGGAAATGCTGCGCATCAACGCCCGGCCGCCGCTGCAGAGCTTCGGCATCTGGATGCTGGGCCCGGTGCTGCTGGAGTATGGCACCGAGGCGCAGAAGCAGCGCTTCCTGCCGGAAATCGTGCGCGGTGAGATCCGTTGGTGCCAGGGTTACTCCGAACCCGGCGCCGGATCCGACCTTGCCGGGCTGCAGACACGCGCCGAAGACAAGGGCGACCACTACCTGGTGAACGGCTCGAAGATCTGGACCTCCTACGCCAACTACGCCGACTGGATCTTCTGCCTGGTGCGCACCGACGCACAGGCGCCGAAGCACCAGGGCATCAGCTTCCTGCTGTTCGACATGGCAAGCGCCGGCGTCAGCACGTCCCCCATCCAGCTCATCAGTGGCGCCTCACCGTTCTGCCAGACCTACTTCGACAACGTCGAGGTGCCCAAAGACCAGCTCGTGGGCGAACTCAACCAGGGTTGGACCATCGCCAAGCGGCTCCTGCAGCACGAGCGGCAGATGATCTCTGGCATCGGCGGCAACACCGCTCTCGGCGGCAGCGGCCGGCAGATTCAGGACGTAGCCAAAACCTACCTGGGCAGCGACGCGGATGGCCGCATTGATGACGCCGCACTACGCAGCAAGGTCGCCGAACACCGTCAGAACGACCGCGCCTTCCAGCTCACCCTCGGCCGCGCCGCCGAAGAGGCCAAAGCCGGCCGGGGTGACGCCAACCTGGCGTCGATCTTCAAGTTCTACGGCACCGAGCAGAACAAACGAAAGTACGATCTCATGCTCGAGCTCATGGGCACCGGCAGCCTCGGTTGGACGGGGCCGGGATTCGACGACCGCGAGCTGTCCGTGCCGCGCCAGTGGCTGCGCGCCAAAGCCAACTCCATCGAGGGCGGCACCAGCGAGGTGCAGCTCAACGTGATAGCCAAGCGTGTCCTCGCGCTTCCTGATTAACAGTGCGTCCTCGCGCTTCCTGTTTAAGCGTGCGTTCTCGCGCTTCCTGACTGAAAGGATGTGATATGGAACTGATCATCGGCCTCGTCATCATCGCCGCGCTCGTATTCTGGGGCGTAGCGATCTACAACAAGCTCGTGACGCTGAAGAACCGCTTCAAGAATGCGTTTGCGCAAATCGAAGTGCAGCTCAAGCGGCGCTACGACCTGATTCCCAACCTCGTGGAAACCGCCAAGGGCTACATCAAGCACGAGCGGGAAACCCTGGAGGCGGTGATCAATGCACGTAATCAGGCCATGGCCGGCCTGCAGACCGCAGCCGCCGACCCAGGCAACGCCGCCGCCATCAAGGAGCTGGCAAGCGCCGAAGGTGCGCTCGGCAGCGCCCTCGGCCGGCTTAATGTCGTGGTGGAGGCCTATCCGGACCTGAAGGCCAACCAGAATATGATGCAGCTCTCCGAGGAGCTGACGAGCACCGAGAACAAGATCTCCTTCGCACGCCAGGCGTACAACGACCAGGCGACGGAGTACAACACCTACAAACAGACATTTCCGCCCGTGATCTTCGCCGGCTTCTTCGGCCACCGCGACGACGCGGAGCTGCTGGAATACGCCGACAGCGAGGCCATGCAGGAGCCGCCGTCCGTCTCGTTCTAGACGCGTAGCAACCCGTGGACTTCTTTAGCGCCCAGGACGCCGCACGGCGCAAAACCTGGCAGCTTGCAGCGCTGTTTTCCGCGGCGGTGATCACGCTCATCGTGCTCACCAATCTGCTGCTGGCGTTCGCTGCTTTGTGGATCGCGCCGAGCACGGCGCTGTCGCTGGCCAACTACGGTGCGCTCGAGTCCATCCCGTGGGAGACCTGGGCGATGATCTCCACGGGTGTGATCGGTGTGGTGGCGTGCGCCACCGTGTACAAGTTCCTCATGGTGCGCGGCGGCGGCAAAACCATTGCAGAATCTCTGGGCGGAACGCGTTTGACGCACGCTACGGCAACCGATCTGCAGAGCAAACGCCTGCTGAACATCGTCGAAGAAATGGCCATCGCCTCCGGCACACCCGTACCGCCGGTGTACCTGATCCCCGAGCCCAGCATCAACGCCTTTGCAGCAGGATTTACGCTGGACGACGCAGTGATCGGTATCAATCGCGGCACCATCGATGCGCTGAGCCGGGATGAGCTGCAGGGTGTCGTAGCCCACGAGTTCAGCCACATCCTCAACGGCGACATGCGTATCAACCTGCGCCTGATCGCCGTGCTGCACGGCATCCTGTTTCTCGGCATGATCGGCTACGGCATTCTGCGCGGCGGCGTGCACGTGCGCGGCGGCCGCGACCGGGACGGGCTCGGGCCGCTGATGATCGTCGCCATCGGCCTCGTGATCATCGGTTATGGCGGTACGTTTTTCGGCAAGTGGATCAAAGCGGCAGTCAGCCGGCAGCGTGAGTATCTGGCCGATGCTGCCGCCGTGCAGTTCACCCGCAACCCTGATGGGATCGGCGGCGCGCTGAAGAAGATCGGCGGCTCGACTTACGGCTCCGCCATCGCCCAGCCCGCTGCAGAGGAAGCCAGCCACCTGTTCTTCGGCGACGTCCTGGTGCGCAGGTTGGGCGGCGTGTTCGCCACGCACCCGCCGCTGGACAAGCGCATACGCGCCATCGACCCCAACTGGGACGGAAAATTCCTCACAAGTGCAACATCCGCCTCCACCCACGCCCCGACGCCGGGCGTTGCCGCTTTCGCAGGCGCACCAACGGCAGATTCTGTGGTGGCCAGCATCGGCGAGACTGACGCCGAGGCGCTGGATGAGGCGCAGCGGCTCATGGACAGCATGCAGGGCGAGTTGCTGGATGCGGCGCACGACGGTTTCACCGCCCGGGCGCTGGTTTACGCCATGCTCATCGGCAATGGCGAGGTAGCCGAGCATCAGGTGCAGCACATTCATGCGCACGCCGAGCCTGGCGTGCCGCAAAGCCTGGCGCGACTGCAGCAGGCCGTCGCGGATCGGGACGCGGTGCAGCGCATCACCCTGCTGGAGCTGTGCGTACCGACCCTGAAGGCGCTCTCTACCGCCCAGTACGAACGGTTCATGGACAATGTGCGTGCTCTGATCAAAGCGGATGCGCGTATTGATATCTTCGAGTGGGTGCTTTTTCAGATTCTCAGCAAGGAGCTGAAGGCCCATTTCGAGACCGTGCGCCCGCCGCGCGTGCGTTACAAGACCATTGCCGCCGCAGCAACGCCCGTCGGAAAAGTTCTGGCGGCTGTTGCGGCGGTCACCCACGATAACGAAGCGCAACGTCTCGATGCGCTGAACGTCGCCAGAGGCCAGCTCGAGTTGGAGCTGCTCAGCCATTTTCCGGACATCGAGTTGAATGACCTCAACCGCGCCCTGCGCGAACTGCGCGCCCTGCGGCCGCTGCGCAAGCCTGCGGTGCTGAAGGCCGCGAGCAGCATCGTCACCGCCCAGCTCGCCGCCGAACCGGCCGCCCTTCTACACGGTGTGGCGGCCGCTTTGGATTGCCCCCTACCCCTTGCAGCGCTTACCAGGAACGACGCCCATGGCTGAACTGTCGGACGCACCAGGCCGGCAGCTCGCCGCCCTGGACCTCGGATCTAACAGCTTCCACCTGATCGTGGTGCATGAGAACAACGGCTACGTGCAGGTGGTGGATAAGTACAAAGAAATGGTGCGCCTCGGTGAGGGACTCACCGACGATCACGACCTCAACCCCGACGTCGAGCGCCGGGCGCTGGATTGCCTGGAGCGGCTCGGCGAACGCATGCGCGGGCTGCACCCGGACAACGTGCGCGTAGTAGGTACCAGCGCATTGCGCCGCGCCAAAAATGCCGGAGAGTTCCTGGCGCGCGCAGAGGCGTGCCTGGGCCACGAAGTGGAGGTCATTTCCGGCCGCGAAGAAGCGCGTCTGATCTACCTCGGTGTGTCACACAGCCTGGAAGACTCCCGTGATACCCGGCTGGTGGTAGACATCGGCGGCGGCAGCACCGAGCTGATTCTCGGCCGGCATTTCCAGGCGTTGGACATGGAGAGCCTGCACATGGGTTGCGTGTTGATGTCGAGCACGTGGTTCCCCGGAGGCACGATCACCCCAGATGCTTTCAACGCGGCAGTAAACGCGGCACGCCAGGAGCTCGAGCCCGTTGGCCGTCAGTTCCGACGCGACAAGTGGGACATGGCAATTGGTGCCTCGGGCACCATCGTCGCCATCGGCCAGATCACCGCGCTGGAAAATAACGACGGCGTCATCACCGCCGCCGCCCTCAAAGAGCTGTGCAAACGGGTGGCCGCTGCGCAGCATATCGATGCGCTGGATCTTCCAGGTCTCGCCAGCGAGCGTCGGCCGGTATTCGCCGGCGGCCTCGCCATTCTCAAAGGCGTGTTCGACGAGCTCGGTATCAAGACCATGCACACCTCCGGTGGTGCACTTCGCGAAGGTCTGATTCAGGACCTGCTTGGCCGGGTTCACCAGCACGACATCCGCACGACAACGGTGGCCAACCTAAAAGAGCGATATCACATAGACAGCCGTCACGCGCACCGCGTGCGAGAGCTCGTTATCGCGCTGCACGCGCAGGTAGCCGGGCCTTGGAATCTCGTAGACGCCGATCACGCCATGCTGCTGCGCTGGGCGGCGGATCTGCATGAAATCGGCATGGATATCTCGCACTCGCAATACCACAAGCACGGCGGCTACCTGCTTCAGCACATGGATATGCCAGGGTTTTCCAAGCTCGACCAGGAACGCCTGTCCTGGCTTGTGCGCGCGCATCGACGCAAAATGCCGACGGAGCTGTTCGACGGTCGGCCCGAATGGCTCCGCCTGGCGGTACTGCTACGTCTTGCTGTTGTCCTAAGACGTTCACGGCAGGGGCAGCACCTGCCGCACATCGAAGTGTCGGCCACGGCAGATGCGCTGACCATTCGCTTGCCTGGAAGCTGGCTGAACAAACACCCGCTGACGCGCCTGGATCTGGAGCAGGAAGCGGGCTATCTGAAAGCTGCGCAGATCGAGCTTGAGCTGAAGGAGCTGGACTAGCCGCCCAACCGTTCCAGAAGTGACAGTTGTGCGGACACCCGTTTCGACCGCCCTGGCTTCACCCGCTGATAGACGCCATCAGCCTGCAGCCGCCAGGCCTGGGTGTTGTCCGCCAGGTAAAGCTCGAACGCTTCGTCGATCACCCGATCCCGCAGGCTCGCATCTTCGACGGGAAAGCACGTCTCCACCCGATTGAAGAAGTTACGACCCATCCAGTCGGCGCTGGAAAGGAACACCTTCGCATCACCCGCGTTTTCGAAGCAGAACACCCGTGTGTGTTCCAGAAAACGCCCGACGATGCTGCGCACCTCGATGTTCTCAGACACGCCTTCGATGCCAGGCCGCAGCGCGCAGATGCCGCGCACGATGAGTTGTACCGTCACCCCGGCACAAGATGCCCGGTACAGTGCCTGGATCACCTGCGGTTCAATGAGTGAGTTCATCTTCGCGCGGATACGCGCCGGCTTACCCTGGCGCGCCGCAGCGATCTCGGCCTCAATGAGCTCCAGCATGGTGCTGTGCAGCGCGAACGGCGCCTGCACGATCTTGCGCATGCGCGGCTGCCGACCCATCGACGTGAGCTGCGCGAACAGCCGCTGCACATCCTCGCCGAGATCCGCATCGCACGTGAGCAGGCCATAGTCTGTGTACAGACGTGTTGTGCGCATGTGGTAGTTGCCCGTGCCGAGATGCACATAGCGACGCAGGCTGCGTCCCTCCCGGCGGATGACGAGACTCATCTTCGCGTGGGTTTTGAGCCCCACCACGCCGTAAACTACCTGCGCGCCAGCCTGCTGCAGGTGGGCTGCAAGCTCAATGTTGGCCTCCTCGTCGAAGCGCGCGCGCAGCTCGATCACCACGAGCACTTCCTTGCCCGCCTGCGCGGCGTCTACCAGCGCCTGCACCACCGCCGAGTCCGTTCCCGTGCGGTACAGCGTCTGACGAATAGCCAGCACCTTGGGATCGGCCGCGGCCTGTCGTAAAAACTCCACGACCGGCGCAAAGCTCTCGAACGGATGATGCAGGAGGATGTCACCCTTGCGGACAGCGGAGAACACGTTGGGGTCGCTGCGCAGCTGGCTGGGCACGCCGGACATGAAACCGGGGTACTTCAGATCCGGACGGTCCACGAGATCCGGCACCGTCGCCAGCCGCGTCAGATTGACCGGCCCATCGCAGCGGAAGACCTCTTCGCGGCCGAGGCCGAATTGCGCGGCCAGAAAAGCGCTGACGTCTTCCGGACAATCGATGTCCACCTCCAGCCGCACCGCATCGCCGTATCGACGCGATGACAGCTCACCCTCGATGGCCCGCAGGAGATCGTCCACCTCTTCGAGATCCACGAACAGGTCGCTGTTGCGCGTCACGCGAAACGGATAACAACCGGTTGCACGCATACCAGGAAACAGGTCGGAGACGTGATCTTCTATCACCCACGATAGAAGCACGAACTCGTTGGGGCTGGCCGCGCAGCTCTCCGGCAGACGTACTACCCGCGGCAGCGCCCTGGGCGCCTGCACGATGGCCCGGCCGCTGTTGCGGCCGAATGCATCCTTACCTTCCAGCGTGACGATGAACGCCAACCCCTTGTTCAGCACGTCCGGGAAAGGATGCGCGGGATCCAGCGCCATAGGGCTCATGATCGGCAGCAGCTCGCGATTGAAGTACCGCTTGATCCAGGCCCTCTGCTTACCGTTCCACTCCTGCGCCGTGAGAAAGCGGATGCCCTGCAGGTCCAGAAGCGGCAGCAGGTCGTCTTTCAGCGTCCGGTACTGGGCATCGACCAGATCGCGCACGCGTTCGTTGATATGGCGAAGCTGCTCGGAGGGTGACATGTTGTCAGCGCCGGTCTGCACCGAGCCGTAGGCTTCCTGCTGCTTGAGACCAGCCACACGGATCTCGAAGAACTCATCGAGCACCGAACTTGCGATACACAGAAAACGCAGCCGTTCGAGCAGCGGCACGTCTGATTCGGTGGCCTGGGCGAGCACCCGTCTCAGGAACTCGAGCTGGGAGAGCTCCCGATTGATGTAGAGCTCCGGGCGGCCGAGGTCTGATGCGTTTGGCTCCATGGACGAGCGAGTTTAGCATGCGCCCCTCTCGCCTTTCGTGACAGCTATATGAAAGATCGCGTCTACGCTTCAGCCCACGACCAGCTGGTCGACTTCGCCTTTGATGAAGGCGTGGCAGCCGTATTTCCCGACATGATCCGCCGCAGCGTGCCGGGTTACGAGCTGGTAGTTCCGATGACCGGGCTGATGGCGGCACAGCACCTGAACGCGGGCGATCATGCCTACGACCTCGGCTGCTCACTGGGCGCCTCGACGCTGGCCACACTCGCCCGCCTGGGTGATACGCCGGTGCGCATTACTGCTGTAGACAACGCGCCCGCCATGCTCGCGCGGGCCGCCGAGAACGTGCCTGATCCGCGGGTGCAGTTCGTGGAGGCCGATGTGCGCACCCTTGCCTTCGAGCCGGCGCGCGTGATGCTCAGCAACTGGCTGCTGCAGTTCGTGCCGCCTGAGGAGCGCGCGTCGCTACTGCAGCGCATCTGCAAGGCGCTGCAGCCCGGCGGCTGCCTGCTTCTCAGCGAAAAGGTGCGTTTCGACGACACCGAAGCGCAGCGCTACTTCGAGACCATCCACCACGCCTTCAAGCGCGCCAACGGCTACTCGGACCTCGAAGTGAGCCAGAAGCGTAGCGCCCTGGAAAACGTCATGATTCCCGACACCGAGGCGCAGCATATCGCGCGCCTGCAGGCCGCTGGGTTTACGACCATCCGCGTGTGGTACCGGTGCCTGAACTGGGTTTCCATCGCTGCCTACACATGAAGGGTGATGCGCTCATCGCGGCACAGCTCGCAGATGCGGCGGCCGCTGTGCCTGAATGGAACACCTGGATCGCGCGCCTCGCCGATTGCTACGACAGTAGCCGACACGGCGACTATGAGCGCTGGGTGCACGCCCTGGAGGACCTCCCGAACCGTCTTGAAGACCTGCACCCCTGGCGCAAGGGCCCCTGGCGGTTCGGCGAGGTAACCGTGGACACAGAGTGGCGTTCAGACTGGAAGTGGCAACGCCTGGCGCCGCACGTTGATCTCACCGATCACACCGTGCTCGACATCGGCTGCGGCAATGGCTACTTCGGCTGGCGCATGCTCGAGCATGGCGCGCGCACTGTGGTCGGCATCGACCCGACGCTGGTGTTCTGCATGCAGCACCTTGCCGCTACGGCGCTGCTGGGCGCTGCGCAGAACTACGTGCTGCCGGCACGGCTGGAAGACGCACCCATGGGCCCTCGGTTTGATACCGTCCTGTCCATGGGCGTGCTCTACCACCGCAAGGAGCCGCTGGAGCACATTCGCAGCGCCGCTGCGTTCGCACGCCAACGGGTGGTTATCGAAACGCTGATCGTAGAAAGTGAGCGCTCACTTTTCCCTGAAGGTCGATACGCAAGGATGCGTAATGTGCCCGTAGTGCCAAGCGTGGGCCAGGTTCTGACGTGGATGCAGGAGGCAGGGCTGCACGGCGCGCGCTGCGTGGACATCACGCCAACCAGCACACTGGAACAACGCTCCACCCGCTGGATGCGCTTTGAATCGCTTAAGGATGCCCTGGATCCGCAGGATCCGAGCCGCACAGTCGAAGGCCACCCGGCACCGGTGCGGGCAATGTTCATCGCCGAGCACGCCGGTTGAACGCGCTGCCCCGCGGGGCTAACGTGCAGGCATGTTCGGCATCATCCCATTTCGCTTTCGCTTTCGCGGCCGCGTGCGCCGGCTGTTCGAGATGTACCTGTGTTTGCTGGACAAAGCCCCCGAGGCGCTGCACCCGGCGCAGATCGGCAAGCTCACTGGCATGCCGTTCATAGATGTAGCAGCGCTGCTCGAGGGCATGCCGGAGCTTTTCGTCAAATTGCCGCGGCGCCCGGATGGGCTCACACGCTACCGCCTCACCAGCACCGCATCCGCCATGAGCCCGGAGGATGTCGAGAAGCTGCTGCTGCGGGGCGCGCGCCGCGAGTCGCTGCTACTGTGGGCGTTCGGACTGATGATCCTCTGCCTGTTCGTTATCGTGTTCGTGATCATCAGCCCGATTTTTCAATAACCACACGACCGAGGATCGTCATGCCCGAGTCGCTGTCACCGGAATTGCTGTCGCTGCGTCAGCGCACGGAGGCATTCGCCGATTTCTTGTGCGGCCTCAAGGAAGGGCAGCGCAGCACCATCGTCGACGCATCGAAAAAGGCCGGCCTGTTCGGCATGACGCAGCCCGCGGCTTACGGCGGCGCGCCCGCCTCGACGCTGGCGCTGACCGTCGTGCGCGAGGGGCTGGCAGCGCGCAATGCGCCTTTTACCGAACACGTGTTCGGCCCCGGCCCCGGCGTGCTGGCTGGCTGCGCAGAACCTTTAGCATCCAGCCATCTGCAGCCACTGCTGGCTGGGCAGAAGCGCGGCGCCTTCGGCTTCACGGAGCCGGATGATGCACCGCAACCCACCAGTGCTGTCGATGACGGCGATGCGTTCATCGTCCACGGGCAGAAATCCTACGTCACCGGTGGCGGCTCGGCAGATTTCATCAACACGCTGGTGCAGATCGACGGCGCTGGCCCGGCGATGCTCGTGATCGATACCGATCTGCCCGGCGTCACGCTGACACGACGTTTCACCTCACTCGACGGCAGCCACCACGCCGCTTTCGCTTTCGATGGGGTACGCGTGCCGAAGCACAACCTTATTGGCAAGCCGGGTGAAGGTATGCCGCGCGCCATGCGCCAGATAGGCGACACGCGGCTCGCCATCGCCGCTTCCTGCAGCGGCTGGCTGATGTGGACCGTGGGCTTCGTGGAGGCGCACATCCGGCAACCCGATCGCAGCGGCCAACCACGCGCGGCCAAGGAAGGTGTACGGCTGCGCTACGCGGACTTGCGCATTCAGGCTTACGCCGCACGCAGCATGCTCTATCGCACAGCCCGCCTAGCGGATGCCGGAGAAAACGTGGTCAACGAAGCCATCGCCTGCAAAGTGTTTGCCACCGAGACCGTGGGGAGCGCGGTGGATGCCGCCATTCAACTCGTCGGCGGCGGCGCGCTGGTGGAAGGCCACCCGCTGGAAGGACTCTACCGTCGCGTTCGCGCGCTGCGGCTGGCGGAAGGTGCCAGCGACGTGCTGCGCCTGAACCTGGTACGCGGCAATCTGGAGCTCGACAAAGGACGGCTATAGGTCGTCCGGCTCGCCCTTGGCGCCGTGGCGCTGCCGATTCTCTTCCCGCGCCGCCGCAGATTTCTTCATCAGCACGAGCACCGCGCCCGTGCCGCCGAGGTGTCGCGGCGCACTGACGAAGGCGTTCACCAGTTCGTGCGCCGCAAGCCACGCGGCAACATAGCTCTTCATACGCGCAGGCGTGGCACTCTTCTCGCCCCGGCCGTGGGTAATGCACACGCAGCGGGCGGAGGAGTCGCTCGCCCGCAGCAGAAATTCATGCACCAGGCGTCGGGCAGATTTAATCCGTTCACCGTGCAGGTCGAGGGTGGCCGCGGGTTCGTAGTGCCCGCGCCGAAGCCGGTCTATGACAAGATCCTGAACACCCTCCTTCTTCCACTCCAGAAAATCTCTCGGTTGCACCGGCGCCACCTCGCCGAGCGTAAGCTCGCCTGGAACCGGCGCCGGCTTCAAACCGAGGGCGTTCTCCCGGGCCCGCACCTGCGCGCCGGTGGGTTCGACCTTGCCAGGCGTCGGTGCCACCACCTGCTTGGGCTTGAGCGGCACCACGTCTTGCATGGCCCGTCTGAAGTCGTCGTCGGCCACAGTCAGCGCACGGGAATGCTCGGATAGATTGCCGAGCGCGTTTCCGGAATGGGCAGGTTGTCGGCGGCATGGTAGGTAAACACCGCCGAGAGCTTCACGTCGCTGCTGCGGTTCTTGCCGGCAGCGTGAAACAGGCGACTGTGGAAGAACAACACGTCACCCGCAGCAAGCTCCACCGGCACGGCCTCACGAATGAGCACTTTGTTTTCTTCGAGTTCCGGTCGCAGAAAGAGCTCCGCATCGAGCCTGCCTCGGTCCAGCGACAACAGATGGCTGCCCGGTATCACCCGCAGCGCACCGTTCTTCACATTCTCATCGCCCAGTGCCAACCACATGGACACGAGTTCCGGCCGGTCGAAACGCCAGTAGCGCACATCCTGATGCCAGAGGGTGGCGCTGGAGTAGCCTGGGTGCTTGGTCATCACGCAATTGTGGTGTCCCTGCGAGAGCATCGGCTGCTCGCCGAGCCCCAGGCCGCGCAACAATTCTCCGACATCCTCCGCCACCGCTAACCCGCGAAGCCGCGAGAAGCGGGCATAGGCGCTGAGCAGGCGCCTTGGCGTCATGCCCCCCTCCTCAGCACGCCCTTTCGGGGCGCCGGGATAGCCTACGTCGGCCTCAAACTCCGCCGGGCCCAGGAGCGGTTCGAGCTGCTCGCACACCTCGGCACGCGCCCGCGAACAAAAGGTGCGGTTGCGCAACCCCCGCACCACGAGGAAGCCGTCGGATTCGAAGGTGTTCTGGCTGATTCGCACTGGATCATTCATGACGTCACACTACACCGACATCAGCCGCCGCCATAGACCCGCAGTGATATACTGCGACGCTGCCCGAGGCGCACCGAGCCATCGAGGAACCCTCTCAAGAAGTATGTTCGCCAAAGCCGTCCTCCCGTTCATCGTTCTTCTGCTGGCAGCCGTGGTGACCGGCGCGCTGATCGCCAACCGCCCGGAAGCACAGCAGCAGCCCAGCGCCATTCGCCCGCTGACGGTGGAAGTGGTGATCGCCGAGCGCCAGCCGGTGCAATTCGAGGTGGATTCCCGTGGCGAGGTCACGCCGCGTACCGAAACCTTGCTGATGTCCGAGGTGAGCGGCCAGATTGTCGAAGTGTCCGAGAGCTTCGTCGCCGGTGGCTTCTTCCGTAAGGGGGATGTTCTGGTGCGTATCGACCCCAGGAATTACGAAACCGCTGTGAAACGAGCACGGGCCAGCGTTGCAAAAGCACGCACCCAGGTCTCCACAGAGAACGCACTGGCCGGCTATGCGTTGAAGGACTGGGAACGCTTGCAGGCACTGCGGGCGGCGCCCAAGGAAGCCTCGGACCTGACCCTGCGCAAACCGCAACTCGCCCAGGCGCTGGCGGAGCTGGAGCTGGCAGAGGCGGAGCTGGAAAAAGCCAACGGCGATCTGGCGCGTACTGCCATCTATGCGCCGTATGACGGAATGGTGCGAAGCAAGAGCGCCGATGTGGGGCAGTACGTCAACACCGGCTCGCCGCTGGTGAGCATCTTTGCCACCGACCATGCAGAGGTACGCCTGCCGTTGACCGCCAACGACCTGCGTTTCGTACGCATCCCGGATGCGACCGATGCCTTCCTGCCGGTGGTGCGACTACGCGCCGAAGTAGCCGGTGTAGAAAACCTCTGGAACGCCCGGCTCGTCAGAACCGAAGGCGTGTACGACACGGAATCCCGCGTGCTCTACGCCGTGGCGCAGGTTGATGACCCGTACCTCCAGCAGGCGCCCGGACAGGCGGAGCCGCTACGCGTCGGAACGTTTGTTACCGCCACCATCGAAGGGAGAGACGCCGGCGCGCTGTTCCGACTGCCACGGGACGTGCTCTACCGCGGCGATCGGGTGTGGGTGGTGAATCAGGACGACAAACTGGAACCGAGGCAAGTGGAGGTCGTGCGCACCGACACTGCCAACGTGTACATCGATAAGGGCCTGAACGCCGGCGACCGTGTCTGTCTGACGCGGCTGACGAGCCCCCTTCCCGGCACCAGGGTACAGCTCTCCGATGTCTGATCAGGACGCCACGGACAAAGGTCTGATCAGCTGGTTCGCACACAACCACGTGGCCGCCAACCTGCTGATGTTCTTCATCATCGTCACCGGCTTGTACGGGGCGTTCTTCGGCGTCACCACCGAGACATTCCCCAACGTCGAATTCGACAACGTGGTGGTTCGCGTCCCCTATCTGGGCGCGGCGCCCGAAGAGGTGGAAGAAGGCGTGATCGTCAAGATCGAGGAAGCGATCGAAGACATCGAAGGGATCAAGGAAGTGCGCTCGACTGCACGCGAAGGCATGGGCGAGGTAACCGTGGAGCTGCAGGACGGCTACGACCTCGGCGACACCATGGACGAGGTGAAACTGGCGGTAGACGCCATCTCCACGTTTCCCGCAGAAACCGAGCGTCCCATCATCTCCAAAGGCCGCTTTCAACGTGGCGCGCTGACCGTGCAGGTGTCCGGCGGCCTGGATGAATTCGCCATGAAATCCCTGGCAGACGACATTCGCGACGAGATCGTTGCACTGGAAGAAGTCACCTACGCCGAGGTGTGGGGTGCGCGGCCCTATGAGATCAGCATCGAGGTGCCGGAAAACACACTGCGCTCCTACGGCCTCACCCTCGACGATGTAGCGCGCAGCATACGCAACTGGTCCCTGGACCTGCCCGGCGGCAACATCCGCACCACCAGCGGCGACATCCGCCTGCGCACCAAGGGCCAGGCCTACAACGCCGCGGATTTCTCCGAGATCGTGCTGCTCACACGTCCAGATGGCACCCGTCTGACTGTGGGTGACATCGCCCACATCCGCGACGGCTTTGTCGAGTCTGAAAGCTACGCGTTGTTCGATGGCGAGCGCAGTTTCGGCATCGCCGTTTTCTCCACCGATGCCGACAACGAACTGGAGGTGGCGAAAGCGGCGCGCGCCTACGTCGAACAGCGCAGCGCCTCCCTGCCGGCTGACGTGAAGCTCACCATCTGGGCGGACAACACCTACTATCTGCAGGGCCGCCTGGACATGATGATCAAAAACATGCTCCTCGGCGCGCTGCTCGTCTTCGTCATTCTGACCCTGTTTCTGCACCTGAAGATCGCCACCTGGGTGCTGGTAGGGCTGCCCATCGCTTTTCTCGGCGCATTCATGCTGATGCCGAGTCTTGGCGTATCCATCAACGTGCTGAGCCTGTTCGGGCTGATACTGGTGCTCGGCATCGTCGTGGACGACGCCATCGTCATCGCCGAGGCGGTGCACTCTGAAACCGAAGAGCATGGTTACAACCTGCGCAACATCATCGCCGGTGCCCAGCGTGTTGCAACGCCGGCGACCTTTGGCGTGCTGACCACCATCATGGCCTTTCTGCCGATGGTTGCCGCCACAGGACCCATCTCGGCCATGACGGGCGCCATCGGCTGGGTGGTCATTCTGTGCCTGGCGTTCAGCCTCGTGGAGTCGAAGCTGGTGCTCCCCTCTCATCTGGCGCTGATGAAAAGCTCGCACAAACGCGAAGGGCTCGCAGACCGCACCGAAAGCGTGCTCAAGAGCATCATCACCCGCTACTATCAGCCGTTGCTGGCCAGAGCCATCGCCTACCGCTATCTGACGCTCGCAGCATTCGTCGCCCTGCTTGTGATGGCGGTGGGATTCGTGGGCGGCGGTCTCGTCCGCTTCACGTTCTTTCCGGAGATGGGCAGCGACTACCTCAGGGCCAGCGTTACGCTCCACGATGGTGCGCCGGAAACACGCGCCCGCGAGATTGTCGAGCACATGAGCCACGCACTCGCGCAGGTGAACGATGAGCTGCGGCCGCGCAGCACAGACGGCTCCGACGTGATGCAGCACGTGTTTGCCTTCGTCAGCGATGGCAGCCGGGGCCAGTTTCAGGTGGAGCTGTCCAAAAGCGAGAACCGTACCGTCAGCCCACAGGAGATCGAAGCGCTGTGGCGTGAGGCCGTAGGTGAGCTTGCAGGCGTGAAATCGCTGAAGTTCGAAGCCAGCATGCACACTGGCGGCGGCCCGCCCATCGCCTTCAAAGTGACCGGCAGCCAGTACAGCACGGTGGAGCAGGTATCAAAGGAGATCGCAGACTACCTGTCCGCTACGGAAGGCGTGTTCGAGGTGGAAAGCAGCGCCGATGCCGGCCCGGAGGAGATTCGCCTCAGCATCAAACCGGAAGCCCAGCCGCTGGGCGTCACTCTGGCTGATCTGGCTCGCCAGGTGCGCGCAGCGTTTTACGGTGCCGAAGCGCAGCGCATCCAGCGCGGCGACGACGAAGTGAAAGTTATGGTGCGCTATCCCAGGGTCGAACGCCGCAGTGTAGAGAACCTCAAGAACATGTGGATCCGCACGCCGGATGGCCGTGAGCTACCGTTTCACGCCGTGGCAGATTACGAGCTCGGCCGCGGATTCAACAGCATCCAGCGCATCAACAGCGACCGCGCTGTCAGCATCACCGCGCGCTCGGACGAGTTCGTGGTAGAACCGGCAACCGTGACGCGCAAGGTGATGGGCGAGCTCAAACCAGTGCTCGAAGCAAGCTACCCCGGCGTAAAGATCGCCCTAACCGGCGCTGGGTTCGAAGCCAACGCAGGCCTGGCCCAGATGGGGTTGGGCTTCCTCATTTCTCTCTTTGGCATCTACGCCCTGATGGCCATACCGCTCAAGTCGTACATGCAACCACTGGTGATCATGGGCGTCATCCCGTTCGGCATCGTCGGCGCCGTTTTCGGCCACTGGCTGCTCGACATCTCCATCAGCTCCATATCCCTGTTCGGCATCATCGCTTTGTCAGGCGTGGTGGTGAACGACAGTCTCATCATGGTGGATTTCGTCAATAAGGCCGTGGCTCGCGGCGAGCCACCGCTTCAGGCGGCGCTGGAGTCTGGCGGGCGGCGTTTCCGCGCCATCCTGCTGACCTCGCTGACCACCTTCTTCGGCCTGGTGCCCATGCTGATGGAGACGAGCCTGCAGGCGCAGATCGTCATGCCGATGGCCGTTTCCATGGCCTTCGGCATTCTGTTCGCAACGTTCATCACGCTGATTCTCGTTCCAGCGCTGTACGTGGTGGCCGACGATGTGAAAGGGCTCTTCCGCAGCGGCGGCTCGGCTCCTACTTCATCTGCATCTGAATCGACTTGAGCGTTTTCTCACCGTAGGGCGGGCGCAGCCCCGCCATCTCCGCCACATTGACCTTCGTCTGGCTGAACACGGCCTTGGCATGGCTGAAGCGGCGAAAGCCGTCAATGCCGTGATAGGAACCCATGCCAGATGGCCCGACGCCACCAAACGGCAGATCCTCCTGCGCTACGTGCATGACCACATCGTTCGTTGTTACACCACCTGAGGTGGTGCGTGTGAGCACCTGTTTTTCCTCCGCCGCGTCTTCGCCGAAGTAGTAGAGCCCGAGAGGGCGTGCGTGGTCGTTGATGTAGCTGATGGGCTCGCTGACGTCCCTGTAGCGCTTCACCGGCAGCACCGGGCCGAAGATTTCGTCCTGCATCACTTTGAGGTCGTCGCTCGGGTCGAGGATCAGCGTGGGCGGGATCTTGTGGTGTGGCTGCTGGCGGAAATCCTCCCCTGCCGGATTCACCTCAATCACCTCGGCACCGGCGCTGCGCGCCTCTTCGATGTAACCCATGATGCGATCGTAATGGCGTTCGTTGATCACCGACGTGTAGTCATCGTTGTCGAGCAGCGTCGGAAACATCTTCGCCACCGATTTCTGTGTCGCCTCAACGAAGGCATCCATGTTGTCCTGCGGTACGAAGACGTAGTCTGGCGCCAGGCAGATCTGCCCGGCGTTCATCATCTTGCCCGCCATGATCGCATCCGTGGTTCGCTGCATGCTTGCAGAGCGCGAAACGATCACCGGCGACTTGCCGCCGAGCTCGAGGGTCACAGGGACCAGGTTGTCAGCCGCTGCCCGCATGACATGCCGGGCAACAGACGTGGCGCCGGTGAACAGCAAATGGTCGAACGGCAGGCCGGAGAAATCCGCTCCGGTCTGCGGGCCGCCAGTGACGACGCAGATCTCCGCGGCGTCAAACGCCGTGGGGAAGATTTCCGCCATCACCTCGCTGGTGGCCGGGGTGTACTCGCTGGGTTTGATCATCACCCGGTTGCCCGCGGCGAGGATGCCCGCGAGCGGTGAGAACGTCAGATTGACTGGAAAGTTCCAGGGGCTGATGACGCCCACCACTCCCAATGGCTGAAAGTCCACCCGCGCCCGGGCACCGAGCAAGTTCAAGGGAAACGGACCAGCCTTGCGCCGCTCGGAGCGCATCCAGCGCCGCAGGTTTTTCTGCGCGTGCCGCAATGGCCCCACCGACGCGGCGATGTCGGTAAAGAGCGACTGCGTGGCACTGCGGTGACCAAAGTCGTCGGACATCGCTGCGACCAGCCGATCTTTGTGCGCAAGCAGCAGGCCCACCGCCCGCTCCAGACGGTCTGTACGGGTCTTCTCGCTCACTTCACCTTCGGCCAGATAGGACGTGCGCTGGGCTTCCAACAGTTCCAGCATCCGCTCACGCGGCGTTTCTGCATGCTGCATTTCGATCTCCGCTCGTAGTGCTGCGCGCACTATACCGCAGACCCAGAGGTGGTCTGCTACCCGCCAGGGGAGGCGTAACGGTCGAGAAGATCCGACAGCACGTCGAGCTTGACCGGCTTGCTGGCATAGTCGCTCATACCCGCCTCAAGACAAGCTTCGCGATCGCGCTGCATGGCGTTGGCCGTCATAGCGACGATGGGCACATCTTCGCCACCGCGCATGCGCCGGATGCGGCGGGTCGCCTCGAGACCGTCCAGCTCCGGCATCTGGCAATCCATGAAGATCAGTGCGTAGGGAAACTGCTGCCACATCTGAATGGCCTCCTGGCCATTGCCCGCGACATCCACGGTGCAGCCAAGCTTCTCCAGCATGCGCACCGCAACCTTCTGATTGACGGCATTGTCCTCTGCCAGCAACACCCGCAGCCGACGCAACACCGCCTCTTCACCGTCTTGTGAGCCTGACGGCTCTTCCGCTTGCCCATCATCGCCGGCGAGCAGGGAAGCGCTTAGCCGGGCAACGGTATTGCGCATCACCGGCTTGACGGCACCGACAACGCCCGCGGTCCTGGGTACATCAGAAGAGGTGAGCATCAGTACACGGGTTGAAGCCAGGGTCGCATCGGCACGAATTGCATTCAGCACCTGCAGACCGTCCATCCCCGGCATGTGGTAATCCAGCAACACGAGGTCGAATGCCTGATCGCGCAGGAACTCCAAGCACCGGCTGCCGCTGTCTACGCTTGCACAGATGGCTCCCAAGGACGTCATCATGCGACGAAGAATTTCTCTTCCAATCGGGTTGTCATCGACAATGAGTACCCGCGCTCCGCGCAACGCACGCTCGTCCGTCGAGCTGCCAGGTGTGTGCTGAGCGGCAGGCAAACGCAACGTGAACCAGAACTCTGCACCTTCGCCAGGCGCGCTGTTGACGCCAATCTCGCCTCCCATCAGCACCACCAGCTGTTTGCAGATGGCCAGGCCAAGTCCGGTTCCACCAAATTTTCGGGTGGTGGAGGCATCGGCCTGGGTGAAGGAGTCGAAGAGCTTCGGCTGCACATCGCGCGCGAGCCCTGGGCCAGTATCTCGTACCCGTACCGTCAGCTCCCCGTCATCAAGGGACTCGACGCTGACGATGACGTGGCCCCGATCCGTGAACTTGATGGCGTTGCCAACAAGGTTTACGAGCACCTGCCGCACACGGCCCACGTCACCCACGAAGGCCACCGGCAAGTTCGCCGGATAATCAACGTACAGGTCGAGCTGCTTGCTCGTGGCGCTGTTGCTCAGCAGCTCCATCACCTCACGAATCGCTGATTCGAGGTCAAACGGCGCTTCCTCGAATTCGAGCTTGCCCGCCTCGATCTTGGAGAAATCCAGAATGTCGTTGATGATCGCCAATAGCGCCTCACCCGAAGAATAGATCACCTGCGCTGTTTCCTGCTGCGCCGGATTGAGGTCCATATCCAGCAACAACTGCGTCATGCCAAGCACGCCGTTCATCGGAGTGCGGATCTCGTGGCTCATGGTCGCGAGAAACTCGCCCTTGGCCCGGGTGGCTGCCTGTGCAGCCTCCATCGCAGATCTCAGCTCGGTTTCCGCCCGGTGGCGTTCGCTGTTGTCCCGCACGACAACGGTGTAACGATCTTCGTGCCCCTCAGCCATCTCCCGCACGGCGATCTCACACGGAATCTTCCAACCCCCCTGACGAACGCCGCGATACTCGCGGGGCTTTCCGTCCGCAAGGGCCTGAAGGTCCATCGCCTCATCAAACCAGCGGGAAAAAGGCATGCCTGTTACCTGATCCGCCGTCGTGGCGAACATGTCTATGAACGCAGTATTGGCCGTTGATACGCAACCGTCATCGGTCAGGGTGACGATGCCTTCGGCGACGTGCTCGAGCACCGCTTCCAGCCTGCCCACAGTTTCGAACGCCAGGTCTTCAGCGATCTTTCGGCGCGATACATCGGAGGCAAATCCCGAGATGCGATGCAGGGCGCCGTCTTCATCAAAGTCGGCATGACCGCGCAGATGCAGCCACTGCACGTCTGCCTCGTCGGCACGCAGCCGCACCTCGACACTGAAGTCGGTTTCCGTACCCTGGCGCGCGGCAAGGGTCTGCTGCAGTGCGAGCAGGTCTTCCGGATGCAACGCACGCAGCACGCTCGAGAAGTGGATCTGTTCTTGCGCACCGAGGCCAAGCCAATCCCGCACGCTATCAGACAGATACATCGGAGTACCCTTTCCTGCATAGTCGAAGATGCCATAGTGCGAGCCTTCCAACGCCAGGCTCAAACGCTCCTCGCTCTGCCGGATCGCTTCCTCCTGCTCCTGCCGCTGGCTGATATCGGAACCAAGAACGATCAGCCATTGTTGCTCACCTCGCTGCACACCGATCGCCGTAAACTCGAAGGGATATTCCGAGCCATCCTTGCGAACGTGGCTATAGCGGTAACGAATCTCATTGCTTGTCTGCATCTGATCGGCCAGGGCAGCCACCACATCATCGTTACGCATGAGCGGCGCGATGTCCTGAACAACGAGCTGCCGCAATTCCTGTTCGTCGTACCCCAGGTTGTCGAGTGCTGCTCGATTGGCAAAGGACATGCGCAGGCTCGGCGACGCGATGATGTACACCTCGTTGCTGCTGCCGCGGATGGCCTCGCTCATGAGAGCAATCTGGTCCTCCCGGTGTTTGTGCTCAGTGACATCGAGCAGCAAACCGTCGTAGAAGAGTGGTTTGCCATCACGGCCATACACTGCGCGCCCACGGTGAGCAAACCACTGTGTGCGGGACTCATCCACCGCGTATTCCAGACTCCACAGCTCACCTTCAGCAACTGCGCTGAGAAAACGCTGATAGGCTTCGCTGGTATCGCTTCCAAAAAGATCGGTATGTAAAGCGGACGGACCGAACAGGTTTTCCAGACCGCCGCTCGAGAGCAGAATCTCGCCACTGCGCGCATCCGCGCGATACGCCACTCCCGCCAGGCTCTCAAACATGCTGCGCATGAATTGCTGCTGGTCCGCAAGCTGTCGCACGTTCGTCTCGAGCAGGCGCGAAAGATCACCGAGCTCATCTGACCGCATCACCGGCATGCGCCATCTACCAGACACTCTGGCCTGCTGCACAGCCACTTGGATACGACCAACAGGGTTCAGAACAAGGCCACGAAACAGAAACAAAACACCGCATATCAGCGCCGCAGCACCAACGAGGGAGATACCGGCAAGCACCCGCAGCTGCTCTCGGTAGTACGCCGCCAATGCGCTCGCGTCGAGCGTTGCGACGACGCTGAAATCCCGGCCGCCAACACCTCGCGCCAGTGCCGCGGGTAGCGACACCGGCACGCTGAAGCTCATGAGATTGCCATCTGCCCACTCGGTGTGGCCGGCAAAAACCGGGAGCTGGATCGCCGTATCACCCGCTGTGACCACCACATCACCGCGTGCCAGCTCCACCAGGTCCAAACGGCGCACGTCCAGGTTGCTCCCTGCGCCGGTGTATACATGCTGCACCGTCTCGGCAACGCTGCCGTAGTGCGTGGCATATCTTTCCACCTCTCCAGCAACGAGCTGCGCACGAACACGCAGTTCGCGCTCCAGCATACCGGCCTGCTGATGAAACAGCGCCCAGAACACCACGCTGCCCAGCAGCACACCCAGCACCGATAGGGGCAGCACAAACCGTCCGAGCAGTTGCATCCGTGCAAACATGCCAAAGGGAACCCAAGAAGACTCCAGGGAAGTGTAGAACGCCCCTCCAACGCTGCCCGCAAGCTCTTCTACACTTTCAGGATGAAGCCACTCCTCCTCATGGCTGCCACGCTGCTCGCTGCAGGGGTTTCCCACGCAACCTCCCGCGTGGTGCTGCCCATAGAGACAGTCGACCTGCTGGCAGACATGCAGGTTGCCGGTGCCGGCTTCGACGACCAGTGGCCACCAGCAAACGGCTGGCAGGCAGCGCATGCGCTGAATCAGTTTTTCAGCTCTGGATCACAAAGAGCCGCCTGGTTCCGGACCACCTTGATCAATCCCACCGGGGATACGATTGGTACGCGTCTCACCATCACAGGCACCCGCGTGTCCCGTGCCAGAATCCTGCGCTACAACACCGCTGGCACGCTCCTCGGAGCAGAGTCCGCCGGATTTTCCGTTCCTCACCGGCGCGGTTCGCGCGCCGACCCGAGCTTCGAGGTCAACGTGCCGCCAGCTACCTCGATTGAAATCTACTTGCTGGTCACTTCTCGGGACTCGCTGCTGCCCACGCTACAGCTCTGGTCTGCAGATGCCCATGCTGCCTACCAGCTGCATCGCGACCTCACCTTCGGTGCCTGCTTCGGCGTGCTGCTCATACTCGGGTTGTACAACCTGCTAGCCGCCCGGGTGACCCGCGACACCGCCTACCTCGCGCTCGCGGTCTGGCTGCTGGTGGCGTTCGGCCTGCAGATCGTCAACACAGGCTACGCCTTCGCACTCTTCTGGCCTGACTACCCGATGCTGAACCAGATCCTGCTGTTGCCGACATTCATCGCCTTCGCCTTCGCCACCTGGTGGTTTTGCGCAAGATTTCTGGAAATCGACCGCACACGATTCAGCCGTAGGCTGGTCGCGGCGGTGACGGTCACCGACCTGGTGGTGTTGCCTCTAGCTGTCAGCCAACCGGACGCCGCTTTGTTCACCGTGCTTATCGTCGCAAACGCGCCGCTGGTCTTTTTCCCGTTCTGGCACGCAACACGTGCCGCGCTGTCAGGCGACGTTCGGGCAAGTCGATTCCTCTTGGCCTGCTCACCACTCGCAGTAGTAATGCTGGTGGGCATAGCCAACCGCATGACGGCCCTGTCTATCGACCCGATCGACATGCAGCTCGCCATCGGCGTCTCTACGGCCATGGCTGCCCTGGGCTTTGCATTGCTTCTTGCCGTGCGTATCAAGAACCTGTCTGACGAGCGTTTGATGGCGCAGGCAGAGGCGCTGAACGCTGAATTCCAGGCACGCGAGGCGGGTCTCGAAGCAGATGTTGCGCGCAAGGAAAGCGAAGCCAAGTCGCTGTTTCTTGCCACCATGAGTCACGAGATCCGCACGCCGATGAACGGCGTCCTCGGCATGGCCGAACTCATGGAAGAAACTGATCTGGATGAACAGCAACGTTTCTATCTCTCCACCCTGCGCCGCTCGGGGCACGGGCTGATGGGCATTCTCAACGACGTGCTGGACTATTCCAAAGCGGAAGCCGGGAAAATCGAGCTGCATGCCACGGATATTGGTTTGGAGGAACTGATAGACGACGTGATCGCCCTGCACATGGAAGCGGCAGACCGTAAGGCGCTCGAGATCATCAAACAAATCGACGCCAACGTGCCGGAACGGGTACATCTCGACGGTGGCCGCCTCAAGCAGGTTCTAAACAACCTCGTAAGCAACGCGGTCAAATTCTCTCCGGACGGAGAGATTCTGATCGAACTTGGTAGCGACGAAGCGCACCTGTTGAGGTTTCGCGTTCGGGACGAAGGTATTGGAATCAGCGAGACGGCACTACCGAATCTCTTCGACCAGTTCCGACAGGCGGACTCGTCCATCAGCAGACAGTTCGGCGGTACCGGCCTCGGCCTTGCCATCAGCCGCAAGCTGGTAGGGCTCATGGGTGGCACCATCACCGTGCAGTCGGAAGAAGACGTGGGAACCACCTTCGAGTTCACCGTGCGCTACGAAGACGCGACGGCCGCCGAGCCGCTGGTTGCCGAGGTAGCGCCCGAGCAACCAGACGAGCCGTTGCTGGGCGTCGATATACTGGTGGCAGAGGACAACGCCACCAACCGGCTGGTGGTCGGCAAGATGTTGTCCCGTTGGGGAGCGAATGTGCGCTTTGCAGTCAACGGCAGAGAGGCGGTAGATCTGCTGAACGACGATCACGACGACATTTCTCTGGTACTCATGGACTGCGAGATGCCGGAAATGGACGGATATCAGGCGACTGAGTGCATCCGTGCCATGGAGGCGAACGGCGGGCTACGCCCCATGCCGATATGCGCACTCACTGCGCATGCCATTGCCGAATTTCGAAACCGGGCCGAGGCAGTAGGCATGAATGCCTACATCACCAAACCGGTAGACCGGGCGCACCTGCTGGAAGAGATTACGCGCCTGTTGCGCTGAGCCAATCGGGCGCCTGCAGCTGCGCTGCAGGGCCATCAAACGCCGCATCGCCGTTGACGGTGACGCGCAACCGTCCATCGCTGCGCCAGTACCGGGCTTCGATGTAGTGGTGCTCCTCCCACTCCAGCTCGATGTTGGTCCACACGTACTGCGGCTCACGATCACCCTGCTGCCGGCGCTTGCGAAGACACCGGTCGACGTAGAGTTCCAGGGCGCCGTCGTCGCGCACAAAGACGTCGTAGTCCTTGTGCCGGTGCGTGAGCTGCGCGCCATGCAGCTTGTTTTGAATGTGCGTCACAGAGCTTGGTATGGTTGGCCGTTGCGGGCGGCAAAGATACATCGCGTGGCAAACTCACCTCAACGGGCGCGCTTTTCGAAGGTGCTCAGACGGCACGAAGTGCTGGCGCTGTCTTTCGGCGCGATGATCGGCTGGAGCTGGGTACTCATGACCGGCCACTGGGTGCAGACCGCCGGCACGCTCGGCACCCTCATCGCCTTCGCCGTGGGGGGCCTTGCAATCGCGCTGATCGGCCTGACGTACAGCGAACTGGCATCGGCGATGCCCCGCGCGGGCGGCGAACACATCTACACGCAGCGCGCGCTGGGAAAGAACTGGTCCTTCGCCTGCACCTGGGCACTGCTGTTCGCCTATCTCAACGTCTGCCTGTTCGAATCGGTCGCGCTACCCACGGCGGTGGAATATCTGCTGCCCTCCATCCGCCTGGGCACCCTCTGGGAAGTGCTCGGCGCGGAAGTGGACCTGGGTTTCGTGCTCATCGGCAGCAGCGGCGCTGCCGTCATGACCTGGGTGAACTACCGGGGCATTCACACGGCCGCGGTTTTTCAGACCGTCGTCACGGTACTGATCATCGCCGCAGGCTTGCTGCTCGCTACCGGAAGCGTACTGCATGGGAGCGCGAGCAACGCTGAACCGTGGATCGTGACACCCACCACGGGCATTCTCAGCGTGCTCATCATGGTGCCGGCCATGCTCGTGGGCTTTGACGTCATTCCCCAGTCGGCTGAGGAAATCGACCTGCCGCATGCGCACATCGGCAAGGTGCTGGTGCTGTCCGTGGTCGCGGCCGTGATCTGGTATGTGGTGGTATCCGCGTCGGTGGCATTCGCACTCGACGGCGACGCGCTGGCTGGAGCCGGAATGGCCACAGCAGATGCGGCGACCGCAGTGTGGGGCGGCACATGGGCGGGGGCCATTCTGGTCCTTGGCGGCATCGGCGGCATTCTGACGAGTTGGAACGCGTTCATCGTGGGCGGCAGCCGTGTGCTCTTCGCGCTCGCCGAGAGCGGCCAGATACCAGCGATATTCGCGAGGCTACACCACCGACACAGGACGCCCTACGTAGGCATCCTGGCAATCGGTGTCCTGTCTGCCCTGTCGCCACTGTTCGGGCGCACTATTCTGGTATGGCTGATCGATGCCGGCAGCTTTGGCGTGATGATCGCCTTTCTGTTCGTATCGATTTCCTTCCTGGTGCTGCGCCGCAAGGAGCCGGAACTTGAACGGCCGTACCGCGTGGCGCTGCCGAACCTCGTGGGTTGGGGTGCCGTGGTGCTGTCGCTGGTGCTGCTGTCCTTCTATCTGCCCTGGAGCCCATCGGCATTGATCTGGCCGTATGAATGGCTCGTGATTCTCATCTGGGCAGCGATCGGCATAGCTCTGTTTTTCTGGTACCGCAGAGACCGTTAGAAGAGGCTTTGCTGCGCGTGGGGCGGGCTGAACAGATCCGTGCGCAAGGCAGGCAGACCGGCATCAGTCTGCAGGCCGAGCTTTCCCGCGGCGCTACGAAAACGCGCCGCCAACAAATCTGCAAACGCACCCGTGCCGCGCATACGCTCACCCCACCGGGAGGTGTACAACGCGCCACCACGCATATCCCGAAGCACACTCAAAACACGTGCGCTGGCCTGGGGGTAGTGCGCTTCCAGCCATTCCTCGAACAGGCCGGCCACTTCCAACGGCAGGCGCAGCAGGATGTACCCGGCGGCCGTGGCTCCGGCATCTCTTGCAGCGGCAAGAATACGCTCCAGCTCCGCATCGTTTATGAAGGGGATCATCGGCGCGGCCATCACGCTGACCGGCACGCCAGCCGCAGCCAGGCGTTCCATAGTACGCAGCCGCGCGGCTGGAGAAGCCGTGCGCGGCTCGAGCTTACGTTTGAGTTCCCGGTCCAGCGTGGTCACGCTGATGGCCACCCGCGCCAGATTGAGCTCGGCCAGATCTCTCCACAGGCCGATATCATCCAGAACGAGGTGGCTCTTCGTCACCAGCGTCACCGGGTGCCTGCTGCGCAGCAGCACTTCCAGTACCTGCCGGGTCACCCGATAACGCCGCTCGATGGGCTGGTACGGATCGGTGTTGGTGCCCATGGCAATGGGCCGAACCTGGTAGCTGGACTTACATAATGCCGCTTCCAGGCGCTGCGCAGCATCCGCCTTGTAGAACAGCCGGGTTTCGAAGTCGAGACCTGGCGACAGATCAAGGTAGGCGTGTGTGGGCCGCGCGAAGCAGTACACGCAGCCGTGCTCACACCCCTTGTAGGGGTTGATTGAGCGGTCGAACGGAATATCCGGAGAACGGTTTCGGGTGATGAGCTCCCTGGTGCGATCTGCCAGGACGATCGTTTCCAGCGGCGCGGCATCCAGCTCCGGGTCGATGCCCCAGCCGTCGTCGGCAGCAAGCGTGTGGGTGAGCATATAGCGACTGGCCTGGTTGCTCAGCGCACCGCGGCCGGGCCGCGGTATCACTGAACCGTGACTTGCGGAATCCCCTTCTGGCGCCGTTTCCAGCCTTTCGGTCATCTGTTGTTAGTGCGTAAAATCTCCAATACTGTACATTAATACAGTATTAACCCCTTTTCACGCACATTAGACTAGCCATCCAGCATACTCACGACCCTCCATGCGCATGTCTTCGCTTGCCAAAGCTGTTCTGTTGCCACTACTAGCCGCCATTGCCGGCTGCGAAACGCTGCCGCAGGCAAGCCCTGGGTCGTCAAAGCAGATCGACAGCCTGCGAAACCAGATCGTCGCGCTGGAGAACGAGGTTCAGCAGACCCGTCAGCATCTGCGAGCCATCGACATGACGGAACGAACAGCACGCGTCGAGTTCGCAAACAAGCTGGAAGAAGTGGAAAACGCGGTCGACTCACTACCTTCGCGCATGAATCAACAATGCAAGCCGCAAACGACGATGACGCAGCGGTGCGACAAAGCGCCCAGAACCATCGAGTTAAGCGCCGGCAAGGCAGTGCTCGGCGAGCTGGAAGAAGTGTGGCTGGCGCCACCAGGCGTGAAGATGATTGGCCGCATCGACACGGGTGCGACCTCGAGTTCCCTGCATGCCGATGAGGTGGTCGAGTTTGAACGCGACGGTGAAGACTGGGTGCGGTTTCAGGTCGAAGGCAAAGATGGCGTCGCGGAGTTCGAAACTGCAATCGTGCGCCAGGTGCGCGTGGTGCAGCAGGCAGATCCCAAAGGCACACGTCGGCCTGTCGTAGAACTACGTGTACGTATCGGCGACATCGACGAAACGGTTGAGTTCACGCTGGCCGACCGATCACACCTGGACAACAGCCTCATACTCGGCCGCAACTTCCTGAAAGACCTGGCAGTGGTCGATGTGGCCCGGCGGTTCATCCAGCCAGCATTCGTGCCCTGATGCGTCAACGGTGGCCATTTCTGCTGCTCATCGGCCTCCTCGTGGCGGCGGGTATCAGCACGGCGTTGTACCGACACAACTCATACGGCATTCCTTTCCTGCCGAGCTCCGAGCAGACCGTCTGGCAGGTGGAGGCGCGCATTCAATTCAACGCGCGTGGCCGCGAGAGTCACGTTTATCTGGCGCTACCGCCGCTGCAGAGCGGTTTCAGCATCGTCGACAGCAACTACGCCTCGTCCGGCTTTGGCTTCGATATTGACCGCAGCCGAAAACAGGAACGCGCGCATTGGACGAAGCGCAACGCAACAGGCCCGCAGACGCTGTTCGTCAAGGTCGAACTGCTGGCCTCAGAGTTCGAGCATCGCGAAGAGCCACCGCCAGCGGAGCTGCCAGCACCTGCCTGGCAGGAGCCCTACCGAACCGCTGCCCAACAGCTGCTGGACAGCGTGATGCCGATCTCCGCCGATGCCCGCAGCCTGGCGCAGCAGCTCGTCGGCGCGATGAATACGCAGCCAAGAGACCAGAGCGTGAGCATGCTGCTGGACACGCGCTCGCCAGCAAAGCTTCTGACCGACCTGCTGCTCAGCGCGCGCGTACCGGCGCGGACAGTCAGCGCGCTGCAGCTCGAAGACGGCCGGCGGCGTCAGGCATTGGCCGATCTCGTGCAGGTCTGGCAGAACGACCGTTGGCATCTGGTTGACCCTCAGCAGGGCATCGTCAACGATACGAAACGTATGGTGCTGTGGGTCACCCAGGCACCGGCGCTGCTCGAAGTGGTGGGCGGCGACGCCAGCCGCGTGGCGTTCAGCATGATCTCGTCGGTGCGACCATCGCTCAATGTGGCTACCGAACGCTTCGGCGACTTCGACATCTCACTGTACAGCCTGCCAATCGCCGAGCAGGGCATGTTCAAGCTGATCATGTTGCTGCCTGTGGGCGCACTGGTGGTCGTGTTCATGCGCATCATCATCGGCCTGAAGACTTCCGGCACGTTCATGCCCGTGCTCATCGCGCTCGCATTTCTGCAGACCGACCTGGTACCCGGTCTGCTCAGCTTTATCATCGTCGTGGCAATCGGCCTGATGATCCGCAGCTATCTGTCGGACCTGAACCTGCTGCTGGTCGCCCGTATTGCCGCGCTCGTAATGATCGTCATCGGCATCATCACACTGTTCAGCGTCGTGTCGTCACGCATGGGCCTGATCGGCGGCCTGACGATTTCGTTCTTCCCCATGATCATCCTGGCGTGGACCATCGAACGCCTGTCGATCACCTGGGAGGAAGAAGGCCCGCAGGAAGTACTCAAGCAGGGCGGCGGCAGCCTTTTCGTTGCCGTCATTGCCTACCTGATGATGAGCCTCTCGCTTATCGAGCACCTGGCATTCAACTTCCCGGAGCTGCACCTGGTGGTGCTGGCCCTCGTACTTCTTCTCGGCCGCTACACCGGCTATCGGCTGTTGGAGTTGCGCCGCTTCGCCGCGTTCAAGGCCAGAGAAGAAGCGTGAAAAACTGGTTCAAGGACTGGGTGTCACCCAGTTACCTGCGCCGTCACGGCGTGCTGGGCATGAACTACAGGAACACCGGTTTCATCGCCCGCTACAACGATCGCAGCCGCTTCCCCCTCGTGGACAACAAGCTGCTGACAAAACAGGTAGTCGAACGCTCGCAGATCGCCGCCCCGAAGCTCATCGACGTGGTGGAATCGCAACACGACATCGAGGAGATCACTGAGACGCTCAAGGATCTGCAGCAGTTCGTGATCAAGCCGGCCCATGGTTCCGGCGGCAAAGGTATTCTGGTGATCACCGCCCGCGAGGGCGACGAGTTCGTCAAAGCCAGCGGTGCGCACATCACCCTGGATGAGCTCAAACGCCACCTGTCGAACACACTCAGCGGGCTGCATTCGCTGGGCGGACGCCCGGACCACGCCTTCGTCGAAACGCTGGTGCAGGTGGGTGATCTCTTTGCCGACTACAGCCACGAAGGCGTGCCGGACATCCGCATCATCGTTTTTCAAGGCTATCCGGTGATGGGTATGTTGCGCCTTGCCACGCGCGCCTCAGACGGCAAGGCAAACCTGCACCAGGGTGCCGTAGGTGTGGGGCTCGACCTGGCCACAGGACGCGCCATCTCCGCCGTGCAGCACGACGAACCGCTCACGCACCACCCGGATACGGGCTCAGAGCTCGCTCGTATCCGCATCGGCAACTGGAAGCAGCTCCTGACGCTGGCAGCTCGCTGCTTCGAAGTCACCAAACTCGGCTATCTCGGCTGCGACATCGTTATCGACCGGGATCGAGGCCCGTTGATTCTGGAGCTCAACGCCCGTCCCGGGCTCTCCGTGCAGATTGCCAACGGCGCCGGCCTCATTCCCCGGCTGCATGCCATCGAGGCGCTCGGCGACGTTCCGGTCGACGTCGCAGATCGCGTAGAGTACTCCATGACGCACTTCGGCAGCCGTAGCGCGGCCGCACAGGAAACCCTATGGGAGGAGGAAACCATCCAATGATCGTCGTAAATGCACGTATCGAAGCCACCGAAGACACCATCGCCGCACTGAAAGACGCCATTCTCACCATGGAAGCGGCCAGCCAGGCGGAGGACGGCTGCCACGACTACACCTTCAGCGTGGAGCTCGGTAATCCCAACGCCATGCGTATCACCGAGAAGTGGCGGGATATGGCAGCGCTGGAAGCGCATTTCGCCATGCCACACATGGCAGCGTTCCAACAGGCCATGGCGGCGCACCCGCCCAAGGCTGTGGAAGCCAACTTCTACGAAGCTACAGAGGTCCCGGGCCCCGGCAGATGATCCAGCTGTGGGGTGGCGGCACCACCCGCACGATGCGGGCGCACTGGATACTGCACGAAGCCAGTGTCGCCTACGAGCCGGTGCTGATCGGCTCGCGCACCGGTGCCACGCAGACAGAGCAGTTTCGCGCGCTCAACCCGAAGGAGAAGATCCCCGTGCTGATAGACGGCGATCTCGTGCTTTCAGAGAGCGCCGCCATCGTCAGCTACATCGCCGACACCTATGCCCGGGAGCTGATTCCCCAACCGCGCACCGTTGATCGCGCGCTCTATGATCAATGGTGCTCCTTCGTGCTGATGGAGCTCGATGCGCACACGTTGTATGTCATGCGTAAGCATAGAGATCTCGCGGCCCTGTACGGCGAGGCGCCGGCGGCCATCGACACGGCGATCGCCGGCTTCAAGAAGCAGGTGGCCGTGGCAGATGCACACCTGAACCAGCACGAGTATCTGGTGGCTGACCGCTTCAGCGGTGCTGACATCCTCCTTTCAGTGTGCTTGAGCTGGGCGAAACTTTACGGCATAGATTTGACGGATGGCCTGATCGCCTACAACAAACGGCTCACCCAGCGACAGGCATACCGCGATGCAGCCGCGCTCAATTTCTCCATCAGCGCAGGCGCCTAGCGCAAAAACCAGCGCGCGATGGCTTCGTTTTCTTCCGTGGGGTACGTGTGCGAAAGGTCGTCGATCTCCCGGTAGACAACCTCAGCACCAGCGCCGGCAAGCGCTTCGTGGGCCGTGCGCGCCACATCGACGGGGAACATCCAGTCCAGCACACCGTGCGTCAGGTAGATCGGCAGGCCAGCGACACGCTCTGGGCTCGCCACTTCCATCAGCATGGGGTGAAACGACGCCGCGATCGGCGCCAGATGGGTGTAGGGGGCGTCGTCCTGCAGGCCGGCCACATAGCTGAAGGTGCCTCCATCCGACATCCCCGTGAGCAGGATACGGTCCTCTCGCACCGGCCAGCGTTCGGACACCCAGGCAAGCATCTGCCGCAGTGCCGGCCCGTCCACATCGGGCCCCATCAGCGACCAGGTGCTGTCCTGCGATGTGGGGCTGAGCACCAGCATGCCGAACGAGCGGGCGGCCCGCAGCCAACTCCAGAGGAAGCCGCGGCCGTGGCCGCTGCCGCCATGCAGCGCAACCACGAGGGGCAGTGGCGTGCCATCGTGATACTCCGGCACATACAGCGAAAAACCGCCGCGCTCGTTGCCTGCGTTAGCGGCATGCAACACGCCGACCCCCTCCCGCGAAGCGTCAGCAGCGGCCAGCCGGGCGGCGAGAACCTCGTCGTCTGCGACGCTGTCCAGCAGAAAAAATCGGCTTACCGGCGGCAGCATCATTGACACCGGATACAACGCTTCCGTGGCGCGATTGCTGTAACGCAGGGCCGAATAGGCCGCCATCACGGGGTTGCTGCGTGACGCAGCCGAAGCCAGGCCATCGAATGCCTTGAGGGCATTGCTCGCTGCATCACCAACGGCGCCCCGGAAGCCGTTCAGGTGCTCGGGCCAGGCCGCCGCATTGAACCGCACCAGACCATCGGCGATCGGCTGCCGGTGCGGCGCCACCGCCTCGACAATCTGCGCCAGGTGCGGTGGGTGCAGGTGACGAGATGCCCTGCCCAGAACCTCCATACCCTGCAGCAGCGGCGGTACGGCGGCAGTCACCGCTTCCAGCAACTCATCGTTTGGATCAACCATACACCGCACGTTTCCCTTTGCGCGTTTGCAGGATACCCTCGGGGGATGACTCAAGCACAATCAGAACCGTTCTACCTGCCCCTCGCCGACGAGGTTGAAGTGTTCCGCGCCGCCTACGATGCGCGCCTGCCGGTGCTGCTGAAAGGTCCCACCGGCTGCGGCAAAACCCGTTTCGTGGAGCACATGGCCTGGCACCTCAAAGGGCCGCAGGATGATGCGCTGAGCACCATCGCCTGCCACGAAGACCTCACCGCCACCGACCTGGTGGGCCGCTACCTGCTGCAAGGCGATGAGACCGTCTGGGCCGATGGGCCGCTCACCCGGGCGGTGCGCACGGGTGCCATGTGCTACCTCGACGAGATCGTCGAGGCGCGCAAGGACACCACCGTGCTCATCCACGCGCTCACCGATCACCGACGCTTGCTGCCGATCGATAAAACCGGCGAGCTGCTGCACGCACACCCTGATTTCTCGCTGGTGATCTCCTACAACCCCGGCTATCAATCCGTGCTGAAGGATTTGAAGCCCAGCACGCGGCAACGGTTTGTGAGCCTCGACTTCGACTATCCCGAGCTCGAGAAAGAAACCGAGATCATCGCTCATGAAAGCGGCGTAGATGCAGGCCAGGCCGAGCGCCTGGCGGTGATCGGGGAACGCGTTCGTAACCTGCGCGAACACGGCTTCGAAGAGGGGGTGAGCACTCGGCTCCTCATCTACACAGGCGAGCTGATCCGCCGCGGCATCGCGCCACGCCGGGCTGCAGAGAGCGCCATCACCACCGCGATCTCGGACGATGCGCAGGTGCAGGAGGCGGTGCGCGACATCATAGACGTCATTCTGCCGTGATCGCTCTGGCGGATGTGGAAGAGCGGCTGGCGCTCTTCGCGGAAGGTATCTGTGGCCGTTATCTGCATATCCTCGCCACCACCGACGACGAGAGCCGCCAGACCGTAGACGCGCTCTACCTGCCGGAGAGTCTGGAGGGCAACGAACCGCACGCGTACCACGTGCTGGCACTGCAGCAGATCGGCCAGCGGGAGTGCGGCACGTTCACCTTCCGTCTGGAGCAGGCGGCGGAGCGCCTTCCAGAACTCACCCTGCCCCTGGCTGAAAGCAGCCGCGACAGCGATCTGACGCGTTTTTTCCGGGCATTCGACAGCCCCGGCGAAGCACGGCGCCTGTTCCGCGCGCTCGACCTGCTGCGCATTGACGCCCATATCCACCGCACGTACCCCGGTGCCGCGAAGTACATGCGCCCCGCTGCCGATGACGTGAGTGCGCTCGCCCATGCCGCGGGGCTCAGCGAAAGTCTGACGCGTCCGGGGGCGACGGTATACGACGTCGCCGAAGCCACCGTGCAGCTTTATGCGTTGCTGGAGATTCCGGCAGACATCAAAGTACTCGTGACCGACGAAGTGTCCGGCGTGGAGTGGATGCAACGCGAAGCGCGCCTGGAAGACTGGAAGGAGGAAGCCGAAGCCATCAGCAACCAGATCCTCGCCGTGGAGATGCTGGAATCCGAAGGCGTCGACGCTAAAGGCCGGGAAAACGCCGGCGGCGAGGTGCGCGAAGAAGGCGTCGACATTGCATCGCTCGAACAGGAACGCGATGCGTTGCGCCGACGCATGGACATGGAGCGTGCGGCGCTGCGCCACGCGATAGGCACCGCACGCCCTGCTGCCCGCAGCTACCGCTACGATGAGTGGGACATGCACGCGCGACGCTACATCAAGAAACACTGCGTGCTCTACGAGGAACGTCTAGCACCGGATGCTGAGGCCGACCTGGATGCGCAGCGCGCCGTCATTCGCACCTGGCTGGGCGCAGTGAAGCCGCAGCTCGAGCAGATCCGTCCAACCGGCCTGCAGCGCGTCAAACGCGTGCTCGATGGCGACGAACTGGACATGAATGCCGTACTCGAAGCACGCCAGGACATACGCGCCGGATCGTCGCCGGACGAACGAACCTATAGCCGCAGGGAGCGGGTGCACCGGGATGTGTGCGCGCTGTTTCTGGTGGACCTTTCCGCATCCACCGATGACCCGCTGGAGCCGCCGGAGTTGCCGGACCTCGACGAGTGGGGCGATCCGGTGAACCTGCGCGACCCATTCGAAGACCACCCGCTTCTGGCTGACATCGAACCACCGGCGGAGGTCACACCCCGCAAGATCATCGACATCCAGCGCGAGGCCATGCTGGTGATGGCAAGCGCTCTGGATACGCTCGGTGACAATTTCGGCATCTACGGTTTCTCCGGCTACGGCCACGATTGTGTAGAGCTGTTTGTGGCAAAGGAGATCGGCGAGAAGTTCTCCGCCACCACGCTCCGCAGCATCGCTGCGATGACGCCGAAGCGCAGCACCCGTATGGGGCCAGCCATACGCCACAGCGCTGCGAAACTGAACGCCTCCGGCCACGCCATGCGGGTGCTCATCATCGTGAGCGACGGTTTTCCCCAGGATTGCGACTACGGACCGGACCGAAGCGATCACGAGTACGGCCTCATGGACACAGCTAAAGCGCTTTCCGAAGCCACTGCCAAGGGCATCGAGACGTTCTGCATCACCGTCGACCGCTCGGGCCACGACTACCTCAAGCGCATGTGCGCCGATGCGCGGTATATGGTGATTGAGGAGATGGAAGACCTGCCGGCAGCGCTTTCGAAGGTGTACAGCACGCTTACCGTGCGCTGAGCGACCTACCAGCTCGGGTAGAGCACCACATCTATGCGGCGGTTCTTGCGCCGGCCTTCCTGGGTTTCGTTGTTGGCCACGGGCTTCGATTCACCATAACCCACAGCGGAAAGCAGCGCCGGCGACAGTGGGCTACCCTCCAGCAGATATTGCACTACGGCCTGAGCGCGACGGTTGCTGAGATCCAGGTTGGTCAGATCAGCGCCGTAGGCATCGGTATGGCCTTCGACGATGATCGGCGTTTCCGGAAACAGTTCCAGCGCTTCAATCAGCTTGGCGAGCAGCGGCTCGTGTGATTTGGCGATGGTTGCTTTACCGCTGGCAAAGTTGAGCGCCACGAGCCGCAGTACCAGGCGGTCTTCGATGCGCATCACCTGCGCCTCCTCGGCGGTGAACATGGCTTCCACCTTGCGCACGCGGTCCTTGAGGCGCTGCTGTCTGGCCAGCTCGGCCTGCAGCCGTTCCTTGGCCCGCGATTGACCGCCGAGCTCCGCCTGTAGCCGATCCACCTCCTCCTGCAGCAGAAGGACATGCCGCGACTGCTCGGAAACCTGGCTTTCCAGCTGGCCCTTGCGCAGCTGCAGTTCCACCAGCGTGTCGCTGATGGTCGCACCGGCTGCACCCGGCCCATCGTCGAAGGCCACAACCAGATCCAGCAGGCCCGCAACGTTGCGCAGCTCCTGCTCCCATACACCAAGGGCGTCTTCGAACGTCACATCGTCATCGTCCACCGCCTGCCACATGGCGGCGGTATAGCGCGCCTGTCGAGCCTGATGCAGCGCGTCTGAGGCAAGACTGCGCGGCCGGTCGGTGTCATAGCGGTCGGCAGCCAGCGCCTGCCGGGCTTCTTCGAGCATCCGTACGGCCTCCGCGAAGGCGCGCGGTGCACGCCTGTCGGCATCCACCTCCCGAGCGGCGGCGATAGCGGCCTCCGTTCCAGCCAGAAGGCTTACCTCGATCGCTGCAAGCTCGGCTTCGCGGAATGCCTGCTCGGCGCGTTCGCGATACTTATCCGCGCTCTCGCGGCGGTCTGACTCCAGCCGCGTGGCCGCACCGAAGAACGCTTCCTCAGCCTCGCGCCACAACTTCGCAGCGTGCTCCTCGGCCCCCGCCGCCTTGGCATCCACACGCGCGGCGAAAGCCGCTTCAAGCACATCGCGATTGCGCTGCGCATATTGCGCCGCGCGCAGGAAAGCAGCCTCCGCGCGCTGCAGATAGCCTTCCAGGCGTGCCAGTTTGCCGCCTTGTCTGAAGGTGGCCTCCGCCCGGCGGTACGCATCCGCGCCGTCGCTGTAGCTGTCCGGCGCCAGCAGGTGTGCTGTGCTGTCGTTGGCCCGCGCCAACGCTTCCTGCGCAGCAGCAAACGCAGGCTCCCGCAGGTCGCTGCTCAGCGCCTGGTCGTCCGCAATGCCGGACGCCGACGCAAACAACAACAGCGCAGCCAGAAGCCTGATCATACGCGGCCGCTCTCGAGCAGCCTGTAGATACCGTGCGCAACGCCACCTTCGGTGTTGGCTTTGCTGACGAAGGTCGCCGCCGCCTTGGTGACATCGTCCGCCTGGCCCATGGCCACCGAGGCGCCCGCCAGCGCGAACATGGCCAGATCGTTCTCAGAGTCGCCGAATGCGACCACTTCGGCAGGCGTGATACCCAGATGCTCACACGCCGCCGTCAGCGCCGCCCCTTTTGTGGCGGCCTTGGCGGTAATCGTCAGCACGATCTTGCCGGTCGGGCCGACCGAGTCGAGGATGTTGACGCTATCAGCGAAGGCCTCCTGCAGCTCCGCACGAATGCGCTGGTTACAGCGGCTTCCCTGCACCGCGACGACCCTGGGCAGGTCCTCGGGATCGACCTTCAGGGCACCGACACCCTCCACTTCCGGACCGACCAGCGACCGATCCAGAGCGCCTTCCAGTTTCATGCGTACGTGCGTAGTCGTCGTCGCCGTGGCGATGCAACGCTCTGCGTTGCAGATCGCGTACAGGGCCTGCGTGAAGTCCGCCGGCAGCCGATGATCGAACACATCGCGGCCAGCACGGGGATCCAGCACCTGCGCACCCGAACAGGCAATGATCGGATCGTCGATCTGCATGCGTTCCTGCAGACGCAGCGCCAGGTGCGACCAGCGCGCGGTGGCGATCATCACGTGAATACCAGCATCCCGAGCCGCTCCTACGGCCAGGCGATTCTCGTCGGGCAATGCCTCACCAACGAGCAGCGTGCCATCCAGATCGATAGCCAGAGCTTTGTAGGTCATGTTTACGGTCTCTTCAGTGCTCGAACCATGTCGAGGAGATGGCTTCGTGCACCTTGATCAGGTCCTGCTGGAAAGCGTCCAGACTACCATGCAGATCAGAGGTGGCCAGATGCTTGAGCGTGGTTCCATCCATGCGTGCGAGGAGATCCTCTACCGCCCTTGCAGGTGCTTCCCCGTTGGGCAGCTCGCCCGCGGAACGCCGGATCTCATGCAGGCAGAAGCGGATGGATCTGGGAAACGAAAGGTCGTTGATCAGAAAGTGCAACACACGCACCGGTGTAACACGGCTGCGCACACTCTGCCGGTACATCTGATAGCCGGATGAGCTGCGTAACACGCTGATCCACACCAGCGCATCATGATCGGAAATTTCATCTTCCAGGGACAGCGCTTCGCCTGCCACGTCGAGCACACGGGTCGTCATGTCTGCGCGTTCCAGGTAACGCCCGAGCATCAGGAAGTCATATGCAAGGCCACGGCTCATGGTGCCTTCGAACAAGCCGGAAATCTGCTGACAGCGCTGCACAATCTCTTTGAGAATGGTGAAGCGTACCCGCACGTACGATGTGCGCCCCAACTTCTTCTGGGCGAGCAGGTGCAGGTCGTTGACGGACTCGAAGCCTTCCCGCGGCACCACTTCGCGCAAGGTCCGCACATTCTCCCGAGCCACCGCGATGCAGTTGATGATGGAGTTGGCGTTGCTCTGGTCAGCGGCGATGTAGCGCAATACGGCGTTCGCCACACCCCACTGTCGCGCCTGACCATAGGCCTCCTCAGCACCGGTGATCCGCACCAGTGTTTCCCAGCCGATACCCGCATCCTTCGGCAGATCCAGCAGGAGATCGGCGTACACCTGCAGGAGCCGCGCCGTGGCCTCGCTCCGCTCCAGGTTTCGGCCCATCCAGTACAATCGATTGGCGAGAGAAGACAGCATCAGCTCGGGTCCACAACCCAGGTGTCTTTGCTTCCGCCACCTTGTGATGAATTGACCACCAGAGAGCCTTTGCGCATGGCAACACGCGTCAACCCGCCGGCTGTGACCGACGAGCGCGCGCCCTGCAGCACGAACGGCCGCAGATCGACATGTCGCGGCTCGATCACGTCCCCACAGACGGTCGGCACAGTAGACAGCGCGATGGTTGGTTGGGCGATGTAGTTGCGCGGCTGCTCCTTGATCAGCGTTCGAAACCGGTCAATCTCTCCCCTGCTGGCTGCCGGACCCACGATCATGCCGTAACCGCCCGATTCGTTGGCTGGCTTGACGACCAGTTCCGGCAGATGATCGAGCACGTACTGCATGGAAGACTCATCGCTGCAGCGGTAGGTCGGCACATTGGCGAGGAGCGGCTCCTCTGCAAGGTAGTAACGGATCAGATCCGGCACGTAGCTGTACACCACCTTGTCGTCCGCAACGCCACACCCGGGCGCATTGGCAATGGCCACGTTACCCTGGTACCAGGCCTTGAAGAGCCCCGGTGTGCCCAGCAGCGATTCCTTGTCGAAGGCTTCCGGGTCCATGGAGGTGTCGTTCACCCGCCGGTAGATGGCATCCACGCGGATCAGCCCCTCCACTGCCCGCATGTAAACGCAGCCATCGTCCTCTACCACGAGATCCTGACCGGTAACCAATTCAGCCCCCATCCGCTGAGCGAGAAACGCATGCTCAAAGTAGGCTGAGTTGTATATACCGGGCGTGAGCACGACGATCTCAGGGTCGTCACCGCCTCGCGGCGACAGGGAGGCCAACATGTCGAATAATTGCGAAGGATACGCATCCACCGGGCGTATGTTCATGTTCGCGAACAGCTCCGGAAACACGCGTTTGATCACGCCGCGGTTTTCGATCATGTAAGACACACCCGACGGAACCCGCAGGTTGTCCTCGAGTACATACACGGTGCCGTCGGCGTCGCGTATCAGGTCCGTGCCGCACACATGCGCCCACACACCGTGCGCCGGGTTGGCGCCCACGCAGCGTGACAGGAAGTCCCGGGAGCTGCTGATCAGGTGCTGCGGCACGACCTTGTCGCGCACCACGCGCTGCTCGTGGTAAACGTCGTCGATGAAGAGGTTCAACGCCTGCAGCCGCTGTTTGAGGCCAGCTTCGAGCACGTTCCATTCTGCGCCATCCAACACGCGCGGAACGATATCCAACGGCCAGGCGCGATCGATATTCTGCCCGTCGGAGTACACGGTGAAGGTGATGCCCATCGCCATGATGGCCCGCTCTGAGGCCTTCTGGCGCGATTGAAGCTGCCGCTGAGACAGCCGGCTGAGGTAGTTGGCAAGCGGTGCGGCAACCGGCCTGGGAAGCCGGTTATCGCCGATCAGTTCGTCATAGGTCTGTGAGTTGTCGTACCCGGACCAGTCCACCGCACTCCAAAATTCGCGCGTTTGATAGAAGACGTCTATTCTAACTCAATGTCCGGTCAGGCGCTTGCAGCATCATGCTCGAACGAAAGCTCACAACTGCATCACACAACGGCAACGCCGATTGCGGCAGAATGAGCCTGCGTAGAGAAGAGGTTGTACTACGAGATGCCGCGTAAACTGAGCCACATCCTGCTGACGGCTATGCTGCTTACCCTTTCAAGCGGTGCGGCAATGGCCGACAAACCCAATTCTCCCATAAAGAAAACGCTCGACGGACGTTGTCTGACTCCGGATCACCCGGACTACTGGGAGACGAACATCTACATCGCCAAGCCGAGTGTGGAGAGCTGTATCGCCAGCGGCGGTCAGTTAGTGGCTGCTAACTAACCCACCACCCTGTCGAGCCAGGCGACGAGATTCGCCAAGACTTCCCGCGCGTTGATATCGTTGAATAGTTCATGGCGCCCGCCAGGATACAAACGATACTCGACCCTCGTGAGCCCCGCATCACGATACGCTTCGATCATTCGATTGAAGTCTTTCTCCCCATCGTGCACTGGGTCGTCAGCCCCTGAGAACGCATAGACCGGCAGGTCGCGCGGTATCTTCGCCAGGTTTTCCGGCCGCTGGCTGGCCGCCGACCCCTGGAACAAATCGCACAAGGAGCCGCAGGTGAGCACGAACCCGCAGGCTTCGTCGTCCATGTACTTTGCCACCTCGCCGGCATCTCTGGACAACCACTCGAAGCCTGTTGCCTCCGGCCCGTCAAAAGCCTTGTTGGCGCTACCAAAGAGCAGTTTCTGCATGAGATCGCTGTGCTTGTCAGCGCCGAGGCGCCAGCTTTCGAACCGCGCAAGCACGATGGGCAAGCGGCCGAGCACCGGGTGCTTGAATCCCGGCGAGCCCGACAGCGCCAGAGCGTCGATGCTGGCGCCGTAGCGGGTGATGTACTGCTGGGCCATCATCGAGCCCATACTGTGTCCGAGCAGCACCACCGGAATGTCCGGATGGTTGTCGCGCACTTCACGATTCAGCTCGTAGGCGTCTGCCAGCACACGGTTCCAGCCATCACCGCCCATATAGCCCCAGCCGCCGTGGGCCGTCGCTCCATGGCCACGATGGTCGTTGGCGTACACCACATAGCCTGCGTCGTTGAGAGCCCGGGCAGTGGCGTCGTAGCGCTTGGCATGTTCACCCATACCGTGCGCAATGTGCACCACCGCCTTTGGCCGCGAAACCGGCCAACTGTAGCAATGAACCGCCTCGCCATCGCTGGCCTCAAGCGTTAGTAACTGCACACTAACCTTCCTGCTTGTCGTTGCTGTGCGTGCCTTCAGGCGGTGCGTCTTCAGATGCCGATGGGCGCGCACCCTGACGACCCTGTCGGCCTGGGTCCAGCGCCTGGCGCATGAGGTTGATCGGGTTCATCTCGTTGAGCTGGCGCAGGTGCGAGCGGAACTGCTCCTGATGATCAAGAAACGAGACGATACTCTGTTCGATATAGCGGGATACCACGCCCCCCATCTTGTCGCCGTAGAAACGGATGATCTGCTCGATGGCGCGATTGGTGAGCACGCTGTCGTGCCCCTCGGTTTCCTGCTCGGCAAGAATCTGCAGCAATACGGAACGGGTGATGTCCTCACCATTCTTGCTGTCTTCTACGCGGATACTTTCGCCTTTGACGATGATGCGACGCACGTCATCCACAGTGACGTAACGGCTCTCCGTCATGTCGTACAAGCGGCGGTTGGGGTACTTCTTGAGGTTATGCACCTGGTTCAGCCTGCTGGTGGTGGCTCGAGATTGGAGGGTAATACCAGGATCGGCACCCCTGGCGGCGATCGAAAGGCTGCCAACTACCTGGATTCTGCGCAAGCCTGTCCGCGACAATGTGCAGAACATCCGGCGCCATGGCCATACCTGAGTGCGAGCCACGCACTTCGACGCTCTCACTGAGTGACGAAGCCGCTTCGATACAGGCTCGCCAATCCACCACACCATCACGTTTGCTGAATATTGCCGTAGTCGGCATGGGCAGCGGTTCTGCCGCCTGAAGGGCTTCCTGGCGATTGCGAAGCTCCTCGACCGTGCTACCAGACATGGTCTCAAACAGCTGGGAGACGATGGGATGGGCGACTTCTTCTGACATCGCTGCGAAAGGGCTGCCAAGGGTAATGACGCAGCGCGTCGCATCGGGAAACTGCTGCGCGATCTTGCGCGCGAAGACACCTCCGAGGCTCTGTCCGATCAGGGAAATCTTGCTCCCGTAGCTCTGGTGCGCACGGTAAAAGCGCCGCATGGCGCCTTCGAGAAGCTCCAGCCGGCCGATGTTCTGACCCTGCAGCCACGGGAGGGTGATGTACCCCAGACCATCGAGAAAGCGGCGTAGAAACAGCGTCGAGCCGTCGCCGCCCATGAAACCAGGCAGAACCATCACCGGATGCGCATCGGCTTTGGGGGCGCTGAAACGGAGCGCCTGCCATGATGCCGCCAGCATGGACGCCTCTAAAATCACACGCGGCGCCTCGGTGACAAAGTCGAACAGGCTGGGCCCCCGGCCCTCGCGCGTGGCCAGCCACCCCGCACGGCCATTGCGAGGGCTTCGTGATTCGAATCCCACCAGGCACGCCTCCGAGAATTAGATTGTCAATTGAGTGTGGCCAAGGCCCGAGGTTCGGTCAACACAAATGTTGCAATGCAAAAATTACACTTTCCCCTCAATTCCGCCTGCGCACATTGCACAGGCCAACGCATTCACGGCAGTATCTGGGGTCACAAGCCAGGGGGGATTGGGAAGATGGCAACCTACGTAATGTTGAGCACGCTCACGGACGAGGGGCGCAAGACGCTGAAAGAACGCCCGGAACGTTTGAACGCGGTGAACAAGGAAATCGAAGAGATGGGCGCCCGGGTAACCGCGCAGTACGCCGTGCTCGGCGGTTACGACTTCGTCAACATCATCGAAGCACCCACCAACGAGATCATGGCGCGTATCTCCATGGAGCTTGGTTCCCGGGGCACCATCAAAGTCACCACATTTCCGGCAATGGCTATCAGCCAGTTCGTGGAGCTGATGCAGGCCAATCCGCCCCGGGCCGGAGACGCGTAGTGCCGCACTATGTCCTGCTCATGCGGGACCACTCGACAGGCTTGAAAGCCATACGGGAAGACCCCACGGTGCTGGAAGGCGTACGCGACGCTCTGGAACGCTGGGAAGCGAAGATCCTGCACAGCTACCGGCTGATGGGGATATGGGATCAGGTCTACGTGGTGGACGCGCCGGACAACTTCAAGGCCTATCGGGCGACGCTGGCGCAGGAGATGGGCACAACCGCCGATACAGAGATCCTGCCGGCCATAGACCTGCCGCTGTTTCAGAGGTTGCTATCGCAGACCACCGCCACGGAAGGCCCGCACCAGTGGCAGATTCAGTGGTGGGCGCGCATCGCCCGCGTCGCCATGTACCCCTACGCGTACGACCGCTGGGCACGCCGCTACTTCACTGAGCACAAGGTGCACGGGGCGGAGAAGTGGGCCTCGGTTCAGGCGCCTTGCATCGTCGTCGCTAACCACGCCAGCCACTTCGACCAGTATTGCCTGATGAAAGCCGTGCCGTGGAGGATACGATCCAACCTGTTCTTCGGCGCCGCCGCCGATCGCTGGTTTCTCAAGGGCCGTAAAGAAGTGACCTTGCGCCCCTGGTATCAGTCGCTGGTAAACGGGGCTTACCCCATACACCGCGGCGGTGGCTCCAAGACGCTGGAATACCCGGCATGGCTGCTGGAACACGGCGCCAACCTGATGCTGTTTCCCGAAGGCACGCGCGCGCGCGGCAGGGCACTGTCGAAGTTCAAGCACGGCGCTGCCATTCTGGCAGAGAAGGCCGGTGTGCCGGTTGTCCCGGTGTATCTCGAGGGCCTGCAAGCCATTCGCCCACCCGGCACCAAGGAAGCAAAGCCTGGCCCCGTCGCGGCGCATGTTCTGGACCCGGTACATCCGCAGGGATTATCGGTGCCGCAGATTACCAACGCGGTGTATCAGCAGATGAAGTCCACCCACGAAGCAGCCATGGCCCGCCGATACGGGGCAGACGCCATGAAGAACGCCGACAGCAACTGAACTGGTCTGCCCGATTCGCAGGCACAAAAAAGGCCGCACGAGGCGGCCTTTCGCAGGAGGACTGCAGGCTTCTTATGCGGCCTGCTGTACTTCTTCCTCGGCTTGATCCTGAGAGAAAGCTTTGCGCAGGGTGGCGCCGCCTTCTTCTACCGCTTCACGCAGCATTTCGGTGCGGCCCTTGACCACGTCCTGGGTACCTTCCCAGAGGCGCTCGCCATACTCGCGCTGCAGTTCCACGAACGACTGAACGTCACGAACTTCCGGCAGACGGCCGGCGAAGTCCTGGTTGAACTCCACAAACTTGCGAACGTTCTCTACGTCGTACTCGGCGAACTTGCGGAACCACTCCACGTTGAGTTCCAGCATTTCTCGGCCCAGTTGCATCTGCTTTTCAAAAAAGTTCATCGACCTGATCTCCTTAAGTTATCTAGGTGGTCTGTGCTTTCGATCCAATGAGAATGTTGCACTGCACAAGAGCTATTGTGCACCACAGCATTGTGCAGCGCAACAATTTTTTTCTCTTTATAAATCAATAGGTTACTATATACGTAGCGGCCGGTTGGCGCGATCGTTCAGCCCATCGACGTCGTAGGAGAAGATCAGCAGGTCGCGGGGCATGCCGTTGCGATCCTCCACGTAGTCAGCGAGCACCGCCTCCGGCACGAATCCCAGGCGCTTGAATGCAGCCTGCGCGCCGAGCTGGTCGGGGGTCATGTGCGCCATCAGTTTCTTCAGCCCCATGCCGTAGGCAATGCTGAAAATTCGCGTGGTCAGATGACGCCCCAGGCCGTGGCCCCGATACTCAGCACCGACGTTCACACGAATCTCGCCCACCCGGCGTGTCCAGCGGGCAGGATTGCGCTCCACGGTGGCGTAGCCGACAACACGCCCATCAGCCACCGCCAGCAGCGATGTGGTGGCACCGTCAGCAACTCGGGCGACCCATTGGTCGACTACATCCTGCTGGGTGATGTCCACCCGCAGGAAGAGCAGATCCTCCTCCGGCAGGCTGCGGGCGAATGCTACGATGGCATCACCATCTGCTTCGGTCATGAGCCGCAGCTCCACGGTACCGCCGCGTTCCAGCTCGATGGTGGCCGGCAGGCCTCCTAACGCACGCTGGAGCTCTTCCGCCTGCATACTCAACGATTCGTTCAATTCTCCACTCCTCAGGTCACGTCGCCGTCGTTCAGCCGGCAGCTTGCGAGAACACCTCTGCCTGCGCCAGCGCGAGCAGTTCCTTATAGGCGCCAACCACATGGTCGCGCATCCGATCCAGATCCGGCATCAGTCGTGCTTCAGAGGTGAAGTTGAATATCACCCGCTGGTTGTAGCTGTAGATAGCGACCCCGTAGCCGAGGTTGCCACCCAGCATCATCATGCCGAAAAGATCGAGCACCTCGTGCCCGGCCAGGTACTGCGGCGTTTGCACGCCCGGCACGTTGGTGAGCGTGAAGTTGAAGCCCAGATTCGGCAGGCGCGGAGCAAACTGCGGCGCAACTGGCAAAGGAAAACGCGCTGCCAGGCGTGTGGGGTCAAACTGTGTTCCCACCAGCAAAGCGGGCGCCATAGCCACCGGCGGTATCTGCGGTGCACTTTCCATCATCAGGCTCATGGCCTGGGCATCGCGATTCTGCTTGAGACGCTCGGTTTCCCAGCGCACCCGTTTGAGGCGTTCCAGCACACCGAGCGTATCGGCCTCAAACATCGGGTAAATCGCCGACACGCGGTTGCCCATGGCGCCCTTGTCATCCTCGTGGCGTACATTGACGGGACACATCACCCGCAGTCGGTTGTCCTGCGTGCGCTCGCCTTTCTCTTCAAGGTAACGCGCCGCGCCTTCGATGAACGCCGTGAGAACCACATCGTTGAGGGTGCCGCCGAACGCGCGTCGAATGGTACGCAGGTCAGAAAAGCCAACGGTGTGTGTGCGAAACAGCCGTTTTGGACCGACCAGGCCAGCATTCCAGGGCGCGGTCATGGCTGGTTCAGAGATGAACTTCGACAGGGTCTCACCGGCGCGCCGCAGGAGTTCACCGGATTCGCCACGCAGATCTGGAAATTTGCCTCTCAGCAGCTTGCGGGCGTTTTCCTGCATCGCCTCAGCCACCAGCTCGGCCTGCGATGGCAGAGGCGGCGGGTTCCAGGGTGCTTTCTCGGGCGGGAACTCGGCAGGCTTCTTCTGCAGGTCGAACAAGAGCAGCGACAGCTCGACCGCCGATGCCCCATCGAGCATGGCGTGGTGCGCACGCTGCATGATGATGGTGCGGTCGGCCACGCCGACGATGACGTCCATGCGCCACAACGGTTGATCCCGCGGCAGCAACGTTTCCGCTTCCTCCACACCCCGCTCGATAGCCTGCTCGAGGCTCGTACCTGCCGCTACGGGCAGCTCATGGATGTGGTTGTCGACGCTGAAGTCCGGGTCGTCCACCCATTTCGGGTGGGCCAGATTGAACGGTACGAAGACCAGACGCTGGCGCAACCGGTGCGCCATGTGTATGCGGGAGGCGATATGGTCGCGCACCGCTTTGAAGCTGAGCTCGCCCTCGATCACGGCAAAGCTCGTCATCGACATCGGACCGCTCGCCGTCTCACCATAGAGAAACGACGCATCGTGTTGGCTCATTCTCATGGCAGCACGCTAACCTTTCTGCTTGCGGTCAGAGCCGCCGGTAGCGGTGCCGAAAAACGACTGCCAGGGCGCCATGGCACCAGCGAACAGAGAGCGCATGAAGGCCTCCTGCTGCTCGCCGGATGATTGCAGACGCTGCGCGAAGCCTTCCAGCATCTGCTGGTGCAACCCCTGCACGTCCGGCAGACCCATGAAACGGCGGAGTTCTTCCGGGGTGAGATCGACCTCGACATTGATCTTCATTGAGTCATTTCCTCCAGTGCTGCGGTGCACTCGGCACATGACCGGCACGCCGCCTATGTTGCAGCGCAACATAAGGTACAGAATAATATGGTGCACTGCAACATCATGCGCGCTCCGGCCGCAGATGGCAGACTGTACGACTGCGGCCGCAGGCCAACCCAATCGCGAGGAACCAACGTGAGTAACGAACGCCCGGAAGAAGGCATCTCCCTATCGAGCCTGTTCGGCGCCGACCGGCAGACGCTCACCGATGCCTGGTGGAGCCTCGGTGGCGAATTCGCCAGTCAGCCGAAGCTGCTGACGGAGATCCAGCAGGAGCTCCAGGGCAAGCTGTTTGCCATCTGGTTTGGCGACAGCAACATCGAGGTGCCGAGCGACCCGCGTTTTGCGGCAGCGGAGTGGCGCGACAATCCCTTCTTCAAACGCATGGCTCAGGGCTACGTCGCCTGGACCGAGTCCATGGACAACTGGCTTGCACGCTGCGAGCTTACCGGCATCGAGCGGCAACGAGCCGCGTTTCTCATCGATGCGGCGAAAGATGCCTTTTCACCAGTGAATAGCCCCTTGTCGCCGGAGGCCCTCAATACGGCGCTGGAAACCCGCGGCCAGAGCGTGCTCGATGGCCTGCAGAACTTCTTCAACGATCTGCAGCACAACCACGGTTATCCGTCCGTGGCAGATCGTAATGCCTTCGAAGTGGGCAAAGACGTGGCGAACACGCCCGGCAAAGTAGTGTTTCGCAACGACGTTTTCGAACTCATTCAGTACCAGCCGACCACGAAGAAAGTACGAAAGCGTCCCGTGCTTTACGTATTCAGCCAGGTCAACCGCTTCTATCTGGGCGATCTCACCGAGGATCGGAGCCTTTTTCGCAAACTGCTTGGCGAAGGCATCCAGGTGTACTCCATCAGCTGGCGCAACCCCACCAAGGAGCAATCGGCATGGTCGCTGGCAACCTATGCCGAAGCGGTCATCCAGGCGATACGGGTCTGCCGCAGCATCAGCGGCATGCGCAAGGTCGACCTCATGGGTCTGTGCGCCGGCGGTATCACCGCTGCTGCCGCTGCCGGTGTGCTGGCCGCCCGCGGCGACGACTGGGTGAAATCGCTGTCTCTGTTCGTGACCATCCTGGATAACCGCCCCGGCGACAGCGACTTCTCTCTGTTCGCAACCGACGTGACGGTGGAAGCGCAGAAAGCACGCGTGCGCAGCCAGGGAGTGATGAGCGAGCGGGATGTGCTCGAGATGTTCGCCATGCTGCGGCTGGATGAAAACGTCTTCAGCTTCATGCGCAGCAACTACTTCCGCGGCCAGCAACCGCTGGCGCACCCACTGCTGTTCTGGTCCATGGACTACACCCGCGTACCCGCCGAAATGCAGTGCGACCTCATCGACTTCGGGCACAAGAACCAACTGGCGCTAGGCGCCTACGAGGCGCTCGGCCAGACCGTGGATCTGCACCGCATCGACTACCCGGTGTACATCGCCGCCGGCAGCACTGACCACATCACTCCCTGGCCCGCCTGCTACCGAAGCGTGCACCTGTTCGGCGGCGAGGTGACCTTCGTGCTGAGCAATCAGGCACACACCCAGACCATCAGCGCCAAACCCAACCCGCACCTGCGCTATTGGCTCGGCGAGTCGTTTCCCGGCGAGCCGCAGCCCTGGCTGGACGCCGCGAACGAATACCCCGGAGATTGGCGGGATCACTGGGTGCAGTGGCTGAAAACCCATTCCAAGCGCAAAGAGGCGCCAGCCAAGCTCGGCAACCGCAAGTATCCGCCGCTTGACGACGCGCCCGGCCGGTACGTGCTGGAGAGCTGAAAGCGGGCTAGAGCGCCTCTTCGCTCACCCCGTGCTCTTCGAACTTCTCGTGGATCACGTCCAGAAACAGGTCGCGCAGCGAGATCATGCCGATGGGCTTACCGTCGGCTACCGCCGGCAGATGGCGGACGTGATGCTTTTTCATGAGCGCGATGCAGTGAACGACGGTGTCATCCCGCGACACGGTGACCACATCGTGGGTCATGATTTCGCTGACTTTCGTCTGCTCAGCCGTGTGTGTATCGAGAATGACGCGCCGGACGTAGTCACGCTCCGAAACAATTCCAACCAGGTAGCCGTCAATCTGCACGCAGAGCGCACCGACGTGCTCTTCGTTCATGAGTTTCAAAGCGTCGTAGACGCTCGCCAGCGGCTCGATCCATACCACAGGCCGGTTTTTCTGTTTCAACAGGTCGTTGACAGTGTGCACGCTTTCCCCAAACGCGATTCCCAGCGTCTGTTTTACACACCTGACGACGCCGTAACAACTACCTGCAGGAGGTTCGATACGCCTGCCTCAATCTCTGCAGCACATCCATCGGCGTGCGGTTTTCCGGCCGCTCGGCCTGCGCCAGCCGTTGCCGTGCAATCTCACAATGCTCACCATCGATCCAGTCGTCGTACGCCCGCTGCATCGCCGCCAGGTCGCCCGGCTGCTCGCAATACTTCTGCACGTCGCGCCATACCTCATCCTGGACCGCATCACGATCCTCATCCGCAATGTAGCGCCGATCACCCTGGTAGTAGTCGCCCTGCCACTGCGGCCGCAGATTGCCATCCTCCGCCCGGTACACCGGCATCACCTCCTGCAAGGCACCGTAGTTGCGTCGGGCATCCCGGCAGGCCCCCACCCGATCGAACTGCACTTCCTCCGCCGGCGGCGTCAGTTTCACCGTCTCGCGGAACCGCTCCTCAGCCTGCCGAACCAGCTCCAGCCGGCGCAGCTCTCCCTCGTCAGGTTCCGCCGCGGGCAGAGGCGCATCCACCTCCACCTCCTGCGATTCCCGGCCCACCGGCTTCTTATCGCTGAAGTGAACGTTGCCCTCTTCATCCACCCAGCGGTAGACCTCCGCATGAAGCGGCATGGCCAGCAGAAGAAACAGGATCGCTGCACGATGCATCGGCGTATTCTACGCTCAGGGACGAAACACAGCGCTGTGCTATAACCGCGGCGGGGCAAGGAACGCAACTACATCATGGGACTCCGATCCAAACACAACGAGGCGACCGCGCTGGTGCGCCAGATGACGCTGCAGGAGAAGGCATCGCTCTGCTCCGGAAAAAGCTTCTGGTACCTCAAAGATAACGAGCGGCTCGGCCTGCAGCCGGTGATGGTCACCGACGGCCCGCACGGCCTGCGCAAACAGACCAGCTCCGGCGACCACGTGGGACTGCACACCAGCGTGCCCGCCACCTGCTTTCCCACCGCCAGTGCCCTGGCCAGCTCCTGGAACCCTGAACTCCTGCGCGAGATTGGCGTTGCGCTGGGCGAGCAGTGCGTGGAGGAAAATGTTGCGGTGCTGCTCGGGCCGGGCGTGAACATCAAACGTCACCCACTGTGCGGCCGGAACTTCGAGTACTTCTCTGAAGACCCGTTGCTCGCCGGAGAAATGGCCACGGCGTTGATCGAAGGCGTGCAGTCCCAGGGTGTGGGCACGAGCATCAAGCACTTTGCCGCCAACAACCAGGAATTCGGACGCATGTTCATCGACGTGGTGGTGGATGAACGCACGCTGCGCGAGATTTACCTGCCGGCCTTCGAGATGGCCGTGAAGCGCGCGCAACCCTGGACGGTGATGTGCGCCTACAACCGCATCAACGGCACCTACTGCGGGGAGCACGACTGGCTGCTGAACCAGGTGCTTCGCGAGGAGTGGGGCTTTGAGGGGCTGGTGGTATCAGACTGGGGTGCTACCAACGACCGGGTAGATGGCGTGCGCTCAGGCCTGGATCTGGAGATGCCGGCAAGCGGGCCCGACAATGACAACAAGGTCGCAAACGCAGTGGAAAACGGCTCACTCGATGAGGCAACACTGGATACCACGGCCGTACGTGTTGCCAGCCTGTCCCTCCTGGGCGCTGACAACGTGCAGAACACCGTGGCACTCGATCAGGTTGCACACCATGCGCTGGCACGCCGTGCCGCAGCGGAGTGTGCGGTACTGCTGAAAAACGAAGGCGCTCTGCTGCCTATCACGAAAACCTCTTCGTTCTGCGTGATCGGCGCGTTTGCCAAACGGCCCCGCTACCAGGGCACCGGCAGCTCGCAGGTAGTGCCGACTATTCTCGACAACGCTTACGAAGCAATCGCAACGCTGACCGGCCGCTCCGACATCCCCTACGCGCCGGGCTACGATCCGAAAACCGACGCGCTGGACGGCGACGGCATCGACACCGCCGCCCGCCTCGCGGCGGAGCACGACGTGGCGCTGGTGTTTGCCGGCCTGCCCACCATCTACGAGTCGGAAGGTTTCGATCGGGATCACCTGCGCATGCCCGAACAACACAACCGCCTCATCGAAGCAGTGTGCCGCGCAAACCCGCGCACGGTAGTGATTCTCTCCAACGGCGCCCCTGTGGAGATGCCGTGGATCGACCAACCCGCCGCGGTGCTGGAGATGTACCTGGCCGGCCAGGGCGGCGGCGCTGCAGCAGCGGACCTGATCTTCGGAGACGCCAATCCCTGCGGACGGCTTGCTGAGACCTTTCCCCTACGCGTGGAGGATGTGGGCTCGAACCCTTGGTTTCCCGCGGGCGACGGTCGGCAGGTGCAATACCGAGAGGGCCTTTTCGTCGGCTACCGGCACTTCGATACGTTCAATATTCCGGTGCTTTTTCCGTTTGGCCACGGACTGAGCTACACAACCTTCGAATACGACGATATCGACGTAAATCCTACCTGGTCAGCTGACAAGGCACCGCTGTCGGTGCGCGTTTCGGTGACCAATACCGGCGACCGCAAGGGCAGCGAAACCGTGCAGGTTTATGTGAGAACATCCGGCGGAACCGCCTACCGGCCCGCCCACGTACTGGCCGGCTTTACCCG
>JAUIED010000146.1 GCA_030428905.1 Gammaproteobacteria bacterium
GTGCAGGAATCGACACCGGGTAGTGCGAGAGCATCTCAGCGCCAGCGAAAAAACGTCGGCTGCGCGGGCCCGGCACGTTGGAGACGATGAGATTCACCATCGGCGGCTGCACGGCGCCCACCGACGAACTCAGGCGCATCTGTTGGGCAAGCAGCATTTGCAGGGGGGCGGTCATGAATGCTGATGGGTTCGATTGCAGAGGCAGCGTGTGCGTCAGCAGCTCTTTGGCGTATCGACTGGCCTGAGCAATGGCCAGCAGGCGCTGCACACCGTTGTCGATGTCGGTTCGCATGGGTATGCGCATCATGCTGAGCTGGTTGTCCGCCTTCACGTCTCCGCCCTTGCGAAGCCCCACGGGAACGCCCGCCTGCAGGGTAGCCCGGGGCAGACCGCCGTTGCGCTCCAGGTAGCGCCTTAGTGCACCGCCGCATACGGCCAGAAAGACATCGTTCAGCGAGCAGTCGTGTGCTCGGGCCAACGCCCGCATCACCGTGAGCGGCAGAATGCCGCTGGCGTAGCTTCGATCGGCACCCACGGTGCGGTTCAGCATGGTGCGGGGTGCGGGTGCGAAGAGTTGCGCCTCGCCTGCCAGTGGGTGCGCAGCCAGCTGAGCGCCTCGCAGTATGGCCTCGATCTGCCTGGGCCAGGACTGCAGCGCGTCGATCTGCTCTGCCACGAGGCGTGTCCCGAGGTTCAGCCAGTCGCCGAGCACTGTGTCGTTTCGTCTTCGCACGCATGGAAGTTGCGGTTCCCGGGGCTCGATGCTCGTGTCCGATAGTCGCGTGATGGCGACCTGTCCGCCTAAACCGTCCACGCAGGCGTGATGTACACGGTTGTAGAGCGCCGCCCGGCCGTCGCCGGGCCCGGGGATGAGCAGGATGTCCCAGAGGGGTCCATCGGTAGCCAGGGCGGTGCTGTGCGCAGCCGCTACGGCTTGATCAAAGTGCCTGCCGCTGGACTCGAATCCTTGCGGTGCCATGCGCACGTGCCGGTTGATGTCGATGGCGTCAACCGGTTGCCAGCGCATGCCAGTGCGGTTGAGCTTGCGCATCATGTAGGGTACCTCGGCCGCGCGCTCGGCGATGTGTTTGCGCAGTACGGTCAGGAAACTGGATTCGTCCATTCCATGCGGCAGTTGAATGACTTGCACGCTGGCGATGTGCATCGGCGTCTGTGAACTTTCGAAGTGGATGAAATTGGCGTCGGTGGCGTTCAGTTCGCTCATGTCTTCTCTTCCATTTGGTGCGCGAAGTGTGCAGGCCTGACATGACAACCGTGTGTCAGGCGCTGTACCTGTGGAAGAAAAGCAATGAGCGTGCCAGCGCAGGAACGAGATTTAGGCTGGGTTGTGCACGGTTACGGTGCGCGTGGGTGGGGAATGCTGCCAAGGCGCACCATCACCCGGCATTGATGCCTGTTGTCAGGGAGTTGCGCCGGTGTTGAGCGGCTTGTCCGCCCGAATCCACTCGCTCATGCTGCCGTCGTACACCGCCACGTTGCGGTGGCCGCAAAGTTTCAGCGCAAAGGCATCGATGGTTGCGGAGATGCCGCCGCCGCAGTAAGCGACGACACGCTCCTCATCGAGCAGGCCGCGCGATTCCAGAATCTGCTGCAGCTGGGTTGCCGGCAGGAAGGCATTGTCTTCCAGGAGTTCGTCGTAGTGCAGATGGCTGCTGCCGGGGATGTGGCCGCGGCGACCGTAGTGAAAGTCACCCTCGCCGGTGTACAGGTCGCGCGACAGTGCATTGATCGTGCACACGCCGGCCGCGCTCGCCGCCTCCATGCCTTCGAGGTTCACGAACAGGCTCGTATCGGGCCGTGCATCGAAGTTACCCGCGGCGTATTGGCGATCGCCACTCTCGGTTGGATGGGTACCCGCCAGCCAGGCTTGCATGCCGCCGTTCAATACGCGTACATCTTGGTGCCCCAGGTACTTCATCATCCACCACGCTCGTGTGGCCCACATCATGTGGCCCGAAGAATAGAGAACCACTGGGTTGTCCGTGCTTATGCCTGCGTCGGCGACGGCGCTCGCCAGCGTCTTCACCGGCGGTAGCGTGAAGCCCAGGCCGCTGGAGGTGTCGGAGAACGCCGTGATGAGATCCATGAAGGCGGCGCCCGGAATGTGCTGCTCGCGGTATCCTTCGAGCCCGGATTCTGCCCGGTAGCCGGTTTTCGCCGGTTTCAGGTGCACGGCGCAGTCGAAGATGCGCAGATCTGGCTCGTCGAGGCGGCGGGCGAGTTCGTTGGCTTCAATCAGCTGGCTGCTCATGGTGTGTAGCTCCTCAATAACGCGTTCACGGGCGTGCGTTCCTGTTTTGGTGTGATGTTCTCCAGATGGATCTCATCGCAGCCGTTGAACCGGGCGAAGTCGACGATAGCGCAAACCAGGGCCTGCCGCTGCGCTTCATCCAGAGGCTGCTCCACGTGCAGATGTTTGAGCGCCAAACGGCGTTGCGCGCGGTGTGCCTTGGCGTCGAGCCTGCCGAGGAATGCGTCGCCCATCAGGATCGGCAGGCAGAAGTAGCCCCAACGGCGTTTGGCCGCCGGCACGTAGCACTCGATGGTGTAATCGAAGTCGTAGAAGGCGCGTGTGCGGTCGCGGAGGATCACGGCGTTGTCGAATGGCGACAGAATTTTCGTGTGTTTGCGGGCGATCGCGGGGGTGCGGGCCTGCAGGTACTCCGACAGTGCGTAGCATCGTTGCCCATCTGTTGTGTGCAGCATCTCGACGCGACCCGCAGCGATGTCCTCTTCCAGCGCCTGCTGTATGGCCCGGCGCAGGCTCTGGCCGCGGCGCAAATGGGAGAAAGACTTCAAGTGGGCGACGCCGTGCGCGCGCAGGGTGGTGTCTACCAGGTGCCGGGCGAATTCCTGCTCGCTCGGCATAGAGGTATCAACATCTGAGGGCAGAGCGCGTTCCGTGAGGTCGTACGTTTTCTGGAAACCATCTCGTTCGATGACCATCAGATCGCCCTGCATGAATGCCTGTTCGAGCGCGCGCTTGGCTGGCTTCCAGTCCCACCAGGCACCGGATTTGCTGCGCGGGTCATCGAAATCGCGGGACTTCAGAGGGCCGTCGATACGGATGCGCTCGATGCACTCCTCGACGAGGCGCGTGTCACTGCTGCGCATCCAGCGCGCGGTGCCATCGCGAAATGCCGCCATCTCCGGCAGGCAGAAACGGTAGTCGCGCATAGGCAGGTAGGCTGCGGCGTGATACCAGTACTCGAACACCGAGCGCTCGCTGACCAGGCGATGGAGCATGGCGGGTGTGTAGTTGGGCACGCGGCTGCGCAATACATGGTGATGGGCGCGCTCCACCACCGAGATGGTGTCGATCTGCACGTAGCCGATGTGCTCGATGGCGCGCAGCACGGCGTTCTTGCCCCGGCCGAACGGTGCGTTGCGATGCAGGCCCTGTGCCGCCAGGGCAACGCGGCGTAGGCGCGGTAGCGGCGCCGCGGGTGTTGCTGGCTGTGTTGGCATTGGTCAGAATGCCGTGAATCCCCGGGCGTTCAGTGTATGAGAGCCGTTCAAAAAGTACATCACGTAGCGTCGCTGCTGCTCGTTGCCGTGTTGGCCGGCAGCGTGCATGCCATCGCGCCGGAAGCCGAGTTCAGCGCCGGCGGCATGGTGGCCTCCCGCTCCAAAGTGGCCTCCGAGGTTGGCGCCGACATCCTTGCCCGCGGCGGCAACGCGGTTGACGCCGCCGTGGCGGTTGGCTTCGCACTGGCGGTGACATACCCCTCTGCCGGCAATCTTGGGGGTGGTGGCTTCATGGTCATCCGTATGGCAGACGGCACGGTGGCGGCGAATGACCACCGTGAGAAGGCACCGCTCGCCGCAACCCGCGACATGTATCTCGACGACGACGGCAACGTGGTGCCGGAGCTGTCCACGCACTCACACCTGGCGGTTGGTGTGCCTGGCTCGGTGGATGGCCTGCTCGATGTGCTGGAGAAATACGGCACGATGTCGCGGCGCGAGGTGATCGCACCGGCAGAGCGGCTTGCGGCTCGGGGTTTCGAGCTCGACCTGGATACCGCCCGGTCATTCGAGCGCCGCCTGCCGGAGTTTGCCCGCTATGAGGCGAGTGCGGCCATCTTCAGCAACAATGGCAGCCCGTACGCGCGCGGTGATGTGTTCCGGCAGCGTGACCTCGGGCGTGTGCTTTCTAGGATCAAACGCAGCGGGCGCGACGGTTTCTACAAAGGACGCACCGCTGATCTCCTTGTTGCCGAAATGGAGCGTGGCGGCGGCCTCATCACCCACGAGGACCTGGCGCAGTATGAGAGCGTTTGGCGCCAGCCCGTGCGCGGCAGCTACCGCGGACATGACATTATCAGCATGCCGCCACCGTCGTCCGGTGGCGTATTGGTAGTGCAGATGCTCAACATGCTCGAGGCATACGATGTGGCTGCCATGGGTTACGGCAGTGCACGCCTGGTGCATCACATGGTGGAAGCCGAGCGGCGCGCATACGCGGATCGTGCCGAGCATCTGGGCGACCCGGATTTCTATGATGTGCCGGTAGAGCGGCTGATCAGTAAAGCCTACGCGCGGCAGCGGTTTGCCGACTTCAACCCGCTGGCCGCGAGCCGCAGCGCAGACATCGCCCCCGGCAAGGCCGTGCCTGCGGAGAGTCCGGATACCACCCACGCCTCGGTGATCGACAAAGATGGCAACGCGGTGTCGTATACCACCACCCTCAATCTGTCCTACGGTTCGAAAATCGTTGCGGCTGGAACCGGCGTGCTGCTCAACAACGAGATGGACGACTTCTCGGCGAAGCCTGACACACCCAACTTTTACGGTTTGCTCGGCCGTGAGGCGAACGCTATCGCCCCTGGTAAACGCATGCTCAGCTCCATGACGCCGACCATCGTCGCCAAAGATGACAAAGCGCTGCTGGTGACCGGCTCGCCGGGCGGCAGTACGATCATCACCACCACGCTGCAGGTCATTCTCAATGTCGTTGATCACGGCATGGATCTGTCCGATGCGGTGTCCAGCGCCCGCTTTCATCATCAGTGGCAGCCTGACCGGGTCATCGTAGAGCAGCGCGGCTTCAGCCCGGATACCCGCCAACGGCTGGAAGCCCTCGGCCACACGAACATCGTCGAGATGCCCTTCGGGCGCGGTATCGGTGATGCCAACTCAGTGATGGCGGTGGAAGGCGGTTTCGCCGGCATGGCAGACCCGCGCAACGCCGGCGGCGCGGCGGGGCCGCGGTAGTGGAGCGCCGTTTCTGGCTCGAGCGCTGGGCGCGCAACCAGATCGGCTTTCATCAGGATCGCTACAACCCGAGCCTGGTTGACCACTGGCCTTCGCTGTCGGTGCCGGACAGCGCGCCGGTGTTCGTGCCTTTGTGCGGAAAGTCGAAAGACATGCAATGGCTTGCCGCACGCGGTCATCCGGTGCTGGGTATCGAGCTGTCTGAACTCGCGGTGGATGCCTACTTCGAAGAGGCCGGCGAGCAAGTGACGGTGCGGCAGGTGGATGCGCTGGCGCGCCACGAGGGCTCATCAGCGACCATCTACCAGGGCGACTTCTTCGACCTCACTGCTCCCCATCTGGCTGGTGTGCGTGCATGTTTCGACCGGGGTGCACTGGTGGCGTTGCCGAAACCCATGCGCAGGCGCTACAGCGATCACCTGTTGCGTGTGCTGGACGACGGCGTGCAGATCCTGTTGCTCACGATTGAATACGATCAGGCGCTGGTGGCGGGGCCGCCGCATTCGGTGCCGGAGTCTGAGGTGCTGGAGCTATACGGCACACGCTGCGATGTGGATCAGCTGTCGCGAAACTCCACGGATTCGGTGCCGCCGCACTTTCAGCAACAGGGTGTGCGCCGGGTTACCGAAACCGCGTATCGCCTGACCAAACTGCGATGAGGAGAAGTTATGACTGAGCGCGAAGAAGAACAGTGGGGTATGGGGGCACACCTGTGCACGCTGGCTGGATTCCTCATTCCGTTCGGTAACCTGTTGGCACCGTTTATCATCTGGCAGGTGAAAAAGGGCGAATCCGAGTTTGTGGAAGACCAGGCCAAGGAAGCGCTGAATTTTCAGATTACCGTGTCTATTGCGGCGTTCCTGTGCATGCTGCTGATACTGCTGGTGATCGGCATCTTTCTGCTGCCCCTTCTGGGCCTGGTAAGCGTTGTGCTGACCATCCTGGCGGCCATCCAGGCCAACGAAGGTGTGCGCTACCGCTACCCGTTCACGATTCGACTGATCAAGTAGAAGTTCTGGGGGCTGATCAGTCGAATTCAAGGCCTTTGAAAATCGTTTTGCGCTCCCATGTATGGACCAGCTTGGTTGCCATACGACATGAGGAGAATTGCAATGAGCCTGGTTCGATACAGCCCTTTTGACGATCTGTTCCGTACGTTTGCAAGCACTGGCGAGCCGCTCGGTCGGGACGAGTGGGTGCCGCCTGTGGATATCGTCGAGACGGAGCGCGCCTACGAGATCTCTCTGGAGGTTCCCGCAGTACCCAAAGAAGCGATCAACGTATCGCTCAAAGATGGTGTTCTGACGGTCAGCGGCGAGCGCAGCCGTGAGAAGGCGGAAGGTGAGCGTCTGCATCGGGTGGAACGAGTGTACGGCAAGTTTGCCCGCAGCTTCCGCTTGCCCGACAACATCGACGAGGAGGGCATCACGGCCCGTTCCGAAAACGGCGTGCTGCACCTGACGGTCAGCAAGCACGAGCGCGCGAAGCCGCGGCAGATTGAGGTGCAGGTGCACTAGCGCCTAGGGCACTAGCGCCAGATGCCACCCCGGCGTGATGCGGTCGCGCCGGGGTGGTGGCTTTGCTAAGTTACGTGCGTTGTTGCCAGCGTTCCCGCAGATGTCCGACCCCCAGCAGTCTCTGCCCATCGAGGCACCGCCGAATCTGCGAGACAGAACCCGAATCGTCATCTTTGAAGCAGACACCCCGGCCGGAAAGGCGTTCGATGTAGCGTTGATCGTCTGCATCCTCGTAAGCGTGATTGCGGTCATGCTGGATTCGGTGTCCTGGATCCACACCCGCTTTGGCGAGCTGCTCTACTATGTGGAGTGGGGCTTCACGCTGCTGTTTACCTTGGAGTACCTGGTTCGGTTGTGGTGCATACGCCATACCTGGCTCTACGCCAGAAGCTTCTACGGCATTATCGACCTGCTCGGTATTCTGCCAACGTACATCAGTCTCTTTATCGCTGAAGCGCAGTACATGCTGGTGATCCGCATCTTGCGCGTGCTGCGGGTATTCCGTGTGTTGCGCATGGTGCGTTACGTCGGCGAGGCGGAGATGCTCCTGCATGCGCTGGTAGCGAGCCGGCGTAAGATCACCGTGTTCATCACGACCGTGATCACCCTCGTGGTGATCTTCGGCTCCTTCATGTATCTCATCGAGGGGGAGGAACATGGTTTTACAAGCATACCGCGGTCCATCTACTGGGCCGTGATCACGCTCACCACCGTCGGCTATGGCGATCTGGTGCCGCAGACGCCGCTCGGTCAGGCGCTTGCTACGGTCATCATGATCTTCGGCTACGGCATCATCGCCATACCCACGGGCATCGTCACGCTGGAGCTGTCGGAGGCGAGTCGCCGCAGGGCCAACACCCGTGTGTGCTCGAACTGTTCCGCCGAAGGTCACTCCCGCGAGGCGACCTATTGCTGGCGCTGTGGTGAGCATCTGTTTCGAAACAAGGAATCCACCGATCAGGAGGAAGGACCAACATCATGAGCCTGAACACTTTTGCCACGAGGAAGACGCTGCAGGTCGGAGATCGGCGTTATGTGTACTACAGCCTGCCGGAGGTGGAAAATCGCGGGCTCGGGCCAGTAAGCCGGTTGCCGATGACCCTGAAGATCCTCCTGGAAAACCTCCTGCGATATGAGGACGGCGTGACGGTAAAGGAGGCGGATATTCGCGGGCTCGCCGGCTGGGCTGACAACCCACCAGCGGCGGAAGAGATCGCCTTCCGCCCTGCCCGTGTGCTCATGCAGGACTTTACCGGTGTGCCGGGTGTCGCCGACCTGGCCGCCATGCGCAGCGCGGTGGTGGATGCCGGCCTCGACCCGCGCATCATCAACCCGCTGTCACCGGTGGATCTGGTCATTGATCACTCGGTGATGGTGGACGAGTTCGGATCAGACGCAGCCTTCGAAGGCAACGTGGCGCTGGAAATGGAACGCAATGCCGAGCGCTACCGCTTTCTGCGCTGGGGCCAGCAGGCATTCGACAATTTCCGCGTGGTGCCGCCCGGCACGGGGATCTGCCACCAGGTGAACCTCGAATATCTGGCGCGGGTAGTGTGGACGCGGGATGACGACGGCCAGGCCGTTGCTTTCCCGGATACGCTGGTGGGCACCGACAGTCACACCACGATGATCAACGGCATCGGCGTGCTCGGTTGGGGGGTTGGCGGCATCGAGGCGGAAGCTGCGATGCTCGGCCAGCCGGTATCGATGCTCATCCCCGAGGTGGTGGGGTTCGAGCTCACCGGACGCGCGCTGGAAGGTATCACCGCCACAGACCTGGTGCTGCGGGTCGTGGAGATGCTGCGCGAGAAAGGCGTGGTCGGTAAGTTCGTGGAGTTCTACGGTGACGGCCTCGACCATCTGACCCTGGCGGATCGCGCCACCATCGCCAATATGGCGCCCGAGTACGGCGCCACCTGCGGCTTCTTTCCGGTAGACCAGGAGACGCTGAACTATCTGGCGTTGTCCAACCGCCCGCCCGAGCTGATCGCTCTGGTGGAGTCATACGCGAAGGCGCAGGGACTGTGGCGCGATCCTTCCGCCGAGGTGCGTTTTTCCGACACGCTCAGCCTCGACCTGGCAACGGTGGTGCCGAGCCTTGCCGGTCCGAAGCGGCCGCAGGATCGGGTGGCGATGTCAGACCTGCGCTCCGCCTTCGACGAAGCGTTGGAATTGCAGGGCCGCGCTGGCGACAAGGATCGATCCGTGCCGGTGCCGGGCACTGATTACACGCTCGCCCATGGCGATGTGGTGATCGCCGCCATCACCTCGTGCACCAACACGTCAAATCCCGCCGTGATGCTCGGCGCCGGCCTGGTGGCGCGCAAGGCGCGCGCGCTGGGACTTGCGGTGCAGCCGTGGGTGAAGACGTCGCTGGCGCCGGGATCGAAGGTGGTCACTGATTACCTTGAAAAAACCGGTTTGCAGGACGACCTCGATGCGCTCGGATTCAACCTCGTCGGTTACGGCTGCACCACCTGCATCGGCAACTCGGGTCCCTTGCCGGCGCACATCTCCGGCGCCATCAAGGCCGGAAACCTGGTGGTTTCATCGGTGCTCTCCGGTAACCGCAACTTTGAAGGGCGGGTGCATCAGGAGGTGCGCACCAACTGGCTGGCGTCACCGCCGCTGGTGGTTGCTTACGCCATTGCCGGCACCACACGCATCGATCTGACCAGCGAACCCATCGGTGTGGGCAGCGACGGCCAGGATATCTACCTGAAGGACATCTGGCCCAGCAACGACGAGCTGACCCGGGCCATGGCATCGGTGTCTGCCGACATGTTTTCCGTGCAGTACGCTGACGTCTTCACCGGACCGCGTGCGTGGCGCGCCATTGAAGTGTCTACAGAGGGAACCTACGGCTGGGAAGAATCCACCTATATCAAACAGCCGCCATTCTTCTCGGTGGGCGAGCGGCCGGAACAGGGTGTGGACGTGCAGGGCGCGCGAATACTTGCGCTGCTTGGCGACTCAGTCACCACCGACCACATCTCGCCGGCCGGCGCCATTCAGCCGGACAGCCCGGCTGGTCACTACCTGCAGCAGCACGGCGTGCAGGTGGCAGACTTCAACTCCTACGGTTCGCGGCGCGGCAACCACGAAGTGATGATGCGCGGCACCTTTGCCAACACGCGCATCAAGAACGAGATGGTGCCCGGCGTGGAAGGCGGATATACGCGCCATGTTCCTTCCGCGGATCAGCTATCGATCTACGATGCGGCCGTGCGCTACCAGGGCGAAGGTACGCCGTTGGTGGTCATCGCCGGCAAGGAGTACGGCACCGGCTCCAGCCGCGACTGGGCGGCCAAGGGCACGCGCCTGCTGGGCGTGAAGGCCGTGATCGTCGAGAGCTTCGAGCGCATCCACCGTTCCAATCTGGCGGGGATGGGTGTGCTGCCACTGCAATTCCCTGAGGGAACAGATCGGAAGTCATTGCAGCTCAAAGGCGATGAAGCCATCACCCTCAGCGGCCTCGAAGCCATCACTGCCGGTATGGAAGTGGTCATGGAAGTGAAGTATCCCGACGGCAGCAGCAAGACTTGCAGCTTGCAGTCACGACTGGATACGGCGTTGGAGGTAGCCTACTTCCTGGCGGGTGGCATTATGCCCTTTGTAGTAGAGAAGCTTGGCAGCGAAACCTGAACGCGACCAGGCGGGTACAAAGTGTGGCTGTCATGGCATGTTTATAAAATTCTCGCACCGAACTGGCTGATTTCAATGCTCAAGCATTCACGAGGGCAGGGTAGAGGCGCGGAGAGCGGGTGCACGCTATGGCTTCATTCTGGCCGCGTTCAGTGCGATTGGCCGAGGCGGATCAAGCGCGAGCACTGCCTGAGTCCCGTAGCGCGCAGCGCGGAGGTCGAGTTGCGCAGCGCCCGCCTCGGCCAATCGCACTGCGGCCGAAGCTATAGCGTGTACCCGCTCTCCGCGCCGGCCAAAAGAAGCCCAGAATTAAATAACTTTCTTCATCGCAGTCATGTAACTGCGCAGCTTCTTGCCAACAACCTCAATGGGATGCGAGCGAATGCTGTCATTCACCGCAATCAACTCGGCATTGTCCACGTTGTTGTCCGCAAGCTGCAGACCCTTGCCGATCACATCCACGTCGATCTTCTTCATGAAGTCTTCCAGCAGCGGTACACAGGCATGGGAGAACAGGTAGCAGCCATACTCGGCGGTATCGGAAATCACCTTGTTCATCT
>JAUIED010000004.1 GCA_030428905.1 Gammaproteobacteria bacterium
GGGCCGCGAACCAAGCACGTAAGTGCTTGATTCGGCGTGAGCGGGCGACAGCCCGCGGTCGCTGAAAAAGTACAGGAAGTACTTTTTCAGCACCCTGTTAGGCCTCTGGCGGTGGGAGGGTATTGCGGGAACTACGCAGTAGTGGGGATCAGAGGTTGCCCAGATCGCAGCCGCGACGCTCCAGAATCGGTTTCAACGCCCGGTAGGCGGCCGGAGTGTGCGTCAGGGGAATGGTCGGGTACAGGTGATGCACGATGTGGTACTGCATGCCGAGCGAGCCGATATTGCCCAGGCGGCTCTTGAACGCGCGCGTATCGCGGTAGCGGCCGGTGGCTTCCCCCGGGTGGTGCGGCATCCACGAAAGGTAGTAGCGGATGTACGCCAATGCCAGGTGGCGGGGTAGCCACCACAGGAGTGCCGCCTCCAGCGCGTAGCCGCTCCAGGCGAGGGTAAACAGGATGAGAAGGTAGGCCGCATTGAACAGGATGCCTTCCATCAGCACGTCTGTGCGGCCGATACGCTGCAGCGTTTCGCCGTATCGGTCCAGGTTGGGTGCGGCGAAGTGGCGCAGCAGAAACTGCCAGGTGTTCTTTGCGTGTACGTCGTAGTCCGGGTCCAGCGCCGGTTCATTGGCGTACTTGTGATGCTCGTAGTGGGTGTGGCGCAGCACACGAAAGGAGTTTGCCAGAGGCAGCACCGAGAAATAGCCGACGAACTCGTTGAACCAGCGCAGACGGTGGCCGCGCCGGGCGATGATGTTGTGCTGCGCATCGTGAGAGGGTAGGTAAGACAATGCGATGGTCAGCGTTGCCAGTACGAATCCGAGCCACAACGGTAACACGCCTTTGAGCACGAGCGGCCACAACGACAGCCAGAGCAGGCAGTTGCCGATGCCCCACAGCACCATGCGCCAGGGGAAGATGTGCATGAAGCGTGCGGCGATGCGACGTTCCATGGCGTCGAGCTCGGCGGCGGATGCGGTGTGTACATCTGCGCTCGTCATGGGCGTTGCCACAACCAGTTGCCGCGAACCTGCGCGACGACGCCGAGGGTCACGGCGATGAGGAGGGATGCCGCGAGCACGGGTAGGCTGCCGAACTGCATGTCCAGCGTCGCGCAGATCTGGGCAATGAGCGGCGTGAGGAAGCCGATGGAAAACGCGATCGGCGAGAAGATCCAGTTGATCAGAAGCTGCATGCTGCGTCAGCCGAAATTTAAAGCAACACTGTGCAAGCCCTTGCTAAAGAGGTCAACCGCGAGCTTCGACGGCCGCTTCGATGCGCGGGTAGAGCAGCCCCAACAGTACGCCGCGAATCAGCATGAACAGGGTAAAGCTGGCCCACAGTCCATGATTGCCGAACGGTTCGATGAGCAGCGCTGTGCCGAGGAGAAAGGCCGATGCGGCGAGGAACATGCTGTTGCGCAGTTCGCGCACGTGTGTGGTGCCGATGAAAATGCCATCGCCCAGAAAGGCCCACACGCCGAGCAGCGGCCCGAGGATCAGCCACGGCAGGTAGGTATCTGCGGTTTCACGCACCGCTGTCGAAGTGCTCAGCAGTGCGATGAAGTCGCTGCCCAAATGTGCAGTGGCGGCGGCGATGAGGAGCGCCAGCAGCAGCGCCCAGGCAGTGCAGTAACGGGCGGCCGCACGCAGGCCGGCGCGGTCCCGGGCGCCGTAGGCGAAGCCGCAGAGAGATTCCGCCGAGTGGGCGAAGCCGTCCACTGCGAAGGCCATGAGCATGAAGAGCTGCATCAGCACGGCGTTGGCCGCGAGCGTCACATCGCCGAAGGTCGCGCTGAGAAGCGTGACGACGAAGAATGGCAGCTGCACGAAAAACGAGCGCACGATGAGGTTGCCGCTCACGCTGAAGAGCCGCGCGGTGCCGGAGTGCCACAATCGTGCTGGCAGGTTGGCGCGCCAGCCCAGCGACCGGAATGCACGCAGCACGGCACCGATGCTGACGGTTGCTGCGACCACTTCGGCGGCCACCGTTGCCAGGGCCACACCTTCTACACCCCACCCGAAGCAGAGCACGAACAGAACATCCAACGCGATGTTGAGGCCGTTGTAGAGGAGGCTGATGACGAGGGTGGCTCGCATGCGTTGCAAGCCGAAGAGGATTCCGAGCATCACCGTCTGCACCAGGAGCGCAGGTGCGCCCCAGATACGTATCTGGAAGTAGGTGGAGGCGAGCTGCTCCACTTCGGAGGATGCTTCAAACAACCACAGCATGGCGGCGTTGATGGGCACCTGCGCCGACACAAGCCCGATGCCGATGCCAACGCCCAGGAGCGCTGAACGCCAGGCGACCCGTCCGGCTTCTTCGCCATCCGCGCTGCCGAAGCATTGCGACACGAGACCCGTGGTCGCCATGCGCAGAAAGCCGAAGAGCCAGTACATGGCGGAGAAGATCTGCGCGCCCACCGCCACCGCGCCGATGTAGCGGGGCTCGGTAAGCTGACCCATGACGGCGGTGTCCACCACGCCGACGAGCGGGATGGTGATGTTGGCCAGCAGTACCGGCCAGGTGAGATGGAAGATGCGACCGTGCCACCCGGCGGCACTGCGCGGCAGTGAGCCGGGTGTGGTCATTGGATCATCGTCGGTCGAGCAGATTGCCTCGCCGCAGAAGATCCTTCACGCGGGTTTTGCGTTCCAGCGTCTTGCGCGCCCGGTAGGCCTGGTCGAAGGCTGGCTGTGTGCGCCGGTGGATCACGCCCATGGCGGTGGGCAACGGGTCGCGCATGCGCACCAGCAGTTCGGCGATCATCGGGTTGGTCTCATCGTGCACGAGGATGTCAGCCTCGGTCACGCCGTCCTCACCGATGGTGACTGCTTCGAGGCTGAGCGTGCGGGGGTTGAGGCGCAGCCCCTTGTCGCGTGCTTTACCGAAGATCAGTGGCGCGCCGTGCTCGCAGAGCACCTGGGCGTCGGCGGCGGTCTTCTTGCTGCTGACGTCGTCCCACACGTCTTTGTTGTAGACGATGCAGTTCTGCAGGATCTCGACGAACGCCGTGCCCTCGTGGGCTTGCCCTGCGTTGAGAATGCCGGGCAGGGCTTTCTGGTCGATGTCCACGCATCGGGCGATGAATGTGGCGCCACAGCCGAGCGCGAACTGCGCCGGGTCGATGGGCTGGTCGATGGAGCCGCCGGGGCTCGAGGGGCTCGCCGTGCCTATGCGCGAGGTAGGGGAGTACTGGCCCTTCGTGAGGCCATAGATTTCGTTGTTGAACAGCAGAATGTTCAAGTCCACGTTGCGGCGAATGGCGTGCAGCAGGTGGTTACCGCCGATGGACAGACCGTCGCCGTCGCCGGTGACCACCCACACGTCCAGCTCCGGGTTGGCCAGCTTCACGCCGGTGGCGATGGCCGGCGCGCGGCCGTGAATGGTGTGAAAGCCGTAGGTCTCCACGTAGTAAGGCAGCCGCGAGGAGCAGCCGATACCGGACACGAATACGGTGTTGGCCGGGTCGGCGCCGCTCTCCGCCAGCGCCCGGTGCACGGCCTTCAGAATCGAGTAGTCACCACAACCGGGGCACCAGCGTACTTCCTGGTCTGTGGCGTAGTCTTTTGCTGTCAGCTCAGCCACGGTTCACCTCCTGCATGCGGCGTGGGGCATGGGCGGCGATGGCCGCCTTCACATCGGCCACCGCGAAGGGCTGGCCGTTCACCTGATTGAGTTGTATGGCGTCCACCAGCAGGCGGTCGCGCAGCACGGTGGCGAGCTGGCCGGTATTGAGCTCAGGCACCAGCACCGCCTCGAACTCGGTGAGCAGCTCGCCGAGATTGCTGGGCAACGGGTTGATGTGACGCAAATGAATGTGCGCCACGCTGTAGCCTTCCGCCAGGGCATCCTTCACGGCCTGATAGATGGTGCCGTAGGTGGAGCCCCAGGCAACCACCGCAAGCCCGCCCATCACGCCTTGCTCCAGGGTCTGGTCGGGCATGTAATCTGCCACCTGGGCGAGCTTCTTTGCGCGCAGGTCGGTCATGCTCTGGTGGTTGGCAGCGTCGTAGGAGATGTTGCCGGATTGGGCGTCCTTCTCGATGCCGCCCACGCGGTGTATGTAGCCGGCGTCACCCGGTGCGGCCCACACCCGTGCCTGCGTCGCTGGGTTGCGCTCGAATACGGCGCCCTGGCTCCCCGGTGCGGGGCGGGCGGTGTCGATGGCAGCGTAGCTGTCGAAGTCCGGTAAGGGCCACAGCTCCGAGGCGTTGGCGATGTAGCCGTCGGTGAGGAGGAATACCGGTGTCATGTGCCGCAGGGCGATACGCACCGCTTCGATGGCGGTGTCGAATGTGTCTGCCGGCGAGCGAGCGGCCACCACGGGAATCGGTGTGTCGCCGTTGCGGCCGTACACGGCCTGGTACAGGTCGCTCTGCTCGGTTTTCGTGGGCATGCCGGTGGATGGGCCGGCGCGCTGGGAGTTGACCACCACCAGCGGCAACTCCGTTGCCACCGCCAGGCCCAGCGCCTCGGTTTTCAGCGCCACGCCCGGGCCGGAGCTCGATGTGACACCGAGCTTGCCGGCGAATGACGCGCCGATGGCGCTGCAAACCGCAGCGATCTCGTCTTCCGCCTGAAAAGTAGCCACCCCGGCCTCTTCGAGGCCAGTGAGGTGATGCAGCAGCGACGACGCAGGGGTGATCGGATAGGAACAGAACATCAGCTCGATGTCGGCGAGCTCGCCGGCCGCCACGAGGCCCAGCGCCAGCGCCTCGGCGCCTGTGATGGTGCGGTATTCGGCTGCTGCGAGCGGCGCTTCCGGCACGTGTTTCTGCGCCAGTGTGCCGTCGATCTCCATGGTCTCGCCGTAGGCATGGCCGGCGTCGAGGGCGGCCAGGTTGGCATCGCGCAGGGATTCGTCGCCGGCAAAACGGCGGTTGATCCAGCGGCGCGTGGGTTCCCGCGGCTGATCGAACATCCACAGCACCAGCCCCAGCACCCAGAAATTCTTGCAGCGGCCGGAGTCTTTGGCGCCGAGACCATGGGGCTTCACGGCCTCGAGCGTCAAATCGCTGACGTCGATGGCATGCACCCGGAACGCGTCCAGGCGGCCGTCTTCCAGCGGATTGCTGTCCAGATCCGCGCGCTTGAGGCGTTGCGCGGTGAAGGCATTGCCATCGACGATGATGGTTGCGCCGGGCTCCAGATGCGGCAGGTTGACCACAAGCGCCGCGGGGTTGAAGGCGATGAGCACCTCCGGCGCATCCCCCGGTGTGGTGATGCGATCGCCACCGAACTGAATCTGAAAGGCGCTGACGCCGTAACGCGTGCCTTGCGGGGCGCGGATCTCTGCCGGAAAGTCCGGCAAGGTCGCCAGGTCGTGCCCGGCGAGGGCTGATGCATTGGTGAACTGCGCGCCCTGCAGCTGGATGCCGTCGCCGGAATCGCCTGCGAAGCGCACGACGTGGCGTCTGGCCGCTTGCGTAGCGGTCGTGCTCATGGTGGTGCCGCAAAGAAAAAAGGGGCGCGAATTGTACGATATTGGAACGCGTTCCGCGAAAGCCCGGTTCTGCATATGGATATACGTCACAAAGCCTGCCGGCACTTCCGCTCCCCGTCTCTTCCCGGTAGAGTGCGCCGCCTTCAATCACCGCTGAACAACAGGAGAAAGTCGTGAAAGTGATCGCACGCACGGACGAGTACACCATTTACCAGAAGCGCTCCGGCCGCCACGGCGTGAAAGGCGCCGACAAGCGCTGGATCAACGGCGAAGACAAGGTTCGCATCCTGCTGGAGCACAAGCTCATCGAAGCGCCGAAGGTGAAGGCGCCGGAGCCGGAAGCACCAGCCGAAGAGGCTGCAGACGCCGGCGCCGAAGAAGCCGCTGAGGAGTAACCGCGCACGCTGCTGACAGCAGGCTGTCGGCAGCGCCCTCCATCAGGCACGTGGGCGCGTGGCACTGGCCTCGCAGCTTTTGTAGGCTAGACGGTTTCCCCTCAGGCTGGCGCTGCTGTGCACACCGTTGCTGACTTTCAGGTCGTTTCCCCCTTTCAGCCGGCAGGCGACCAGCCTGCCGCCATCGACGCGCTGCTCGACGGTATTCAGTCCGGCCTCAGCCATCAGACGCTGCTTGGGGTCACCGGCTCGGGTAAGACCTTCACCGTAGCCCAGGTGATCCAGGCGCTGCAGCGGCCGACCATCGTCATGGCGCCCAACAAGACGCTGGCTGCCCAGCTCTACGGCGAGTTTCGCGACTTCTTCCCCCACAACGCCGTGGAGTACTTCGTTTCCTATTACGACTACTACCAGCCCGAAGCCTACGTACCTTCGTCGGACACCTACATCGAGAAAGACTCGTCCATCAACGCACACATCGAGCAGATGCGGCTGTCGGCCACCAAGGCGCTGCTGGAGCGGCGCGACACCATCATCGTCGCGTCGGTGTCGGCTATCTACGGCCTGGGGGACCCGCAGTCCTACCACCAGATGGTGCTGCACCTGGATCGCGGCGATCGGGTGGATCAGCGTTACCTGCTGCGGCGCCTGGCGGAGCTGCAGTACACCCGCAACGATATGGCCTTTTCCCGCGGCACCTACCGCGTGCGCGGCGATGTCATCGACGTCTTTCCGGCGGAGTCGGAAAAAGAAGCGGTGCGTGTGGAGCTCTTCGATGACGAGATCGAGGCGATCAGTGTCTTCGATCCGCTCACCGGCGAGCTGATCCGCAAGGTGCCGCGTTTCACCGTGTTTCCCAAGACCCACTACGTGACGCCTCGTGACCGCATCCTGTCGGTGGTGGACGAGATCCGTGAGGAGCTGCGTGAGCGGCTCGAGTATCTCAATCGCCACAACAAGCTGGTGGAAGCACAGCGGCTGGAGCAGCGCACGCGCTTCGATCTGGAGATGATCAAGGAGCTCGGCTACTGCTCCGGCATCGAGAACTACTCACGCTACCTTTCCGGCCGCGAGCCGGGCGAAGCGCCGCCGACGCTGTTCGACTACCTGCCCAACGACGCCCTGATGATCATCGACGAGTCGCACGTGACCGTGCCGCAGGTGGGCGGCATGTACAAGGGCGACCGGTCGCGCAAGGAAACGCTTGTGGAGTTCGGCTTTCGCCTGCCCTCGGCGCTGGACAATCGGCCGTTGCGCTTCGATGAGTGGGAGCGCTTGGCGCCGCAAACGATCTTCGTTTCTGCCACGCCGGGCCCCTATGAAGGGGAGCATGCCGGGCAGATCGTCGAGCAGGTGGTTCGGCCGACAGGGCTGGTGGATCCGGAAGTGCTTGTGCGGCCGGCGTCCACGCAGGTGGAAGACCTGTTGGGCGAGATCAACGAGACGGTGGGGCGGGGCGATCGGGTGCTGGTAACCACGCTCACCAAGCGCATGGCGGAGGACCTCACCGACTTTCTCGACGACCACGGCGTGCGCGTGCGCTACCTGCACTCGGATATCGATACGGTGGAGCGCATGGAGATCATCCGCGACCTGCGCCGCGGCGAGTTCGACGTGCTGGTGGGTATCAACCTGCTGCGTGAGGGCCTCGACATGCCGGAAGTATCGCTGGTGGCGATTCTCGATGCCGACAAGGAAGGCTTCCTGCGCTCGGAAGGCTCCCTCATCCAGACCATCGGCCGCGCGGCGCGTAACGTGCGCGGCAGGGCCATTCTGTACGCGGACAAGGTGACGGGTTCCATGGAGCGGGCCATCGCCGAAACCGAACGCCGCCGAGACAAGCAGATCGCGCACAACGTCGAGCACGGCATCACGCCGCAGAGCATCACCAAGGCCATTGCCGATGTCATGGAAGGGGCGCGCGCGCCTGGCCCTGGCGCGGCGCGCAAGAAAGCAGCAGCCAGCGGTCCGCGAGGTCGCGGCCCTGCCATCGAGGTGCCGGATGATCCCAAGGCGCTGGGCAAATTTCTCGAAGGCCTCGAAAACACCATGCTCGAGCATGCCCGCAATCTCGAGTTCGAGGAGGCGGCGGCGCTGCGCGATCGAATCCGCGAGATCAAGGAGGAACGCCTCCTGGCCTGATCGTACGCACCTGCGATGACGCACAGCCCTCACATCAGGCATGATGCAGGGAGCAATCATCGGGGAAGGGTGTGATGCAAGCGCAAGCGCTGCTGGATACTGCGGTACAGGCCGAGCGGTTTATCCACTCGTTGCAGGTGCAAACGCCCAATGGCGTTGCCTGGGGCCTGGCGCGGGAGCGCCCCGACAAAGTACTGCACACGCTCTATGCGGGTTCTGCTGGCATCACTTTGTTTTACCTGGAGTTGGCGCGTGCCACCGGCGAGGCACGCTTTGTCGATGTGGCAACAGCGGCGGGAAGCGAGCTGCTCGCAGCACTGCCCACCATGCAACGCCCGACCTGTGCGCCCATGGGTGGGTGGGTCGGCTACATGTTCGTGCTGCACGAGCTGGCCTGCGCTACAGGTGAGCAACGCTTCGCCGACATGGCGCGGCGCTGCGCAGCCTGGCAGCGGGAACTGGCAGAGCCCATCGGCGCCGGCATTGGCTGGGTGCAGCAGATGCCCTACGCGAAGCTCACCGGCCATGAAGGCGTGCGCGAGATTTTCGACATGGCGGAAGGCGCCGCGGGTGCCGCCGTGTATTGGCTCTACGCCCACGAAAAAGGCGTTCATGCCGATGCGCTGGATTGGGCCGTCGCCGCCGGCAGGCGTCTGCTCGAGGTGTCCGAGCCCGCCGAGGGCGGTCGCCGCTGGCAGCTCATGCCCGACATACCCTGGCCCTTCGATGCGCCCAACTTCGCGCACGGCACGGCAGGAGTTGCCTACTGCATGGCGCGCCTCTACGAATGCACGGGTGACGCCGCGTTCCTCGAAGCGGCGCTGGCCGGCGCCGGGCATGTGCAGGCCATGGCTGAGTCCGTCGAAGGGGGTGGCCACCTCGTGCCGCACATTCTCGATGATGGCAGGCCGCATCGTTTCTACCTTGGCGTGTGCCACGGACCGCCCGGCACCGGGCGCCTTTTCGCGCTGCTCAGCCGGTTGACCAACGACACCCGGTGGGCCGCTTGGGGGCGTGGGCTCGACGATGGGCTCATCGCCTTGGGTGCGCCGGAGCAACGTGGCCGTGGCTTCTGGAACAATGTGAGTCAGTGCTGTTGCGATGCGGGTATCGGCGATCATGCGGTCAACATGTACCGGCACACGGGGGATACGCGGTACCTGGATCTGGCGGAGCGGGTAGCGGCGGAGCTCATCCGCCGCAGCGACGGTGACGAAGCGGGCAGGGCATGGCCCCAGGCCGAGCACCGTTCCCAGCCCGACTTCATCCAGACGCAGACAGGCTACATGCAGGGCGCGGCTGGCGTGGGCAGCTTTTTCGTGCACCTGGCCACCACGCTGCGCGGCGCGCCGGTAAAGATTCAGTTCCCCGATTCGCCGTTCTAACGCGCCTGTGAGCCGGTGAAGGGAGCAGCGCTGTGCAGCTGAATCGCGTGTTGTCGTTTCGCGACGTCTTCTTCATTGCCGTCGGCCAGATCATCGGCGCCGGCGTGGTGGCACTGACCGGGGTTGCCATCGGCATGACCGGCCCGTCTGTGGTGCTTGCGTACCTTGCCTCGGCGGTGCTGGTGCTCATCGTCACGGCACTCATCATGATGGCGGGGTCTGTGCTGCCTGCGGTGGGAGCCTACTACGCCTGGACCTCCCGCCTCAGCGGCGGTTGGATGGGATCGATCGTGCTCATGCTGACGCTGCTGGCGAGCATGTCCTTTGCGCTGTATGGCAGTTCCTTTGGGCTATACCTTGAGCCCCTGTTTCCGATGCTCAGCGTCAACCAGTGGGGCATCCTTGTGGTGGTGCTGCTGTTCGCGGGCAATCTGGTGGGTCTGCACCTGGCGGCGCGCCTGCAGATGCTGCTCGTGCTGCTGCTGGCTTCGGCGCTTGCGCTCTACGCCGGCTTCGCGGCGCCGCGGCTGGATGCGGACCTGCTGTCACCCGCCTTTCCGAACGGGGTGGTGGGCTTTCTCACCGCGGTTTTTCTGCTCAAGTTCGCTACCAGCGGCGCCTATATGATCGTCGGCTTGAGCGGTGAGATGCAGGAGCCCGCGCGCACGATTCCTCGGGTCATGACCCTGGCGACGGTGCTTGTTGCCGGCCTGTATGCGCTCGTAGCCCTGGCGAGCGTCGGCACGCTGCCATGGCAGGAGATGATCGATCAGCCCTTGACCGTGGCTGGGCGCACCTTTCTGCCGGGCTGGGCGATGACCTATTTCCTGGTGTTCGGCGCCGGGCTCGCCATCGTCACCACCATCAACGCCCAGTTCATGCAGCTGCCGCGTACGTTCATGCTGGCGAGCTGGGATGGCTTGCTTCCGGAGTGGTTTGGCCGCATCAACCGCCACGGTGCACCGTGGCTCATCCTCAGCGTCATGCTGGTTGTGGGCACCGCACCGCTTCTGCTGGACATGCAGATCGGTGACATCGCCCGTGCGGCGACCATCGCTGCGAACCTGCCGGCGATCTTTGTGTACTGGGCCGTCATGCAGATCCCCGACGCCTACCCGGACCGGTTTGCAACTTCGGTGTTCAACATGAAGCGCAGCTATCTGTGGGCGCTTTTTACCTGCTCTCAGGGAGCAACCGTGGTCGGCATGTACTTTCTCGCCCAGGACCTCGAAGCAGGGGTCGTGTGGGTGCTGGGTGTCTGGACCCTGCTGTCGCTCGCCTACTACCCGCTGCGACGACGGGCGCTCGCCCGGCGGGGGATCGATCTTGAGGCGCGCATGACGGATCGCAGCGTCTTTGGGTAATCTGCGCTGTCACATCGGTTTGGGAAGGGTATGAAAGTACATGTTGCGCCTGATGCAGAAATCCGTCCGCGCTTGCGCCGGCTTACCACACGGTCTGCGTTTGCGTGTCTGTTGGCCGGCCTCGTTGCCTGCCAACCCGCGGACGAACAATCTGCTGCGGTAACCGCCACTCCGGCCGTTTCCGCAACCAGTGAATCAGCACCAGGCGCGCGCCAGGCACTCTTTGGCGACCTGCACGTACACACGATGTACTCCTTCGATGCCTTCATTTTCGGTACCTCGGCCTCCCCCGATGACGCCTACCGCTTTGCGAAAGGCGGCGCGATGCGGCATCCAGCCGGTTTCGATATGCAGCTGCGCCAGCCGCTGGATTTCTACGGCGTCACCGATCACGCGGTATATCTCGGCGCCATGCGCGCCATGGCCATGCCGGATTCGCCGCTGAGCGATCACCCCATGGCCGAACTGGTGCGGGGCGTGGACGACGAAGCATCGCGCATCCAGGCCTTCAGGGAAGTGGTCGGGCACCTGCTGCGCGGGGAAGGCGATCCGGTAAGCTACGCAGATGTTTCCCGGGAGGCGTGGGCGGATATCGTCGCTGCCGCAGAGCGCCACAACGATCCGGGTACGTTCACCACGTTTGTTGCCTACGAATTCACCGCGCGGGGCAACGCCTCTGCCAATCTGCATCGCAACGTCATCTTCCGTGCGGATCGGGCGCCGGAGGTGCCGTTTAGTGCTGCAGATTCGAGCAATCCTGAGGATCTGTGGCGCTGGATGGACGCGCAGCGCAGTGCCGGCATCGACGGGCTGGCCATCCCGCACAACGCCAACGGCAGCAACGGCGAGATGTTCAGCGCCGTGAGCTACGCCGGTGAGCCGCTGGACGCTGCGTACGCGCAGGCACGCATGCGCAACGAGCCGGTGGTGGAAATCGTGCAGATCAAAGGCCAATCCGACACGCATCCGCTGCTGTCGCCCAACGACGAGCTCGCCGATTTCGAGATCATGCCGTACCGCATCGGCTCACGCCTGCCGAGCCAGGCGCCGGGCAGCTACGCGCGCGAAGCGCTGGGCAATGGCTTGAAGATGCAGGCCGAGCAGGGATTCAACCCATTCCGGTTCGGTTTTATCGGCTCCAGCGACACGCACAACGCATCCTACGCAGGTTATGAGGACGAGTTCTGGGGCAAGTCCGGCATCCGCGAAGATGAGCCACACGAGCGCGGATCGGTGCCCTTGGGCACCGATGCCGAGGGCAAGCCGCAGTACGGAGACGACTACTACACCCGCTTCGGCGCCGCAGGCCTCGCCGGCGTGTGGGCGGAGGAAAATACCCGGGAGTCGATTTTTCAGGCCCTGCGCCGCAAGGAGACGTTTGCGACGTCCGGACCGCGCATCAAGGTGCGTTTCTTTGCGGGCACGGAGTTGCCAGGTTTCGATGACGATAACCTTATCTCCGAAGCGTACGCCCGCGGCGTGCCGATGGGCGCTGAGCTGCTCCTGTCGAAAGGCGATCAGCCGGAGTTTCTCATCTGGGCGCAGGCGGATGCGGACGATGCGCCGCTCGCGCGGGCACAGATCATCAAATCCTACGTGGCGGATGGCGTTCGCCAGGAGCGCATCTTTGATGCGGCGTGCAGCAACGGCGCCAAGCCGGACCCTGCGACGCACCGCTGTCCCGACAACGGCGCACGGGTGGATCTGACCGATTGCAGCATCTCCCGGGATGTTGGCGCTGCGGAACTGAGAGCGCGCTGGCGCGATCCTGAACATCAGGCTGGCGAAGCGGCTGTGTATTACGTGCGTGTGCTGCAGAACCCCACCTGCCGATGGTCGACGTGGGATGCCATACGCGCCGGCCTGCCGCCGCGGCAAGACCTGCAGCCCATCATCGTCGAGCGGGCATGGAGCTCACCGATCTGGGTCCCGGCTGCGGGCGCTGAGAGCCGCTGACATGCCAGCCAACCTGCCGCCGTTGGCTGTCACTGTTGGGCTACTTGTTGCCAGCAACGTTTTCATGACGGTGGCCTGGTACGCCCACCTGAAGGATCTCGCCCACAAACCCTGGATCGTGGCCGCGCTTGTCAGCTGGGGCATCGCGTTATTTGAATATTTGCTGCAGGTACCGGCTAACCGCATCGGCTACACGGTGGCGAATCTCGGTCAGCTCAAGATTCTGCAGGAGGTGATCACGCTGGCGGTGTTCGTTCCCTTCGCGGTTCTGTACATGAAAGAACCGCTACGGCTGGACTACTTGTGGGCGGCGTTGTGTCTGCTTGCGGCGGTGGGATTCATATTCCGGCCGGAGATCGAGGCGGCGTTGCGCTGAGTTCGAAAGAATCGGCGCTCGGCGGCCCGGTAGTGCTCGTTGTCCGGGGGCTGGAGCTGGATCTGAAGTAGGCACCACTTGCAAGTGGTGCGGGCAAAAACAATTAGCTTGCTTATCCCCATACGCCAATGCAAATTGCGCCGCCTCTTCAGGCTGCGGCCACAATCAATGAACAACTGCGAATGTGAACCGTGAGAACGCAATGACAATGTTTTGGAGACGATAATAAATGTTTCAGCGGTTGCTAGTTTCATGCGGATTTGTCGGGCTGGTTTTGGCTGGCTCAGGCGCGTATGCAGACTTGGCCGATGGAGCCTATACCATCGAAGTTTCGCACAGCGGCAAGTGCCTGGATGTTGCAGGCGGCCAGGACGGCGCAAGCGTCAAGCAGATGACGTGCAACGAAAAGGACAATCAGATCTGGGACGTCACGCACGAGGGTAGCGGTACGTATCTGCTCAAGCCCCGTCACTCGGGTAAGTGTCTGGACATCGCAGTCGACCCTGCTCGCCCGAACGAAGGTGCCAGCAAAGCCAACTTTGCGGATGTCATTCAGTGGGCATGCCATGCAGGCCCCATGCAATCCTGGCAGCTGACGCAGGTGGAAGGGAGTGCCAGCACATTCACGGTGAAATCCGCGTTTTCCGGCAAGTGCCTCGACATCAGCGGTCACAGCAAGGAGGAATCTGCCAACCTGCATAAGTACGAGTGCCACGGTCGGGACAATCAGCAGTTCACGTTCATTCCGATGGTCGAGGCTTCTACCGCGGCCGCCGAGTTCCAGGTCGTGGAAGGTGACTACACCTGTCCTGGCGGCTGGCGGCCGGCGACGTTGGATGAAGTGAATGCCAACGCTGCGGCTGCGCGTAGCACGCCTGGCTTGGGAGCGTGGCACATTGCTCGACTTGCCTGCGGCGGCTCGCAGGACGGTTCCGGCAACGAGTTCAGGAATCGGGCGGAGGATGCGCGCGAACTCGGTCACACGCTGTGCATCAAGAGTTCACAGCCTGAATTCTGTGAGGGACGAGGCATCAGCGCCAAAGTGCATGAGCACTGTAGTGCAGATTCCCAGTTCACCGAGTACACGCAGGTAGAGCATGCGCAGATGAACTGGCCGAACGGCTGGAACCTGCCGTCATACGTTACCCTTGCGGAAAACACCGGAATGACCGTGTATTCCGAGACGGGCTTTGCCGGTCAATCCCTGGCCGTTCTGAAGTCCTCCAACTTGTGTGAGCTGAAGTATCCTGACGGCACGGCCGTGAACGACCGCGTCAAGTCGCTGAAGATTTACTACGTGCCTAAGTAGCTTTTCAGTCGAAGACCTGGGAACCCCTCAGCTTTTTTTGGCTGGGTGACGTACCAGGTCATGCAAGCGTCGAGGGTACAGTTCGGGGATCACCTTGTCTGGACTGCACCTTCGGCGCGTACCGGGCACGGGGTCGTGTGTGCTGCTGACTTGAAGCCCGACCGATCGTGGCGGTTCCACTCTGCAATGATCGGTGACGGGGGGTTGTGGCAGGCTTGTCAGGTGGCGCGAAACGTCACCGGCATCCGACGGATTCCCGAGATGAAATTGGACGGCAGCCACTCGACGTCACCTGCAGGCTCGATGTCGTGCAGGCGGTCGAGTATGACCTCGAACATGCAGTCGATCTCCACGCGGGCGATGTGCTGGCCCAGGCACACGTGGGTGCCCGTACCGAAGGCGATCTGCTCGTTAGGTGTACGGCGGATGTCGAAACGTTCCGGGTCCGCAAACTGTTCGGGGTCGCGATTGGCGGCGCCGAAGTAGCGCACCACCTTGTCTCCCGCGCGCAGCCTCTGCCCGGCAAGCTCCGCGTCCTGCTTTACCGTGCGACGCATGTAGATCACCGGGCTCACCCAGCGCAGCATCTCGTCGCGCGCGCTCGGCAGCAGGGTGGGTTCGTCGCGCAGCGCCTGCAACTGCTCAGGGTGGTGCATCAGGGCGTGCAGCCCGCCCGCCACCAGGTTGCGCGTGGTGTCGCCGCCGGCGTCGATGAGCAGCATGAAGAAAAGCTGGAAGTCCATCTCGTCGAGCTTCCTGCCATCCACCTCGGCGTGCACGATCTGGCTCGCGAGGTCGTCTCCCGGGTTCGCGAGCTTGTCGCGGTACACCGTTTGCGCGTAGCCGAACATCTCCATCACAGCGCCAAAATGCGCGCCTTCCGGCAGGCTTTCCGCTGCGGAGTGAATGATCTCGGTGAGCCCGTAGAGCTTGCGGCCGTCGTCCAGCGGAATGCCGGTGAGCTCGGCGATCACATAGGAGGGTAGCTCGCCGGCGATCTGCGACACGAACTCGCAACCGCCGTCTTTCGCCACCCGGTCGATGATCTCGTTGGCAAGCTGGCGGATGCGCGGCCGTAGGGCCAGCGCCGGACCGCGGGTGAACTCGCGGCTGATGATCTTGCGGAAGCGGGTGTGCTGCGGCGGGTCCATCATGAGCATCATCTTGTGCTCAGCGTCGTGGGTGGGCAGCGACGACGCATCCGGATCGGCGATCATGATCGTTGGTTCGGATGAGTAGACGAATGGTTCGCGGCCCACACCCGCCACCTCCGCGTAGCGGCTGAGCACCCAGAAGCCCGGCCCGTCCTTTTCCTCGTGCCAGTACACCGGCGCGTGTTCGCGCAGCCACGCATACTGCGCCGTCGGGTGGCCGCCGTCGAAGCTGGCGGGGCTCAGCAGATCGATGTTCAAGGGTCGAGCAGACGGCAGTTGGGTAAAGCCAGCAGGTCGTGCAGGTAGGTCACGGCGTCGAGTGTCGGCGTGGGCGGAGTAATTACATCGGCATGGGTTGCGGTGCGCAGAAACGCGGCGGCGGTAGCCGTGGACACGCCCCAGGGGTTGCCGCTGGATGCCAGACGCTGGATATCAGCCTGCGCGGCGGCGTGTTCCGGCTGTTCCGCGCGATGTGCCTGCAGTAGCGTGTGCAAGTCCACGCGTCGCGCAGCCCGCTCCACCGCAATGTGCGGACGCCTGTGCAGATCCTCTGCACGCTTGGGTGTGGTCCTCACGCCCTGACTCTCACTCCTCTTCCTGCACAGACCTTACCCCAGTGTGGCGGTTTGTGCACCCAGCAGTGTTGCCCGGTGCAGGTCGCTTGCTAAGGATCCGAGCCGATCAACTGCTTGGGATATTCATCCACAAGAAAGTCGATCAGCGCGCGTACCGACGGCAGTTGGCTGCGGCGCGGTGGCATCAGCAGCGAGATGCGCGCCCGTTGTGTAATCCAGGCAGGGAGCACCGTTTCCAGCGTACCGTTTGTGACGGCATCCCGGGCGACATAGCTGGGCAGCGAAACGATCCCGTGTCCGGCGATGGCGGCTTCTTTCAACGATTCCATGTCGCTGCTCTGCAACCTCGGCTTGATCGGTACCACTACGGTCTGCGCGTCGCGCATGAATTGCCATGACAGATTGTCCGTGCCATCGCCCAGCGCGAGGGTGGCCAGTTGGGCGATGTCCGCAGGCTCAGACGGCGTGCCCTGTGCCGCGAGGTAGGCGGGTGCGGCAAAAACCTGCCAGGGTGTGTCCGCAAGCCGGCGTTGCACCAATGACGAGTCGGGCAATGCTGTGCGATGGCCGCGCAAGCCGATGTCGAATCCTTCCTCAATCAGGTCGACGTGCTTGTTAGTGGTGTAGAGCACCAGATCGACTTTGGGGTAGGCCGTCAGAAACTTGCTGATCAGCCCGCTGACGTCACGTGCCATGCCAACCGAGCATGTCATGCGTACCGTGCCCGTGGGCTCCGCCAGCAGGCTGGCCACCACATCCTCCGCGGCTTCGGCCTCGATCAGCATGGCTTTCGCGTGGCGATAGAAGGCGCTTCCTGCATCGGTCATCACGAATCTGCGGGACGTTCTCTCGATCAGCCGCACACCGAGCCTGGCTTCCAGTTCGATCACACGCCGACTGATGGTTGATTTCGGGAGCCCCAGCGCGCGGCTGGCGGCGGCGAAGCCCCCGTGATCAACGGCATGCACGAAGTAGCGGTGGTCATTCAGGTCCAGCATCGGTCGATCAATGTCCTATTTATGGGACGATAAGTCCAGAAATTACCGATTTTTGAGCTTTCGTTCCACGGGTAAGGTGTATCGCAACAGTTCAGCAGAGACGGAGGGCACCGCGATGCATCAGATACTCAAGATCAATCACGTGGGATTGCGCGTGCGCAGCCTGGAGACGGCTCGCGACTTCTACGGCAAGCTCGGCTTCGTGTTCGTTGCAGGGCCCATTGGCCCGGAGCCGGTGGCGATCATGGAGCATCCGAGCGGCATCAACATCAACCTCATCCTGAACGCGTCTGAGCACACCCCGCGGTGCAATCTGCTCATGGATGTTGCGGCCAAACATACCGGCTTTACCCACATCGCTCTGGAGGTGGATGACATTCGAGTGGTCGAGCGCGAGATACATGGCGCGGGTATCGAGATCACCGAATTCGTCCGCTTGCCCGAGGGTGCTGAGTTTTTCTTCGTACGAGATCCGGACGGAAACGTGCTCGAATTTCACCAACCCGCCCAACGCCTTCAACACACGGGAGATAACCGATGAAGATCCTCGCTTTTGCAGCGTCCAATTCCAGCCAATCCATCAACAACAAACTGCTCCGCTATGCGGGCACGCTGATCGATCCTGCCGACATCGAGTGGCTGGACATCAACGACTACGAGATGCCGCTGTACAGCAGTGATCGCGAAGCGGCGCATGGCATCCCGGCTGAGGCGCGTCGTTTCTTCGAGAAAATCGGCGCTGCCGATGCGCTGCTCATCAGTTTCGCCGAGCACAACGGCTCCTACACCGCGGCTTACAAAAATCTCTTCGACTGGGCGTCGCGCATCGACATGAAGGTTTACCAAAGCAAACCAACCGTCATGCTGGCGACATCACCCGGCGCTGGTGGGGCTGCGAACGTGCTGTCTGCGGCCTCGAAGTCGGCGCCTCACTTTGGCATGGATCTTCGAGCCGCGTTGTCGGTGCCGAGCTTCTACGACAACTTCGACGCGCACAGCGGACGCCTCAGCGATGATGGTCTGGTGCAGGCGCTGCGCAACGCATTGTCGTGCCTGGTGGAAAGTCGCTCGCGAGAGCCAATGGCCAATGAGATGGCAGCTTCGCCGTGAGCCACTCCCTTGGTTTGCGTGTCGGCACCGCCTGGCGCCAAACTGTGGAATACTTACACTGCCTTCGTTTGCTGAGCTTCGATCATCGCATGCACAGAAATGACGACAGAAATGACGAGAGTACAGAGTCCAAACAGCGCCTCGCGGCACAGCTGAGTGTGCCGATCTGGTTGGCGCTGGGTGTTGGCATAGGAACGAGCCTGGGGGTGGCGATGGACAACCTCGCTCTGGGTGTTGCCATCGGCACTACCGCAGGTGTTGCCATTGGATCAGCGTTATCCATTGTAGGGTCTCGCTCGCGGACGAGGAAAGGCGCGGCGAAACGCGAGGTTTCTTAAAGTGGTGCTCCCATGCTGATAGATCATCCCCTGGAGGAGGAAGAGTTCGAGTGGCTTTAGGAGCAGCTGCTTGCGCGTGTCGATGAGGACGCGGTAACGGATGGTATGGATGAAGGGGTGCTCTGCATCCCCGAGCTCGACGGGTTTCTGACCGCGGTTGTCAGTGGCCCCACGCCGCTCTGCGTCGAGAAGGGCCGGGGCGCAACGACCCCTGCCCCTGCGGCAAGAAGTTCAAGAAGTGCTGCCTGCACTGATGGCCTGAGCGAGTGCACTCGCGGCCTACTAGATCGGATGCAGCCGCACCGGCACGTCGCGAATGCCGCGAATGAAGTTGTTGGGCAGGCGTTCCACGTCGCCTGCCAATTCCACGGTGTGGAAGCGCTTCATGATCTCTTCCCACAGCACCCGCAGCTGCAGCTCCGCCAGGCGGTTGCCCATGCAGCGGTGCACGCCAAAGCCGAAGGAGACGTGCGCGCGTGCGTTGGGCCGGTCGATGATGAGGCGGTCGGCGTCGTCGAACACCGACTCGTCGCGGTTGCCCGACAGGTACCACATCACCACCTTGTCACCCTCACGGATTTTCTGGCCGCCCAGTTCCACATCCGCGAGCGCGGTGCGCCGCATGTGGATCACCGGCGTCTGCCAGCGCACGATCTCCGCCACCATGTTGGGGATGAGGGAGGGGTTCTTGCGCAGTTTCTCGTACTCGTCCGGATAATTGTTGAGCCCAATGACGCCGCCGCTGATGCTGTTGCGGGTGGTGTCGTTGCCACCGACGATGAGCAGCAGAATGGTGCCGAGGAACAGCTCCGGGTCCTCGTTCATGCGGGCGGTGGCCTCGCTGTGCTGCAGCATGGAGATGAGGTCGAAGGTGGGCGGTTGGCCGGCTTTTTCCGCCCAGAGCTGGTAGAACGCCGCTGCCGCGCCCATGAGCTCGTTGTAGCGGTCACGCATATCGATGCTGTCGTCGCCGGTGACCTCCGGAATGGCTGTGGCCAGATCCGACCAGTACACGAGTTTGCGACGCTCTTCGTAAGGGAAGCCAAAGATGGTGGCGAGCATACGGGCGGTCAGCTCGATAGACACCTTGTCCACCCAGTTGAACGTCTCATTCACCGGCAGGTTTTCCAGAATGTCGATGACACGCTCGCGGATCAGGGGTTCCAGCTCAGCCAGGTTTTTGGGTGCGACGGTGGGTGCCACCGCGCGGCGTTGCGGCGCGTGGCGCGGCTCGTCGAGGGTGATGAAGCTCTGCCCCTGAATCTGCCCTTCCTCCATCACATAAGGATCGACGATGGCGATGCCGCCTTTTTCCGAGGAGAACACGGTGTTGTTGGTGTCCACCTCCTTGATGTACTGGTGGCTTGTGACCGACCAGAACGGCCCGTTGGTGCTGTCGGCGAGGTAGTGCACGGGTGCGTCGCGGCGCAGTCGCGCAAACCAGGGCTGCCACGTGTCGGTGCGAAACAGCTCCGGGCGGCTGACATCGATGGTTTCCAGGGCGATATCGTCGGGGTGCTGCATGCGCGATCTTCCGTGTAGCGAGAGAAAGCGTAAACGTAAGGTGGTGCAAGAAAGTAGTCAAGTGTTTACTTTTGCGTTTGCTGCCTCTACGGTGCCGCCATGAACACGCAGACCGGAGCGCGATTCCCGACATCTACCGATCCACGCATACGCCGGTCGGAGGCTGCCATCACCGGAGCGCTGCTGGGGATGCTGGCGCAGGGCAGGGAGCTGGCATCCGTCACGGTGTCTGAAGTTGCCGACGCGGCAGGGGTGACCCGCAAAACGTTCTACGCGCGGTTCGGCGCTCTGGATCAGGTGGTGGAGCGCCTGGTGTCGAGCCAGTTCGAGGACATCGCAGCGGGCATCGACGATGGCATGCTGCGCTTGCCCCTGGTGGACGATTCGCTGGCGCTCATGGTGTTCAAGGCCTATGCAGAGCATCAGGAGACGCTGGCCCCGCTGGTGCGTCAGTGTCCGGCCAGCCTGTTCATCGGGCCTGTGAGCCTGGTGGTGGAAGATCTTCTGGATCGGGTGATCCGGTTGAACGCGTTGCCGTTGATGCCCGATGCTGAGCGCCACTACTTCGTGGCGACCATCGCTGCTGTGGTGCACACAGCACTGGACGTTTGGGTGCGCCGGGGGTTTCAGGAAACGCCGGAGCAGATCGCCAGCTTCATGGACGGATTGCTGTCGCAGGGTATGCAGCGGGTGCTCGGCGTGGACCGCTGGTAGGCACGCCCGGATTCGAACCGGGGACCTCTACCATGTCAAGGTAGCGCTCTAACCAACTGAGCTACGCGCCTGGAAACGGCCGCCGTCGTCAACGGTGCCGACGGCGGCGCGGATCATACACCAGGCCGGTTCACCATCACCAGCTTGCCGACGATGTCGCCTGCAAGCTGCTGTGTAAGCGCCGCAGGTAGTGCGTCCATTGGTTTTTCCACGACGCCTGCGGGCTGCAGGCGGCCTGCGGCGATCATCTCGAAGAGCGTGCCCATGAGTTCCCGGTTGATGGCCGGGTTTGCGCGCATCTCACCGCCCCAGTCGACACCGACGATGCTGGCGCGTTTCAGCAGCGGCAGATTGAGCGGGATCTTCGCGATGTCGCCGGCGGCAAAACCCACCACCAGGAACCGACCGCCGGGTGACAGGTTACGAAAGGCCGCCTCAGACAGGGCACCGCCCACCGGGTCGTAGACCATATCCAGTTGGCCGCCGGTGAGCTCCTTCAGGGCGCTGCGCCAATCGGGCGCCGTGTAATCCACGGCGGCATCAGCGCCGAAGCTTATCGCTGCCGTGCGCTTCGCCTCGCTCGAGGCGCCCGCGATTACCCGCGCGCCGAAGGCTTTCGCAACGGCGATGGCGGCAGACCCCACACCGCCGGCAGCGCCGAGCACGAGCACCGTCTCGCCAGCAGCCAGATGACCGCAGTCGCGCAGGCCGTACAGGGCGGTTGCGTAGTTGATGAAGAATCCTGCAGCGGTGCTGAAATCGAGCGCTTCGGGCATCTCGTAGAGTGCCGCTGCTCTGGTCACCACCTGATCGGCGTAGGCGCCGGCGGCGGTGCCGAGCACACGGGCGCCCACGATGAGCCCCTGCACGTCGCGGCCGAGCGCACGCACGGTGCCGGCAAACTCGCTGCCAGGAAAGTAGGGCAGAGGTGGTTTGACCTGGTATTTACCCTGGATCATCAGCCCGTCCACGAAACCGACACCGGCGGCGGCGACGTCCACCAGCACCTCGTCGGCACGTGGTGTTGGTGCCTCCACGTCCACGCGCTGCAGGGACTCCGGCGGCCCGAAGGCGTCGCAGCGGTAGATCTTCATGCCTGCGCGGCCATATCGACGAACTCCACCCAGTTGCCGTCCGGGTCTTCCACCATGGCGATGGTCACGCCGGGCCGCACCTCGGTGATCGGTACCACAGTCTTGTGACCGGCCGCTTCGGTGGCCGCGAGAATCTCATCGAGGTTGCTGACGATCATGGTCCAGTAACGCACGCCGGTGGCGCGGGTGATGGGCCCGGGAGCGGGTTTCTCGGCCGGCGCATCCGTGGGCACGACGATCTTGATCAGGCTGGTGCCGCAGCGCAGGCGGTGCATGACGCCACCCATGGGAAACGGCGTTTGCGGCTCCTCGGTGAAGCCGAGCAGATCGCGGTAGAAGGCGACCATGGCGTCACCATTGGTTGTGACGATGCCGAGGTCGATGGAGTCCTTTTTCAGGGCGATGGTCATGGTGTGTGCTCCGGTTGGATGTCTTGTCAGGCGTGCGGGTTGCTGTTGCGCAGGTGTTCGGGGCCTGTGGCTTCGAACACCCACACCCGTGCGGTACGCTTGTTGAGTGCGGCGCTCTGCTGGCGCAGGTGTCTTGTGGCCGCCATCTGCTCGAGAACCTCTTCTGCGCTTTCGGCCTGCGCTTCGTAGGTGGCGAGATAGGGCAGCGGGCAGCCTTGTGTGCCGAGCTGGGCGCCGAGCTTGAAGCGCTGTGCCCTGGCCCAACCGGCGGTAGCCAGCACCTCATCGAGATGGGTGTGTTCGTAGTAATCATTGAAGGCGTCTTCCTGACCTTCCGTGGGCTCGCTGAGCACGTGCACGATAAATGTCTTCGGCATGTCGGGTTCCTGCTGGCTACTTCATGCGGTAGCGGATGGGCAACGATTTCAGGCCACCCACGAAGCTCGAGTGGGTGTAGCGTGGTTCGCCTGCAAGCTCGATGTGGTCGACGCGGGCGAGCAGCGTACGATACAGCGCGCTCATCTCCATGCGCGCGAGGTGCTGGCCCAGGCACACGTGCGCGCCGTATCCAAAGGCGAGCTGCTTGGCGTCCTTGCGATCCGCACGAAACTCGAACGGTGCGTCGAAAATGTCCTCGTCCCGATTGGCGGACGGGTACCACAGAACTGCCGACTCACCCTTGCGGATGGTCTTGCCTCGCAACTCATAGTCGTCTGTAGCCGTGCGCATGAAATGTCGCACCGGTGTTACCCAGCGGATCATCTCGTCGATCGCCGTGGGCAGCACGCCATCCACATCGGCGCGCAGCTTTGCCATCTCCTGCGGGTGCTCGAGGAGCGCCAGCAGGCCGCCGGCGGTGGAGGCGCTGGTGGTGTCGTGGCCGGCGGTGGCGATGATGATGTAGTAACCGTTGGCTTCGAGCTCCGGTATGGCCTGGCCATCGACGTTGGCGTTGGCGATGAGGCTTGCCACGTCGTCGGTGGGGTTGGCGCGGCGATCGGCGCTCATGGCGGAGAAGTAGGCTTCGAACTCGCGCGTGACGTCGAAAAATTCCTCCGCTTCGAAGGAGCGTTCGTTGTCCGGATCGGCCGGGCCGAAGAGCTCGCGCGTGAGCTTGAGCATGAACGCTTCGTCAGACTCCGGCACGCCGAGAATCTCCATGATCACCCGCAGCGGATACCACACCGCCACGTCTTTGACGAAATCACACTCGCCGCCGAGTTCCGCAAGACGATCCACGTACATCGACGCCAGGGCATCCACCCGCGCCTGCAGCTTGCGCAGGTTCGTGCCCATGAACCAGCCCTGGGTGAGCGTGCGGTACTTCATATGGTCCGGGTCGTCCATCTGCACCAGGGAGCGGATCAGGTGCTTGCGGCCGGTGATTGCCTGCACCAGCTCCTGCATGCCGGCCATGCCGAGGGTCGGCCGCGGGTCGTTGATGAAGAGCTGCTTGCGCCCTTCAATGGCCTTGATGTCGTCGTACTTGGTGATGTTCCAGAACGGTTCGTAGCCTTCAGGCTCCAGCCTGCGCACCGGGTCGTTGTGCCGAAGCCAGGTGAGCTGGGCATGAATGCCGTGCTCGTCGGCCCAGTTGGCGGGGTCGACCATGGCGTTGTCGAGGGCAGGGGAGCTGGTGTAGAGGTGCAAAGCGTGTACGTCCGGGTAAAAACGCCAGCCTACTCAGAATGCGGGAGGTGTGGCAATGCGCGTGTACCATGGCCGTTCACTCGCAGTCGGCTACCACCCATGAACTATTTCTGGCACGACGCCGTGGGCAACCTGGGCGTGCTGCTCGTGCTCGCCTGCTACTTCCTCATTCAGACCGGCAAGCTCGATATCCGCGCCTTGCCCTACTCGGTGCTGAACGGCGTCGGCGCCATCCTCATCATGGTGTCGCTCTTCTACAACTTTAACCTTTCATCGTTCGTCATCGAGTGCGCCTGGCTTGCCATCAGCGCCTATGGTGTGGTGCGGCGGCTGCTTGAGCTGCGGCGTGGGACGTAGCACAGTAGGGCGGTATCGAAGGGGAGGAGCGCGATATGGTTGCCGTAGCGGGATATCACACCATCGGCGTGGACAGCCTCACGCCGCACCTGGGTGCCGAGATCGACGGTGTCGATCTGTCGCAGGAGCTGTCCAACGAGACGTTTTCCGAAATCTACAGGGCGTGGCTCGACTGGAAGGTGCTGGTGTTTCGTGATCAGCACATCGACCGCGAGCAGCACAAGGCTTTCGGACGACGGTTCGGGCGCCTGCACGTGCACCCCATGCAGCACAGTTATGGCGGCGACCCGGAAATTCTGCGCATCAAGACCACCAAGGACTCCGCCTACACCGCGGGCAACGGCTGGCACACGGATGTGACCTGCGACGAGGTGCCGCCGCTCGGCTCAATGCTCTACATCACCGAGACACCGGAATCCGGCGGCGGAGACACGCTGTTTGCCAACATGGCCATGGCCTACGATCTGTTGAGCGATACGATGAAATCCATGCTCGACGGGTTGACCGCCGTGCACGACGGTGCGCTGCCTTACCTCGGCAGCTACGGCGTGGCACCGCCGGACGGCGCGAAGTACCCGAAGAATGAGCATCCGGTGATAGCCACGCATCCGGAATCCGGCCAGAAAATTCTCTACATAAACTCCGGCTTCACGGCGTACATCAAAGGCATGCAACCGTGGGAGAGCCGCATGCTGCTCGATGGGTTGTTCCGGTTCATTGCCCAGACGCCGCGGCTCGTGTGTCGCGTACAGTGGCAACCCAACACGCTCACGTTCTGGGACAACCGTTGCACGCAGCACCACGCGGTGTGGGACTACTACCCGCACACGCGTTACGGCGAGCGGGTGTCCATCGTCGGCGAGCAGCGACCCGCAGCCTGACAGCGCCGGGGTGAGCCGCCCACACTTCTGGAGCTACCTGCGGCAAAGGCAGCTCGATCACGTTCCCGTGGGCGCGTTGCGCTGGTGGCTGCTCGCGCTGATCGTGCTCGGCTGGGCGGTGGAGCAGTACGAGGCGTTGAAGAACGGCCCGGTGCTGGTCTACATCCTGCGCGACTTCGACATCACGCTCGTGCAGTGGGGCTACGCCGCTGCCGCGTTCGGCCTGGTCTACAGTATTGGCGCCGTGTTGTTGAGCCGGGCGGGAGACCGCTTCGGCCGCCGGCCCATGCTGATCTGGCCGGTTGCCGCCTACGCGGTGATCTCCGTAGCAGGTGCCCTGTCGCAAAGCTTCTGGGCGCTGGCGGCGCTGATCGCTGCAGGTTCCTTCCTCATGGCCGGCATGAACCCGGCGGTGCATGCGGCTTCCCGCGACCTGACGCCGCGGATGGGCCGCGCCATGGTCTATGCGTGGGTGTCGCTGGCATTCACCATCGGCGCGTTGCTGTCCACTGCCGTCGCGGCGCAGACGCTTCCTATCTGGCCGGGATGGCGTTCGCAGTACTGGATTGCCGCCGCCCTGGCCGCCACCACCGCGGCGGTGATCTTCGTGTTCTACCGCGACCTCAGCCCCCAGGTTCGGGGCCAGGTGCTCGAGGAGCGCGTGGATGTTCCCGTTTCGACGACGCCGGCGATAGACACCTATGCCGATGGACGCAAGGTGTACCGCAGCCCGCGGCTGTGGTTTCTGTCGACGGTCATCGTCTTCTGGTCTTTGGCCTATGTGACGGTCTCCGCCTACGTGCCGACCTTCCTGGTGCAGAACTACGCACTCGATCCGGCCCGCGCGGCCGGCGTGACGTCGTGGTTCTGGATCGTCTTTACCGCGAGTGTATTTCTATCAGGTTGTCTGTCGGACACGCTGCGTGTGCGCAAAACCGTTACCGCCTTCGGCGGGGTAACAACAGGACTCTGCTTCATCTACGGTGCAATGCTGCCGGCAAGCACCAGTGAGGCGACGCTGGTCGCGGTGTGGTCTGCCACCGGCTTCTTCGCCGGCTTCATCTATCCCGCCTGGTGCGCGCTCTACTCCGAGACCGCCGAGGCCATCAGCCCGCACGGCGTGGCGCGTGCCTTTGGCATCACGGCGACGCTCTCTCCGCTCACCGGGCTGATCCTGAACCTCGGGCTGCCGCGGGTGGTGGAGGCGTGGGGTTGGAGCGCCTGGATGACGATTGCCGGCGTGTGCTGCTTTGTGGTGGCCGTGCTGGTGTCGTTTGGCGGCGGGCCGTGGTGGGTGCGGGCGGGATCACGCCCGACACGGTTGGCATGAGAGATTCTCGCTCAGGCTGCGTTCAGCGGATTGATACGCGCCACGTCATCCTTCAGGGCCTGGGTTGCTTCCCACAGATCAACGGCTTGCTGTGCACCAAGCCAGAATGCTGGCGAGTTGCCAAACAGCCTGCCCAGGCGCACTGCCATTTCAGGGCTGAGGCTTCTTCGCTCTCGAAGCAGCTCGTTCACCGACTGCCTGGACACGCCAATGGCGTGCGCCAATTCAGATACGGAAAGGCCGTAGTCAGGAAGAAAATCCTCGCGCAGCATTTCGCCCGGGTGTGTGGGTCGACGCCTGATTCCTGTATTTCGAATACTCATACCAAAACTCCTAGTGGTAGTCGCACACCTCGACTTCGAATGCATCGCCATCTTCGAATCGGAAGCAGATCCTCCATTGGCCGTTAGTCGAAATCGAGTACTGACCCAATCGGTCGGCGGTCAGCGCATGAAGCCGATTGCCGGGTGGTGTTCGCAGGTCATCGACGCTGTTAGCCAGATCAACGTATTCCAGTTATCGTGCCGCTCGTCTGCAGATATCTGGTGGAAACCTCCTGGAGCGTCCTGTGGCGTAGAGCATCTCGGTATGCCTGTCTGCAAACGACTTGATCACAGGTGAAATGTATCGCGTCACGTGACATGTTGCAACATTTTCTGAGATATTGCGCGTAGCAGAGTCATCGAGCCGGATGAGTTTCAGCGGCGCCTTCCCGCCGTCAGCGTCACACCCCCGTCCACCGCCAGCGTCTGACCGGTGATGTAACGCGCTCGGTCAGACAGCAGAAATACCACCGCCTCGCCGACATCCCAGCCGCTGCCCTCGATGTCCAACGGTGCAGCGCTGCGGCGCAGGGCGCGCAGCTCATCCGACATACCATCGCCCGCCACCATAGGCGTATATACAGGTCCGGGGGCAACACAGTTCACGCGAATGCCTGCACGTGCATGGTCTGTGGCCATCGCCCGGGTGAGGGAGATGACCGCGCCCTTAGACGATGCGTATGTGGTCAGCCCGCTCGGCCGCAGAGCCGCGATGGAGGAGACATTGACGATGGCGCCGCCGCCACGCGCGGTCATGACTGGAATGGCGTACTTGCCCATCAGGAACATGGAGCGCACGTTGATGCGCATCACCCGGTCCCAGGTGTCCGGGTCTTCATCCACAACGGTGCCGCGGCTGCCGACGCCGACATTGTTGTCGAGCAGGTCGACGCCGCCGAACGCCGCGGTCGCCTTGCTGACCACTCGTTCGCAGTCCTCTGCGCTGGTGACATCCGCTTGCACGGCCAGCGCCTCGCCGCCTTCTTCCGAAATCATCGCCACGGTGCGCTCGGCCAGCGGTAACTGCCGGTCGACGGCTACTACCCTGGCGCCTGCTCGGGCCAGCAGGATCGCCGCCGCTCGGCCGTTGCCGATGCCTTCGCCCCGCGCGCCTGCGCCGGTGACGATGGCCACCTTGCCGGCCATGTCTGCTGCCTGATAGTCCATGCTTGTGCTCCGCGTTTCCGTGAGTCCAAGACTACGGCGGCGTTGCGCGCTTGTCAGGTGTCAGAAGCGTTTGAGGCTTTGCTGTATCGCGGTGCTGGTGGTCACCTCGTGGTGGTACACGAAACGTTCGTGGTACGCACTCACATGGTCGAGGTCGTAGACGTAGTTGACGAGCATCCCATGGGATTGCAGCAACCCTTTTTCTGAGGTGTCGCCGAGCCAGTTGATGCGCTCCAACCGCGCGCCGTTGCGAAGGTGAAATCGGGCCACCGGGTCCAGCGGCTGCTCGTTGCTGCCCTGGCTCGTGAGGTAATACGCGCACAACCCCTCCAGGGTCGCCCGCATGTCCTTGGCCTGGGAAGACTGCCACCAGTCCGGCAGGGCCAACACATTGCGCAGGGAGCGCAGGGATGCATCATCAATTCGCTCCGGCGCCGGGTTCGGCTCGCTGGACAGCCACCGGCCAAATCCCGGTATGGGTGACAAGGTGGCGAACCGGGTGATGTGGGGCGCCTCCGCGGTGATGAGATTCGCCACCTGCTTGATGAGCAGATCGCCCAGGGCAATGCCCACGAGGCCCGTCTGGCAGTTGCTGATGGAGTAGAAGATCGCCGTGTCCGCAGCCGCTTCGTCCGCAGGCAGGGCGTCTGCGCCGATGATGTCGCGGATGTTCGAGGCAAGCCCGCCCGCCAGCGCCACCTGCACGAAGATCAGTGGCTCATCGGGCATCACGGGATGGAAAAAGGCGTAGCAGCGTTTGCCGGCGGAAAGCCGCTGCTTGAGGTCCGGCCAGCCGCCGATCTCGTGCACTGCCTCGTAGCGGATGAGTTTCTCCAGAAGGAAGGCCGGCGTGTTCCAGTCGATGCGTTTGAGATCGAGGATGCCGCGGTTGAACCAGTTGCGGAACAGCTCCGCGAGGTCTGAAGATACGGCGCCGAGCTCGGGGCAGTCGCGCTGCAGGCGGATTAGGGTCGCGCGCATGCTGAGCAGCACCGCCATGCCGCCCGGCACCATGTTCAGAAGTTCGAATAACCGACGTCGGTTGGGCTGGCTTGCGAGGTTGAGGGTCTGCACCTGCATGGGGCCGGGTTCGGCCTGGTAGGCGGCGATGGCGGCGGCCAGGGCATCGTGATCCACGCGAAACTCGCGTAAGAGATGCTCGAAGAAGGCGAGCCGTTGTGCATCGTCGAAGCCTTCGTAGCGCTCCAGCAACTCCACAGCCAGGCGCAGAACCGTGGCGTCGTCCTTCAGCCGCAGCAGGTCGCGGCAGATCTCCTGCCAGGTGTTGGGGAGCGGCAGCACGCCGCTCACCAGTCGTTTCAGCGCGGTCAGTGGCACGCGAGCCGCTCCGGTTCCGTGAGCTGCCTTGAGTGTACGCCGCAGCCCTCCAGCGGCCGGGAATCGTTGGTGCGATTGTGCGCTGGGTCTCGCTGCCTGCTCTAACCCGTTCCCGCCGCCAGACCCTTTGCTTTCGCCAGGAAGGTGCGCACCGCAGCGTCGAACTGCTCGTGCGCTTCGATGTTCACGGAGTGACCAGCGGGCAGATCCACCACCTCGATATGGGGGTGTGCCTCGCGCAGGTACGCAGCGTCCGCCTGAAACGACTTCTCGTACTGACCGTTGGTGAGCAGCATTGGCGCGCGCACCTCACTGAGCATATCCAGGCAGTTCAGGCGTGCACCCAACCGCCCGCTGCGCCGCACCGCCTCCGGTGTCATGGCGTCGGCGCTGGCCACCAACGCGGCTTTGACGTGTTCGGGAAATCTCCGTGCGTGGACCGGATGGTCGGGCAGGGCGCGCAGCTCCAGTTCAGGTGCGCGCAGATCGGCCTGCGGCCGCTCCTTCGCGGCGGCAGGCACCTGGCCGAAGGCGGAGCGGGAGTTGGTGACCACCACCGCGGGTACCCGGTCCGGCTGGCGTGCAGCGTAGCGAATCACGAGCCCGGCGCCGTAGGACTGGCCCACGACCGCCCAGCGATCGATATCGAGTTTCTCCCGTATAGCCTCGAACTGGTCGACGTACGCGGCCACGGTGAATGCATCATCATCCTCCGGCAGCGGCGAGCTGCCGTGGCCCCAGAGCTCCACCATCACGAGGTGGTGGTGCTGCGCGAGCGCCTGGTTCATCAGCCACTGGGCGTTGCTGGACATGAAACCGTGCAGCAGCATCACGGCCGGGGCTTGAGGGTCGCCCAGGCACTCATAGTGCAGAATCATCGCGCCACGCTCCTCAAAAACTCGGCTTGCTGACGTGGGGCGTGAGCTGCAGCTCGTGCGTCCAGCAGGACGGGTGTTGGGTGTGCAGGTAGTAAAACGCCTCGGCGATCTTCTCCGGATCGATGAGCAGCTCCGGTTTCTTCTGCACAAACGGTAGATGGCGCGTACCGGGTGAGTCGATGATGCCGTCGATGACAATGTTGGCCACGTGAATGCCGTGCTCTGAGTACTCCTCCGTGAGCACCTGCGCAAGCGTACGCATCAGCACGCGCGGGTAGTACAATGACTGGCCCGTGTAGCGCTTACGGCCGCGTAGGGATGCCGCGTTGTTGGAGATGAAGAACGAGCCGCTGCCCTGGGCGCGCATGGCTGGCAGTACCTCTTTGGCGACGAGAAATGGCCCGCGGCTGCAGATGTGCTGGGCGGTCTCGAAAATCTCCAGGGGCACATGCTCAAGAAGCTCCATTTCCGGCGGCAGGTCGCGGCCGTCGAGGTAGCCTGCGTTGTACACCAGTACCTGTGGGTCTCCGTGTTCAGTGCGAATGGCGGCGAAGGCCGTGCTGATGGAGTCCGGTGATACGAGGTCCAGTTCCTGGATGGAAGCGCTGCCGCCTGCGTCGGTAATGGCTTTCTCAAGCGCGCCGGCGTTGCTCGCCGTGCGGGTGGTGAGTACGACGTGATATCCCTCGGCAGCAAAGCGCTGCGCCACCGCACCGCCCACGCCCCAGCGCAGGCCCACAGGTAACTCGTCTTCGGCGAGGGTGTGGCCGTGGGCGAGGAGGGTGTTGCGGCCGTCGGGTTGCCACTTCGACGTGGCGCCGATGACTACGGCGAGTGGTTTAGGCATTGGCGACGGTCCTCGGCGGGTTTGGCGATTTCTTAATGCTTTGATGCTGCCACAGAATTGCCGCGCGCAGTATCAGGGCTCGTCCAGCCAGTCCCGGGCGATGCTGCTGAGCCAGCCGCGTAAAAAAGCGTCCTGCCGTTGTGTGAGCGTCTCCGCTAGGGCTGCTTCCACGCGCTCCACACGCTCGCGGCAGGCCGCCAGAAGCTGCTGTCCATGGGGTGTGAGCGATAGACGCAGTTTGCGCCCGTGATCAGGGTCGGGCGCCTTTTGTAACGCGCCGTCGCGCTCGAGGTTGCGCAGGATCACGTTGACGGTCTGTGGTGTCAGCAGGGTCAGCCTGGCGAGATCCGCGCCGGAAATGCCGTCATAAGCAGCGATCATGGTCATCGTCGAAAACTGCGGAGGCGTGACGTTCAGGTCTGCCAGTTCCCGTTCCATTCGCAGGCGCACCGCCGCGGCCCCCTGGCGGAGCAGGTAGGCCAGATGTCCATCGACACCGCGCTTTGCGTCGCCGGGCCCAGGCACCGGTCGGGGGCTTGTGTGCTTGACCATATTGTCAGTGCTCTTATATATTGTCAGAGTTCTGATAATAAGCCGGCAGCACTCTCGATGCCAGAATCACCCCAGGGCGCGGAGGCTTCGATGACCGCAGATCTTCAGAAAACGCTCTTCAAGCACCTGCAGGCTGAGAACGCCCATGATCTGCAGGGTACGCTTGCCACGCTCACGTCGAATTGCGTGTTTCGCGACCACGCCACTGGACAGTGCTGGCACGGGCACGCCGGTGCTGCAGACCACTACCGGCAGTGGTGGGACAGCTTCGATGTGCAGGTAACGCGATCGGATGGGCAGGAAGCACACTGGCTTGGGACATCTGCCTATGTGGCAGAGGCGACCTGGGTGGGCACCCACATCGGCGACTACCTGGGCATTGCGCCAACAGGGCGCACCATTTGCCAACCGTTTACGGTGTTCGTACGGTTCGATCAGGGTCTGCTGTCGGGCGAGGTGTTCTACTACGACATCGCGAGCCTGCTCCGCCAGCTCGGTGAAGATCGTGTGCCGGATGTTGCGAGGCTGCCATACCGCGACGTCGCATAAGTCGTCCGGTGCCTGCGCTGGTGACCGGTGCAGCCGTGATGGCGGTTTGACAGCTACCAGACCCGCACCCAATATCGTTGTCGGGCGTGCCTGGGGGGCGAGATGAGCGATCCGGATTTTTCCACTTTCGAAACCTGGCGGCGGGGTCGGCAATTCGAAGACTTCACCGTGGGTCAGCATTTCGACCACCACTGGGGCCGCACCATCACTGCGGGTGATGCGACGCTCTTTTCTTCACTGGCCTTGCGCTACTCACCTCTGTACGTCAATGCAGAGTACGCGAAGGAGGAGGGGCACCCGGATCTCGTGGTGGACCCGATGCTGGTCCTTGCCACGGTCATCGGCTTGTCAGTGGAAGATCTGTCGGAGATTGGCGGTCCGTTCCTCGGCGTCAACGATGTGGAGTTCGATGCGCCGGTGTATCCGGGCGATACCATTACCTGCCGCAGCGAGGTGGTGGATACCCGCGAGTCGGAATCGCGGCCAAACACAGGCATCGTCACCTGGCGCACGGTCGCGCACAACCAGCACGGCGAGGTGGTGGTGCGGTATCAGCGCACCAACCTGGTGGCGAAGCGGCGCGGAGGTGGCGCATGAAACTGACCAGCGCCAACAACTATTTCGAAGACTTCCACGTGGGCCAGCGCATCCGTCATGCGCGCGGCACCACCATCGACGAAGTGGAGAATCAGCTCCTCACCAAGCTTGTGATGAACAGCGCCCAGGGGCATTGGAACGAGCATGCCATGGAGGGCACGCCCTACGGCAAGCGGCTGGTGTTCGGCTTCATTACCGCCTCCATGGTCATCGGTCTCGCCACCCAGGACACAGCGGAAAATGCCATCAAGGAAATTTCGCTGGATAAGATCCGTTTCCGCCGGCCGGTGTTTCACGGCGACACGGTGTATGCCTACACCGAGGTACTCGACACCGTCGATGCGGATGCCGGCGGAATCGTCACCTTCAAGCACTGGGGTGTAAACCAGCGCGAAGAGATTGTGTTCGAAGGTGAGCGGCGCGTGTTGCTCAAACGCAGGCCCTGACATGCAGCGTACCGGCCCTCTGAGCGACATCACCATTATCGACTGCACCATGGCGTTGGCGGGTCCGTTCGGCACCGCCATGCTGGCGGATCTTGGCGCTGATGTGATCAAGGTGGAGCCCCCAGGCGGTGACGGAGCGCGATCCATACCGCCCATCCCGCCCGACTACGGCAACGCGAAGAAGGGCGAAACGACGGGGGTGGATTACGGCGGTTACTTCGCCAGCATCAACCGCAACAAGCGCAGCATCGTGCTCGACCTCAAAGACCCGGCTGACAAGGAGGCGTTGCTGCGCTTGTGCGAAGGCGCGGACGCCATTGTCGAGAACATGCGGGTCGGCGTCATGGATCGCCTCGGCCTTGGCTATGAGGTGGTGCGCGAGCGCAATCCGGCGATCGTCTACGGCGCCATTCGCGGTTTTGGCGATCCGCGCACCGGCGAGAGCCCCTATGCCGACTGGCCGGCCTTTGATGTGGTGGCCCAGGCAATGAGCGGTTTCGTGCACATCACCGGGCCGCAGGACGGCAGCGGCTATCCAGCGGGGGCGAGCGTGGGGGATATCTATCCCGGCACGCTTTTAGCACTTGGCCTGGTGAGCGCCGTGCACCACGCGCGCCGCACCGGCGAGGGGCAGTTCGTCGACGTGGGTATGGTGGATGCCATGGTGGCGCTGAGCGAGACGGTGATCGCCAACTACGGTTTTGCCGGGCGCTCTCTCGGGCCGCGCGGTAAGCATCATCCCAACCTCATGCCCTTTGGTTTCTACCCCACGAAAGACGGGGCGGTGGCTATCGCTGCGTTGCCGCCGCCGCACTGGGGGCATCTGTGCGACGCCATGGGGCGGCCAGAGCTGAAGGACGACCCGCGCACAAAAAACAACTTCGTGCGCAAGGACAATGAGAGCTTCGTGGCGGAGGTGATCACCGCCTGGACCAGCACGCTGACAAAGCAGCAGGTGGTGGATGCCCTTGGTGGCCACGTACCCTGCGGGCCGGTGAACACGGCCGAGGATCTGTTCGAAGAGCCACATCTGGAGGCGCGCGGCATGCTCACCCGTTTCCAGCTTCCGGGTGACAATCCCGAGGTGACCATCACCGGCAGCCCCATCAAGTTCACCAAGAGCCCCACGGGGTTCTACCGTCAGCCGCCCCGTCTCAACGAGCACGAAGACGAGGTGCGTGCCCAGTTCGGGCTGCCGCCTCGGGAGGGCGGCGACTAGCGGCGTTCCTGCGGGGCAGGGTTAGATGCGCTCTTCGAGCAGATAGCGCGGCCCCGCGCCACGCCGTGCGGCACGGTCTTCGGGGTTGTACAACGCACAGTTTGCGAGCGACAGGCAACCGCAGCCGATGCAGCCGTCCAGACGGTCACGGGTGCGGGTGAGCACGTCGATGCGTGCGTCGAGCACGTTGCGAAAAGCGCGGGAAATCTTCGCCCAGTCACGTTGCGTCGGCGTGCGTCCCGCGGGCAGAGCAGCGAGACGCTCGCGTATCTCGTCCAGCGAAAAGCCGAGTTGCTGGGCAATGAGCACGAACGACAGGCGCCGGATGTCCGAGCGCAGAAAGCGCCGCTGGCCGCCGCCGGTGCGTACGGGCGTTACCAGCCCAGTCTCCTCGTAGTAGCGGATGGCCGACACCGACAGGCCGGTGCGCTCGGCGATCTGGCCGATGGAAATACGCGGGTCGGTGCGCGGTACATGCCCCTTCGTCTGTTGTTTCACGATGCTCCGAAAAAATACTTGACCTAAAGTAAGCTTGAGGTCTTAGGCTGTGCCCGTCAATCGAAAACAGGAGAACGACATGGCACAACTCGAACACGTGAACGTTACCGTCAGCGATCCGGCGAAAACCGCAGCGCTGCTTGGCGACATCTTTGGTTGGCACGTGCGCTGGTCCGGACCATCACAGATGGGTGGCAACACGGTGCACGTGGGCACCGATGATACCTATGTCGCGGTTTATACCTGCGACGGCAAGCCGCAGGATGGGCCTGATGCGGGATTGACCAAGTCAGGGCTGAACCATATAGGTGTGCTGGTGGATGACCTTGACGCTGTAGAAGCGCGGGTTCGTGCGTCGGGCCTCGAGCCGTTCAGCCATCAGACCTACGACCCGGGGCGCCGGTTCTACTTTCTTGACTCGGACGGTGTGGAGTACGAGGTGGTGAGCTACGCGTAGTGCTGCGTCCTGGCTCGTGGCCGCCGCTCAGAAGTTGACGCCCCGGGTAAACGCCCCGTCCACCCGCACGGTGGTGCCGTTCACCCAGCTCGCGGCGGGGCTGGCGAGGAAAGTCGCTACGCGGGCGACCTCTTCGCCCGTACCCATGCGTTTGGTGGGGTGGTAGTCGCGGTCGCGCTCGTACAGTGCCGGGGCGTTGTCCTTGATGCCGTTCCACACCCCATGCTCGATGAAGATCGGCCCGGGCGCGACGGTGTTGGCGCGTATGCCTTTTGGTCCCCATTGCTGGGCGAGCTGCGCCATGTGACGAATCGAGGCGGCTTTCATGGCGCCATAGCTCGGGCTGATGGGCACGTCGTGGTGCTCGATGCCGGTAATGGAGGCGATCTGCACCAATGCCGCGCGCTCGGACTGTTCGAGAAAGGGCAAGGCGCCTTCGCTCATGCCTACCATGCCGAGCACATCGACGTTGAAGTTGTTGATCCAGGACTGCGGCCCCGGGCCTGGTTGGCCGCTGGCGGTGGCGTTGTGCACGACGATGTCGATGCCGCCGAGTGCTGCCGCGGCATCCTGCATCCAAGCCACGGTGGCGTCGTAATTCGTCACGTCGCACACCTGTCCGACGGCGGTGCCGAGCGAAGATAGTTCTTTCAGCGCTGCATCCACGCCCTCGCGTCTGCGTGCAGCGATACTCACCGAAACCCCTTCGGCCATGAGTTGTTTGGCAATCGCGAGCCCGATGCCCTGTGTACCTCCGGATATGACGGCTTTCGCCCCGGTCAGTCCAAGATCCATGCTGCATGCTCCTGTGTTTGTTCGCAGGAAGAATACCTGGTGTGGTTTTACTTTGTGCGTGGCGATGGTGTGCAATACGTAATCGTTATCTCACTACAGGTGCCTCACATGAAATTCGCCCTGGTCCCCGTCAATGTCGGTGTGCAGTCCGCCGAGCAGATGCTCGGCATCGCGCGCGCCGCGGAAGAACTCAACTTCGAATCCGTGTGGACCTTCGAGCACGTCATCGTGCCGATGGACTACGACTCGAAGTATCCCTACAACCCCACGGGCAAGATGGGCATTCCGCCCGAGACCAACTTCGTCGACCCGCTGGTAGGCATCGCCGCCATGGCGGCGGTTACCGAGCGGCTGAAGTTCGGTACCGGGGTGAACATCCTCTCCCAGGCGAACCCGTTGTACGTCGCCAAACAGGCTGCAAGCCTGGACTTCGTCTCGGGCGGGCGTTTCATGCTGGGCGTTGGCATTGGTTGGCTGCGCGAAGAGTTCCGAGCGGCCGGCGTTCCGTTCGAGCGTCGCGGTGCACGTTTCGATGACTACGTGGAAGCCATGCGCAAGATCTGGAGCGGCGAGGTTGTGGAGCATCAGAGCGATTTCCTCGACTGGACGGGTTTCAAGAGCTATCCGGTACCGCGGCAGCTGCCGGTGGTGATGGGTGGTGACAAGGGCAAGATCTTCGAGCGCATCGCAAAGCATGGCGACGGCTGGTTTGCGCCCATACAGGACGTCGAAGACCTGCCGCCGGCCCTCGATCGCCTGCGCGCAGCGTGTGACGCGCAAAAGCGCGACTTCTCTGACATCGAGATCAGCTGCATGTGGACCACCCAGGGCGGGGCGGATGCGGTGGCGCGCTATGCCGAGGCCGGTGCGCACCGGCTCATCGTACCCCTGCAGGCACTCGGCGATGACCCGCTGGCGGGCATGCAGCGACTGTCTGCCGATGTGATCGTCTAGCGGCGCCAGGCCGCGGGGAGTAGTCTTCCCCGCGGCATTCAACCACCAGGAGAAACACTCGATGTTCAGCCATGTGATGCTCGGCGCCAACGACGTTGCCGCCTCGAAAACGTTCTACGACGCCGTGCTCGGGGCGCTGGGCCATAAGCCCGGTGTGATGGACCCCAACGGCCGCTGCTTCTACTTTACGCCGTCCGGCATCTTTGCCCTCACGCCGCCCATCGACGGAAAGCCTGCCTCCCACGGTAACGGCTCGACCATCGGTTTCGCCGCCGCAAACCCGGCAGAGGCCGATGCATGGCACGCGGCTGGCATTGCGAATGGTGGTACAACCTGCGAAGACCCGCCCGGTGAGCGCGAAGGTTCTGGGTTGTACCTCGCCTACCTGCGCGACCCCTCAGGCAACAAGATCTGCGCGCTGCACCGCCTCGGCTGATCCTGCTATTGGGCGGGTGTAGTACACCCGCCCTAATTGTCGTCGCATCTACCGCTGAGCACCATGGAGCTCCCTGACAATGAGAGCGTGCCATGGCCATTCGAATCCCTTCACTGTTTCTGCTGGTTGCCATCGCCATGTTGCATGCGCCGGTGGCGCAGGCCGATCTGCAGACGGTGTGTCCTGAAGCCTACAAACACCTGCAAACTGCTGAGCAGCACCGCAACGCCTGGCTTAAGCACCTGCAGACCATGGAATCCATCGATGCGAAGAAAAATGCCAGCATCGGTCGGGCCATCGATGAACTGCGCGAAATTTCCTTTCAGAACGCCATCGCGGACGCCGCCACCGATGCGGCCTTCGAAGCGTCTCAGGATATCGTCGAACTGTTCGGCAAACGCTGTATGCGGGTGGGGGCGAAAGTCATCGGCAAGGCCAACGCCATTGTCAGCGTGCTGCAAACGGCGCTGAGCCTGTCCAACATTGCCCCGGGTGTGATCGATGCCCTTGGGCTGAACTCGGCGCAGGCGGAAGCCTATGCCAACGCGCAGAGTGCCGGCGCCTGGGAGGCCAACCGCATGGAAAAGGCCATGGCCGCCTACAAAGCTGCGCTTGAAAAGTGCAAGTGCAAGCGCGCATCGAAGACGCCGCCGGTGGTCGGCAAGGATGACAGTAAGGAGCCGTCCAAGAGCGTGCAGGACGAAGGCGGCCATCCCCAGCGCCGCTGAAGTCCAACCCGCGTTGACTGTAACCAAAAGTAACGGGACACTGCGCCTCCGTTGACCTGCAACCGAGGCGCACCCCGTGATCCGATTCGAACTCAATGGCCACATCGTCGAAACGGACGACGCCCCCGACACGCCGCTGCTGTGGGTGGTGCGCGACACCTTCAAGCTCAAAGGTTCCAAGTACGGCTGTGGCGCCGGCCTCTGCGGCGCCTGCACCATGCATCTGGACGGCCAGGCGGTGCGCACCTGCGTGCTGCCGGTATCGGCGGTAGCCGGTAAGACCATCACCACCATCGAAGGGCTCGGCACGCCGGAAGCGCCGCATCCGCTACAGGCGGTGTGGGCGGAGCAGGGGGTTCCCCAGTGCGGCTACTGCCAGTCCGGTCAGATCATGAGCGCGGCGGCGCTTCTCGAGTCGAACCCGGCGCCCAGCGACGAGCAGGTTGAACAGGCCATGGCCGGCAACATTTGCCGTTGCGGTTGCTACCCGCGCATCAAGCAGGCCATTCTCACCGCCGCGGCGGAGCTGGCGGTGGAGGTGACGGCATGAGCACCGCGAATCTGTCTCGCAGAGGATTCCTCAAGACCAGCGGCATCGTTGGCGGCGGCCTGGTCGTGGGTTTCTCCCTCAACGGCTGCAGTGCCGGGCCTGTGCCGCTGAAGTCCGTGGCCAGCGCCTGGGCGCCCAACGCCTTTGTGCAGATCACGCCGGACAACGTGATGCGCTTTTACTGCCCGCGAGACGAGATGGGGCAGGGCGTGACCACCGGGCTCGCCACGCTGGTGGCGGAAGATCTGGATGTCTCCCCGGAGCGGCTGCTCATCGAGCTTGCAGGGCCGCACCCGGACTACAACAACCCGGCGTTCGGCGCCCAGGGCACCGGCGGCAGCACGTCGGTGAAGGCGCATTACACGCAGCTTCGGCAGGTGGGTGCCGATGTGCGCCAGGTGTTGCTGCAGGCCGCAGCGCAGGACCTGGGTGTGCCGATAGATTCGCTGGATACCGACGATGGCCACATCGTGCACGGCGATGATCGGTTGCCCTACGGGCGCTTCGTTGCAACTGCCGCCGGGCTTGAAATTGGCGGCGGCGCGGCTTTGAAACCGCCCAGCGCATTCAAACACATCGGCCGCGAGTTCCCGCGCCTGGATGCGCTGGCCAAGTCCACGGGCACCGCGCAGTTCGGTATCGATGTGGACGTGCCCGGCATGGAGCACGCAGTCGTGGTTCGCTGCCCGGTCGCCGGCGGTACCGTAAAGCGCTTCGAGTCCGAAGCTGCGCGCGCCATGCCCGGTGTCACCGCTGTGGTGCAGATCTCCAGCGGCGTGGCGGTTGTCGCGCAGAAGTACTGGCAGGCCAAACAGGCCGCCGGAAAGCTGGAGGTGGAGTGGACGTCTCCACAGCTTGCCGACGTCAGCTCTGCTGACATGCGCGCGGAATACGCACTCGCCTTGGAGGACGCGGGCGATACGGCGCATTCCGAAGGCGATCTCGAAGCGGGTTTTACTTCGGCACAGACGGTGATCGAGCAGGACTACTGGGCGCCGTACCTGTCGCACTCGCCCATGGAGCCCATGAATGCCGTGGTGCATGTCCGAGAGGGCGAGGCCGATGTGTGGAGCGGTACTCAGGGTATTGGCATCGCGCAAGGGCTGGTGGCTCGTTACGCCGGGCTCGATGTGGAAAACGTGCGCGCACACGCAACCTATCTCGGCGGCGGCTTTGGCCGTCGCGCCACGCTCACGCACATCATCGAGGCGACCGAAGTCTCTGTTGCCACTGGCAAGCCGATCCACCTGTTGTGGAGCCGCGAGGACGACATCCGCCACGGCGTGTTCCGGCCGGCATCCCTCGTGCGCATTCGCACGGGTGTGGACGACGAAGGACGGCTGACTGCCTGGCAGGCCCGCCGCGTGGGCGGCAACATCACGCCTTACACGCTGAAGGCGGCGCTGCCCGGCGTGCTGCCGTCGCTCGGTGATGGAACCGTGGATTGGCTTGTTGGCGTTGCCCACGGCGCGTTCGACGGCTGGGTGGTGGATTCGTCTGGCGTGGAAGGCCTGCATGAGGATCTGGACGTTGCCAATGTCGCGGTGGAACACGTCACGCGGGAGAACGGCCTGCCGCTCACCTTCTGGCGCTCGGTGGGGCACTCTTACACCGCCTTTGCCAAGGAGACCGCGCTCGATGAGTTGGCGGTGCAGGCGGGCATCGATCCGATCGAGCTGCGCCTGCGCAACACCGGCGGCAAACCGCGCCTGCAGGGCGTGATCCGCGAAGCGGGTGCACGCATGCAGCAAATGCAGCCAGCGCCCGGTCGCAGTCTCGGTTTTGCGGCGCACAGTTCTTTCGACACCGACGTTGCCGAGGTGGCAGAGGTGAGTGTGGAGGGCGGCCGCATCCGCGTGCACAAAGTGCTGTGTGTGGTGGACTGCGGCATCGCCGTAAACCCGGACGTGGTACGCGCACAGATGGAAGGGGCGATCATGTTCGGGCTGACGGCTGCGTTGCACGGCGAGCACACACTGGAGAACGGCGCTGTGGTGCAGAGCAATTTTCACGACTATCCGATTCTGCGCATGAACGAAGCGCCAGAAGTGGAGGTGGTGATCATCGAAAGCGCCGAAGAACCCACCGGTGTGGGTGAGCCGGGTCTGCCTCCCATCGCGCCGGCGGTGGCCAATGCGGTGTATGCGGCTACCGGTCAGCGCCTGCGGTCGCTGCCGCTCCGGTTGGCCTAACCGGCCTCGGGAAACGGCAGCTCGGCACCGTCCGGCAAGCCAACACGGAAGCCGTTCAGTGTCATGGACACCAGGCTGTAAAAGCCGGCCAGGCTGACAAGCTCCGCCACGCCCTGCTCGCCGAAGGCGGCAATGGCGTCGGCATAGGTGGCATCGCTGATCTGGTGAGTGTTGTGCAGCTCGTGGGCGAGTGCCCATGCCGCTTTGTCACCGGCGTCGTCGAGTTGCGGCGCCTCGCCGCAACGAATGGCGTCGATCACGCCGTCCGGCACGCCGGCTTTGCGCGCCATGGGTTCGTGGGCATACCACTCGAACTGCGCCCGCCAGTGGGCGCCGGTGACGAGGATGACGAGCTCTATGTAACGCCGATCCACGCTGCTCTCGAAGCGGAACAACCCACCCAGCTCCACCAGCAGCTTCGCCATCTTCGGGTTGGCGAGCCAGATGTCGAACGGGCCGCCGATGTGGCCGTCCGTCGGTTTGATCGGCCGGTTGGCGACGATGAAGTCGAACACCTCACGCTGCGCGTCGGTGAGCGAGGCCAGGGTTCTTCTCTGCAGGCGGCTCATGGCGGCTCCTCAGTTGGCGAAGCGGTAGCGTAGCTTGATGATGAACAGATCCACCAGTGGGTCGTCGAAGGCGTCGGTAAAGAGATCGTCGAACGGCTCGTGCGTGCGGGTGAGGGTGTTGTTGCCGCGGTTATACACCACGAACAGGTCGGTAAGCGGCGCAATCTCCCAGCGGTAGCGCAGCTGTGCGGTGAGCAGGCTCACGCGAAAGTCGTGATCTGCGAGCGTACGCGCGGCGGGGATCAGGTCGCCATCGCGATCCGGCACGGCGAAGAAGCCGCGCTCATCAGCTTTCACGCCCGCCCACTGCAGGCTGAACCGCACCTGGTGAGCGGAGTTGATGAACCACGTCACGTTCATTTTCGGCTGCCATTCGGTGCCGTGGTAGGCGCCGAAGTTTCGCCCGCCCTGATACACCAGCCAGCCGTCGCGGGCACGGTAGGTGAGATCCAGCGAGGCGGTGAAGCTGGCGGTTGGCCGCCATGTTACGCCGAGTTTGCTCTGCCAGGTCCAGTCGCCCAGATGTTCCGACCAGCCGCCCACGCCGAACGAGTACTCCAGCGGCTTGCTGGAGTCGGTGGCGAGCAGCACGTCCCACCACATGCCGTCTTGGGTGCGGTAGGCGCCGTTGCCGCGCGTGTCCACGTCTTCGTAGCGTTCGGGAAACCAGGCAAGCGCGGTGCGCACCGTGTTGCGGCCGGGCCATATGGCCGTGTTGCGCCAATAGACGCCGCTTTCCACCACCTGACCGGAACTGACGTTGTAGCGTTGGTCGACGGTGACGCCACCGCGGTTGGCGAGCATGGGTCCGAAGCCGCCTTCGCGCACGTAGGTGTAGGTGTATTGCGCCGCCTGATAGTCGTTGCGGGCGAGAAAGCCCAAGTCGTTGACGTTCACGGTCTCGTCGAAATAGTCAAAGCGCAGGGTGTGCCGGTTGCGGCTATCCGGGCGGTAGGAAAGATCGAGCAGGGCGCCGTCGCCGCGTACGTCGTCCACGTCGCTTGTGAGCCACTGCAGATCGGCGCCGTAACGACCGTCTGCGGAGCTGTAGTGCAGGTCGGCTGCGTGCACCGTCGCGTCGTATGCAGGTCCCGTGACGTAGCTGCCGAAGTAGCCAGCGCCGAAACGGTTGTGGCCGCTGGATTCGTACACGGCGCGCACCACGCCGAAATCGCGCCCGTCGTCGCGCAGCGTGCGCCCGTTGTCGGCAATCCACTCCACCTCGTCTTCGAACGCGCCGAGCACGCCATAACGAAACGCGCCGGCGGAACCGGTGACTTTGGCCGCACCCAGCAGATCCGTCGGCCGCTCTCGCTCGCCGCGGCGCAGTGGCTCGGTCGTGCGCATCTGCGTGGCCGTGCCGCCGATGCGGCGGGTGTTGATGAGGGATATGGGGGCCGGCAGGTAGTCGGTGGTGAACACACGGCGAGAGGTGGTGCGGAAGTCCTCGGCATTGTAGATGCGCATGTTGTTGCCGCTGCTGGAGCGGTTGGTGGTTTCGAATACTTCGTTGCCTTCGAGGAAAAACAGGCGCTTCTCCGGGAAGAACGTTTCCAGCGCCGTGAGATTGAGCACGACATCGTCTGCTTCTACGGCGCCAAAATCCGGGTTGAGGGCTGCGGAGACCTCGAATGACGGCGATGGCTTCCAGATGAGGTCGGCGCCGATGCGTACTTCGTCTTCGTTGCGCACGCCGTCGCTGGTGCCTGACACGTAGGGGATGATCTCCTGCTGCCGCCGCGGTTCTACATGGCCGACGTTGAGGGTGTTCAGGGCGGTGACGAACTGGGGCGAGGCCTGGGAGTGGCCGGGCCACTGGTAGCGCTCGTTGATGAACGACACCGTACGAGCGATGGCAAAGCCGATCTCGCGGTCACCCGGCACGTTCGGCAGCGCCATCATCGACCAGGGTAGAAACAGTTCAACGGACCAGCCGTCTTCGATTTCGGCGGTGCGCGCCGTCCAGGGCCCGTCCCAGTCGTTGCTGTAACGCCGCTCCGGCAGCACCTTGCCGTCCATCAGCGAGCCGCCGAGCGCGACGATGAACCAGTAGGCGAAGGTACCGTTGCCGGTGGCGTCGATGGTGATGCCGAAGTTATCGCGGTCGATGAACTCATCGCGGTTGGTCAGGCGGCGGATCAGGGATTCCCGCGGCTGCTTCATGACAGCGCTGACGTACAGTCCGCGTTCGGTGGGCAGCATGCGCACTTCGGTGGGCCAGTCTGCCTTTGCGCCGGTGCCGGGCATGGAAACGAGCATCTCGTCGTGGGCGGGCACGCTCTGCCACAGCGGTTCGTCGACCAGGCCGTCCAGTTGGATTGCGACGTCGGCGTCCTGCATGGGCTGCACCGTCACATAGTGCATGGGGATGTCGTCCAGGCGGCCGGTCTCCTTCAGCGGCTCGGCGGCAAGCGCGCAAGGCAGGCACAGCAGCAGAACGATCCGACTTGGCGCAAGGCTCACAATGGGTATCCCGACGACGCAAAACTCCCCATTATACGGATACAGCGCGGGATGTGACGCGGGAGAGGACATGACGCACGGCTATTTTTCCGAGGAGCGCAAGCTCATCCAGCAGACGGCGCGGGAGTTCACCGCCCACGAGGTGCTGCCGGTGGCCAACCGGCTCGATCCGGAGCAGGGGCTCATCCCCCGTGAGTTGATCGAGAAGATGGGCCAGCTCGGCTACTTCGGCATTCTCATTCCGGAGGAGCTCGGCGGTCTCGGCCTCGGCGTGTTCGAGTACTGCCTGGTGGCGGAGGAACTTGCCCGCGGTTGGATGAGCGTGGCCTCCATCATCGCCCGCGGTAACGGCTTCTACCGTTCTATTCCCGGCTGGGGTGCAGAGCGGGAGGAGAAGATCGCGCGCATGGCGGTAGGTGACTACCTCGGCGCGTTTGCCATGTCGGAGCCCAGCGCCGGTTCTGATATGGCCGGGGTGCGCTGCCGTGCCAGGCTGGACGGCGACGAATGGGTGATCAGCGGCAACAAGTACTGGTGTACGTTCGCTGACGGTGCCGACTTCATCAGCGTCATTTGCCGCATCGACACCGACGATGATGCCCGTCAGGCGGGCATGAAGAGCATCAGCGTGGAGAAGCCGCGCGGTGAGCTGCCGGCCGGCGTCACCGGCAGCCCCATCCCGAAGGTTGGCTACCACGGCTGGAAAACCTGGGAGCTGCACTTCGACGAGGTGCGCGCGCCGAACATCGAATCTCCCCCCGAGGCGCGCCGCGGCGCGCCGGGCATGAGCGGCGGCTTCGTCGGCATCCAGCAGGGCCTGGAGGTGGCGCGGGCGCATACTGCCGCCCGCTCCATCGGCGCGGCCGAAGGCGCCCTGCAGGTTGCTGTGGCCTACGCTGCGGAGCGTGAGCAGTTTGGCCAGCCCATTGCCAAATTTCAGGCCATCCGTTTCAAGATCGCCACCATGGCGACGGAGATCGAAGCGGCCCGGCAGCTCATGTACTACGTGTGCAGCGAGATCGACTCAGGGCGCCGCTGCGACAAGGAGGCCGCCATGGTGAAGTACTTCGCGGCGGAGATGTCGGAGCGGGTCACATCCGATGCGCTGCAGATTCTGGGTGGTGCAGGCTACACCACGCACTACCCGGTGGAGCGCTACTGGCGCGATGCGCGGTTGACGAAGATCTTCGAAGGCACCTCGGAGATCATGCAGCGCATCATCTCTGACCGTATTCTCGGCAAGTAGGAGGGGCGGGCATGAACTACCTCGAAGCATGGAACCGTTTCGGCAGGCTGACCTACGACGACCTGCCGGAAGATGTGGCGCGTGTTGCGCACCATTGCGTGCTCGACTGGACAGGCTGCGCCTCAGCGGGCAGCCGTGAGCCGTTGGCGGAATTGTTGCGCGCCGAGTATGCGCATCGTGCAGGCGACTGCCGCGTCATAGGCCATGACAAACAGGCAGATGCGGAGACCGCGGCGCTCCTCAACGGCGCCAGCGGCCATGCGTTGGATTACGACGACACCAACCCGGCGGTGGGTTGCCACGCCACCGCTCCCGTGTTGCCGGCGGTACTCGCAGCCGCAGACATGCTCGGCGCGTCCGGTGCCGATCTCATTACCGCGTTCGTAGTTGGGGTGGAGATCGAAGCCCGGGTTGGCCGCGCCATCGGCACCGAGCACTACAACCGTGGCTGGCATACCACGGCGACGTTCGGCGCATTCGGCGCGACAGCGGCGGTAGCACATCTGTTGCAGCTCGATGGGGCGCAGTATGCCGTTGCTATGGGGTTGGCAGCATCTCGCGCGTCGGGGGTGAAAGCCAATTTCGGCACCATGACCAAGCCCTATCATGCCGGCCTCGCGGCTGCGTCTGGCGTTGCGGCAGCACAGCTCGCGGCGCGCGGTTTTACCGCCAACCCGGACGCCGTGTTTGGCAATCAGGGCTACCTGCAGGCGGCGGCGACGGGGCGCGCCTATGACGAGCGCGTGAACGCGGTGGCGGATCGCTGGCTGATCGCCGAGACCTTGTTCAAGCACCATGCAGCCTGCCATCTAACGCACGCGGCCATCGAGGGCGTACGATCATTGCGCCACACGGCGCCGCCGGCCGAGGTGCAGGAGGTGATCCTCACCGTGCATCCGTCCATCCTCGACGTGTGCGGCATTCCGGAGCCCGATACCGGCCTCGAGGGCAAGTTCAGCCTGCGCTGCACCGCAGCCATGGCGCTGCTCGGCATCGATACGGCGAACCCGCAGGTGTTCGTCGATGCGCTCATCCGCCGCGACGATGTGCAACACACCCTGCGCCGGGTGACGGTGGAGACCGATCCTTCGCTGACAACCATGCAGACGCGGGTGAATCTCCTGTGGGGCGATGGCGAGCGACGTGAGGCCTGGCACGACACCAACCTGCCGGAGCGGGACCTTGACCGTCAGCAGCAACAGTTGCTCGCCAAGTTCGAAAGCCTCACAGGGGACGCGCGTCGCGGCGAGGCGATCCTGGGTCTCGGTTCGCAGGCGCACATCACGCTATAATCCGCGCCCCGCATCAGCAGTAGTCATCATCGTGCAGCCGCAACTGAAATACGCACACGTCAACGGCGTACGCCTGGCGTACTTCGAGCGCGGCGCCCGCCGTGACGACCTGCCGACCCTGTTTTTCGTGCACGCCACGGGATTTCATGGTCGGGTGTGGGACTATCACGCCGAGGCGTTTCCCGAGCATCACATCATTGCGCTGGAGCAGCGCGGCCACGGACGCAGCGATCCGGTGGCAGTGGATCACTGGCGTACCTTCGGTGAAGACCAGGCAGCGTTCGTCGCGGCGCTGGGGCTAACCGACCTCATCGGCATCGGCCACTCCATGGGCGCTCATGCCATGATTCAGGGCGCAGCGTTCAGCGGCGTCTTTGCCAGCCTCATCCTGCTCGACCCGGTGGTTGCGGCGCGCGCTGACTACGCGGCACCACCCGTGGTGTGGCCTGAAGGCGCGCACCCGGCGAGCAAGCGGCGCAGCACCTTTGCCTCGCCGCAAGACATGAAAGCGCGTCTTGGCAGCAAGAGCGCCTTTCCCCTGTTTCATCCGCGTATCTTCGACGACTACTGCGTGCACGGCCTCGAGCGCACCGAGTCGGGCGAGTGGACATTGCTGTGCCGCCCAGAGGTCGAGGCGGCGGTGTACGCCAACGCCCGCAGCAACGGCGCGATCTACGATGCCGTCGCGAGCCTCGACATTCCGGTGCTCGTGGTGCGGGCGCAGGCAGCCGAACCCGGCGAGGAGATGAATTTCTCTCGGTCACCCACATCGCCGGAGCTGGTGCGGGCGTTCCCTCAGGGTAGGGAGTTGCACTGGGCGGACTGCACCCACTTCATTCCCATGGAACGGCCGGATGCGGTGGTGGCGCTGATTCGCGAGGCGGCGGCCGTTTAGCGGCGCCGCACGTAGGCAGTCAACGCCGAAACGGAGAGAAGGCCCGCCAGCTTGATGCGTTGCCATTCGCTCAGGCCCTGGGCGGCGTCAAATCGCTCGAAGTAGGGCCGGAAATGGCGCTTGCTGCGCAGCTTGCGGCGCAACCGCTCGCTGGCCCCCACGAAACACACCGCGGCGATGGCGAAGAAGACAATTCCCGGCAGCACCGGCACGACAATACCGATGAATCCGAGCACCGTGGCGGCCATGCCAACGCCGATGAGGCCGAGTTTGCGGGCGGTCTGCTTCATGATCTGCTCTGGGTTTTCCTGGCTGAGGGTCCTTGGGTGTTGCAATTCACGGGCCAGGCTGCAGGCCGCAGAACGCCGTCTGTCTAGACGCAGGGCCTGGCGAAATACGCCAGATTTTGGTGTTTCAAACGCTGCCGGGCGTGGGCAGCACGGTGGTTTCCATCTGCTCCGGTTCGAGCCCTAAGCAGATAAGCACCTTGGACATGCCGAGAAAGAGGCCAACGCCCATTGCGGCCTCCACGATCTGTTCGTTGGAAAACTCGGCCTGCAAAGCAGACTTCGTCTCGTCGGTCAGCCTGTGTGGATCGCCGATGAGCGCGTCGGTGAGCTGCAGCAGGGCGGTTTCTGCCGGGCTCAGGTGATCTTCGTAGCCGTCGGCAACCAGGCTCGCTCTGTCTTCCGTCAGCCCCGCTGCACGAGCGGAGTCGAAGCGCACGTTGCGTCAGTAGCCGCAGTCGGTGATGCGGGCGTTGCGCAGCCGTGTCAGCTCCTTCAGCTCCGGCGCCAGCACGCCGTTCTGCCAGAACTCGGCGTAGAGCTCGAAGAAGCGGCCGATGATGTCAGGGGTGTGCGCCATGACGGAGCCGAAGTCGGCGGCCTGGCGCGGGTCGGCGGCGCCGATGCGCGGTGTGGTGGACATCAGGCAGTCACTCCCAGGGTGATTTTCCAGCGGCAGATCACGTCAAAAAACGCACACGCGGTGAGCAGGGCGACAGTGCCCTGGTCGCCGAGCGCGGCCTGCACCGCATGCACCTGTTCGTCGGCCATGCCGTGGTGGTTGAAAGGAATGGTATCGGCTATCGCCAATACCTGCTGCTCCTCGGCGGAGAACATGGAGAAGTCGCCTCGCTTGAGCGCCGAGAGCTCCGCCTCCGAGCAGTGTCCGTGCCGCTGCTGCCATTCGGCGTCGCAGCCGTGCACCGCGGCGATGCGCAGCCGGCAGAGCTCGCGCAACCGGTCAGGCACGGCCTGCGATCGGCACAGCGTCTCGTAGAAAGCAGTGAACCGTTCCATCAGTTCCGGCCGTGCGCCCAGCACGGTGCTGAGATCGGTCGCTGCGCTTGCGTTGCCTTCGAGCCAGGTCATGCGGTTAGGATACACGGCTCAAACCCACCGGAGAATCGTATGACCGCGCCGCTCGATGTGTTTGCGCCGAACCTCTTTGCCGACAAAGTGGTGCTTGTCACCGGCGGTGGTCGCGGCATCGGCCGCGAGGTGGCGCTGGCGTTTGCCCGGCTGGGCGCTCACTGCGTGGTAACCGGTCGCCACCAGGAAACCCTCGAGGAGACGGCGCAGATGGTGCGCGCGCACGGCGTGCGCTGTCTGCCGCTGGCCATGAGCATCCGCGATCTCGCGCAGGTGGATGCCACGGTGGAGCAGGCTGTGCAGGAGATGGGCCGCATCGACTTTCTCATCAACAACGCCGGTGGCCAGTTTCCGTCACGACCGCTGGACATCAGCGACAACGGCTGGCGCTCGGTGATCGATTTGAATCTCAACGGCACCTGGAACATGACGAGCCGGGTCGGCCGGCACATGGTTGGCAACCGCTTCGGCGCTATCGTCAACATCGTGCACATCTATTCCTACGAGCGTGGCGCCCCGGATTTCGCGCACTCCGGCGCGGCGCGCGCGGGTGTGGTGAACCTGAGCAAGTCCCTGGCCTTTCATTGGGCGCGGCACAACGTCACGGTGAACTGCATCGCACCCGGAACCATCGAAACCGAGGGGGTGCGCGAGGAGGAGTTCGCTGCATCTGACAAGGCAGACTACGAGCGGTTGGCAACCGAGCAGATACCGGCAGGCAGGCTCGGGCGGGTAGATGAGACGGCGGCGATGTGTGTGTATCTCTGTTCACCGGCGGCGCGCTACATTACCGGCACCGATCTCGTGGTGGACGGCGCCAACTACCTCGGCAACTGGGTGCCCATCATCGACCCGGAGTAACCCACCGCTTGCGCCAGGAGGCCAATGTGCGGTCGACCATGGCTTCGACCTGCGCGTGGGAGGGCACATCCCGGAACAGCAGCCCAGGCACCAGGGTGAAATGCTCGATGGCGCCGCGCAGTTCCATGCCTGCCTGTAATCGATCCGTATCGGGCCGCAGCACATGCCGGGCAATTTCTGCCTGGAACTCGTTCAGAAAGATGGCCGCACCGTGCGTCGCCAGGTGCTCACGAAAGCCGGCGTCTGGCTCGTTGATGACGGCCCGTAAACAACCCAGCACCAGCTCATCGCTGAGGAGTGTGGCGTATCGCAGGCAAAGCTCGCGTAGAGCGTCCCGACCTTGCATCGGCGCTTCTGCCGAGGCGACGATGACGTCCTCCACCAGGTAGCGCACCACACTTGCGAAGATGTCTTCCTTGGCGTCGAAGTGTCGGTACACCGTGGCGGTGGACACGCCGGCCGCATCGGCCAGGCGTGCCATGGACACGGCCTGCAGGCCATGCTCGGCAAACAGCCGCGTGGCTGCGTCGATGATGGCCTGCCTTTTTTCTTCGGCGCGGTTCTTGCGAAACGCCTCGAGGGTCATGGGCTACACGCGCTGTACTCTCACGGGGAGCGCAGTGTAGCCCTTCACGAACGGTGAAGGCACGCGCTGCGGCTCGCCCACCACTTCGATCTTGTGAAAGCGCTTGTGGATTTCCTCCCACAGCACGCGTAGCTGCATCTCGCCGAGCCGATTGCCCATGCAGCGGTGAATGCCGAAGCCGAACGACAGGTGCTGGCGGGCGTTGGGGCGGTCGATGATGAGCCGCTCCGCGTCCTCGAACACGGTTTCGTCGCGGTTGCCTGACACGTACCACATCACTACTTTGTCACCGGCCTTGATCTGTTGCCCGCCGAGCAGGGTGTCTCGGTTGGCCGTGCGGCGCATGTGCGCCAGCGGCGTCTGCCAGCGGATGATCTCCGCCACCATGTTGGGGATGAGCGCGGGGTTGGCGCGCAGCTTGTCGTACTCTTCCGGGTGCTGGTTCAGTGCCAGCACACCGCCGGTGATGGAGTTACGCGTGGTGTCGTTGCCGCCGACGATGAGCAGCAGCACGTTGCCGAGGTACTCCATGGGTTCCATGTTCCGCGTCGCCTCGCCGTGGGCGAGCATGGAGATCATGTCGCCGGTAGGCGGCTCCTTGACCTTCTGGTTCCACAGTTCGATGAAGTACTGCAGGCATTCGAGCAGCTCCTCGCGGCGTTGCTCTACCGTTTCCACCAGGCCGCTCTCCGGGCCTGCGGTGGTGATGTCAGACCAGCGCGTCAGCTTGCGCCGTTGTTCGAACGGAAAGCCGAGGATGGTGGCCAGCATCTGCGTTGTCAGCTCGATGGACACTCGGTCTACCCAGTTGAACGTCTCGCCTACCGGCAGGTCGTCAAGAATCTGGCCCACGCGTTCGCGGATGATGGATTCCAGGCCCGACAGATTGCGCGGCGATACCACGGGTTGCACCACCTTGCGCTGCTGGTCGTGTTTCGGCCGGTCCATGGCGATGAACATGGGCATGTAGAAGTCTTCGGGCTGGTCGAAGATGGTGATGCTCGGCTCGGAGCTGAACAGTTCGTGGTTCTCGTCCACGTCCTTGATCAGGCGATAGCTCGACACCGACCAGTAGGGGCCGAAGGGGCTGTCCGGGCAGTAATGCACCGGCGCATCGCGGCGCAGGCGTGCGAAGTAGTCTGCCTGCATGTCGTCGCGAAACAGGCGCCCCTGGCCGACGTCGATGTCGGCCAGCGGCATTGTCCAGGCGTCCGGATACTCGTGGTTGATGCGGGCTTCGCTCATGGTGCGGGGTTCCGTAGTGGTTGATGTGCGTATGGTAGCGATTGCTAACGAAAATGCAACGTTTCGTTTAGAAAGCATTGCCCTAGGTAGGTTTTGTGTAGGAAGCCATCCGGATTGAATGTGATGCCGAACCAGCAGATAGGCTTTGCGCGGGCAATCGGGCGGTGTAGACTGCGTGGCCTCGGCAATATGCCGTGGGCGAAGGCAGCAACGCCTTCAGCCTGAACGACCGCAGAAGCGACGGCGGCGCCAGCTTGAAAGGGCAGGCCCGGCGTAGAGCGCTGCGGTTTTCTGTTTGCTCGCGAAACTGTTTTTCTACTGAAAGCAGTGCGACGAACGGAGAAAAGGAATGCGAATGGAGAGCGTTTATTAAGAAAAGTGGAGCGAAGCGCGTAGAGCGGAGCATTCTCAATGAGGATATTCGGGCTCACAACGTGCGATTGATTGGCGCCGACGGAGAACAGGTCGGTGTCGTGTCACGGGACGAAGCGTTGGGCGCTGCCCGACGGGCGGGACTGGATCTGGTGTTGATCGCGCCGGATGCCGAACCGCCGGTTGTCAAAGTCATGGACTACGGCAAGCATCTCTTCGAACAGAAAAAGACCAAGGCTGCGCAGCGTAAGAAGCAGAAGCAGACTCAGGTCAAAGAGATGAAGTTTCGCCCGGGCACCGAAGAAGGCGACTATCAGGTAAAACTACGCAACCTGAAGCGCTTCCTTGAGGACGGTGACAAAGCCAAGGTCTCTCTCCGGTTTCGCGGGCGCGAGGTAGTGCACCCCGAGATCGGTATGGATCTGATGCACCGAATAGCGCAGGACCTCGATGAGTTCGCGACCGTGGAAGCGGCGCCGAAGTTCGAGGGCCGCCAGGTCATCATGGTGTTGGCACCGCGCCGGAAGAAGTCGTCCGGCAAGCAGGCTGCACCGGAGCCGCAGGCTAACCAGGCCTGAACTCCATCGGCTGACGCCGGACTCCAGCAAGCTGGAATCCAGTAACAAGAAACACCACCGCAATAGCGGTGCGGAATGCGTGGAGCATTAAATGCCGAAGATGAAAACCCACCGTGGTGCTGCCAAGCGGTTTCGCCGCACAGCCAACGGTTTCAAACACCGGGCCACCAACCGGGGCCACAATTTCACGGGTCGCAGCATGAAGCGTAAGCGTCAACTGCGCGGCCTTGAAGACGTTTCACCCGCAGACGTAGCAGGCCTCGACCGCATGCTGCCGAAGAAAGCACGCTAGGGGGCCGCTATGCCGAGAGCAAAATCTGGTCCCGCCGCGAAGGCGCGTCGTAAAAAGGTATTGAAGGCGGCCCGCGGTTATTACGGAGCCCGCAGCCGTACCTACCGTGTTGCCAAACAAGCCGTTGTTCGTGCCGGTACCAATGCGTACCGCGACCGACGGCAGCGTAAAAGACAATTCCGTTCCCTTTGGATCGTGCGTATCAACGCAGGTGCCCGGGAGCACGGTCTGTCCTACAGCAGGCTGATTGCCGGCCTCAAGAAAGCAGGCATTGAGGTGGATCGCAAAGTGCTGGCAGACCTCGCCGTGCACGAGAAATCCGCCTTTGCAGCGCTCGCCGAGGCTGCCAAAGAGGCACTGGCTGCAGCACCGGACGCGCAAGCCGCGTAAACGGGGCCGCGGGGCTGCGTGCTCCGCGGCACACACTTCCGAGGGGATCACCGGTGGCGGACGATGTTTCCGAGCTGAAAGCAGCGCTCGAATCGGCACTTGCGCAGGCGGCAACGCCTGACGCCGTGGAGCAGATTCGCGTGGCGTATCTGGGCCGCAAGGGGCATATCACGGGGCTGCTGAAAGGCCTCGGAAAGATGCCGCCGGAAGCGCGCAAGGCTGCAGGACAGCGCATCAACGAGCTGAAATCTGCAGCCGCGGACGCGCTGGAAGCGCGCAAGCTGTCGCTGGTGGACGCCGGCGGCAGCGCTGTCACCATCGATGTCACCGCTCCCGGGCTCCTGGCGGCGCCCGGCGGTCTGCACCCGATCACGCAGATGATGTACGACCTGGACGATGCGTTCGCAGCGCTCAATTTCGAGGTGTATCAGGGCCCGGAAATCACCAGCGAAGCGTCCGATTTCGACAACATGAATTTCCCGCCGGACCACCCGGCACGGGAGAGCATGGATACCTACTGGTTGTCTGGCGAGAGCAACGATGCGCGGCGTTGTCTGCGACCGCACCTCACTGGCGGCAGCGTGCGCCGCATGCTGGAGGGCCCGCCGCCGTACCGGTTCGTCTATCCCGGTCACGTGTACCGCAACGAAACTACAGACGCGCGGCACGAGCGCGCCTTTGTGCAGTACGAGGCGCTCATTGTCGACCGCGATGTGCCGTTCACTGCTGGTCGCTTGTTGATAGACACCATTCTGCAGACAGTTTTCGGCAGGCCGGTGAAGACGCGTATGCGCGCGGGCTTCTTTCCGTTCGTGGAACCGGGCTACGAAATTGATATGGAGTGCCAGGTGTGCAGTGGTTCGGGCTGTTCCGTGTGCAAGCATGTCGGCTGGCTGGAGGTGATGCCCGGCGGTGTGCCGCATCCCAACGTGCTGCGGCGCGCTGGCCTTGATCCCGATGAATGGACAGGTTTTTATGTCAACGTTGGTCTCGACCGTCTGGTCATGATGCGCTACGGCATAGACGATGTGCGCTTGTTTCACAGTGCAGACCTGCGTTTTCTCAGGCAGTTCCGCTGATGCTGGTTTCTCTGGAATGGCTCAAAGAGTACGTCGACCTGCCCGCGGGTCTTACCCCTGAGCAGATCATGCACGATCTCACGCTGGCCACCGTCGAGGTGGAAGGCGTGGTGTTCACGGGCCAGGCGCTTGACCGTGTCTGCGTGGCCGAGGTGCTGCAGGCTGACAAAGTTCCAGACACTAAGCTGACGCTGACGACATGTGATGCAGGTGAGCACGGTGTGCTCAGCGTCGTTTGCGGTGCGACGAACGTGCGCGCCGGTTTGCGTGTGGCTTTGGCGTTGCCCGGAGCGCAGATCTATCCGAAAGGTGCGGCCGAAGCGGTGGAGGTGCGCGAGGCCGAAGTGCGTGGTCTGGCGAGTCATGCGGTGATCTGCTCGGCTGGTGAGATCGGCCTTGCGGCGGTTTTCCCACCGGCGGATGAACAGTCGATCATGGAGTTGGACGAGCTCGCTGGCATCCCTGCCGGGACGCCGCTTGCCAGTGCCATCGGCTTCACCGATGCGGTGTTCGAGATAGACAACAAGTCGCTCACCAACCGCCCGGACCTGTGGGGCCACTACGGCATCGCCCGTGAGCTGGCCGCCATTTACGATGCACCGCTCAGCACTTTGCCGCGCGCCCCTGAGGTCGCCGCGTCCGACGCGTTGCTTGCGCCTTCGGATGCGGCGCTGTGCAACCGCTTTACCGCCACCGTGTTCGAAGGCGTGACGGTCACCGGCGCGCCGCTTGCCATGCGAAGCCGTCTGGCGCGCGTCGGGCAGCGCAGCATCGATCTCTTTGTGGATCTGACCAACTACGTGATGTTTGCCTGCGGGCAACCGAGTCATGCGTACGATGCCGACGAGCTGGATCTGCCGATGTGTGCGCGGGCGAGTCGCGATGGCGAGGCGGTGACATTGCTCGACGGTTCCGAGGTTCATGCACACCCGTCGGTGCCATACATCGCTGACGCTCGCAGACCGCTGGCTGTGGCGGGCGTGATGGGCGGCGAAGCGTCAGGCGTCACGCCGGGCAGCCGACGTATTTTTCTCGAGATGGCGAATTTCGATGCGCGCCTGATACGTGCCGCCTCACAGCGCACCGGTGCGCGCACTGAAGCCTCGTCGCGCTTTGAAAAGGCCCTGGACACGCAGCGGATAGATGCGGGCCTCGGCTTGTTCCATCAATTGCTCGCGGACATTCAGCCTGAGGCCAAGGCTGTGGCGTTTCAGGATGCCGCGGCTGCCCCTACCGTGCCGGCGGAAGTGCGAGTGGGGCATCGCTACATCACCAGCCGCCTGGGCGTTGATTTTCCGGTGGCGCGGATCACCCGCTACCTGGAATCGTTGGGTTTTTCCGTTCAGGAATCAGCCGGCATCTTCACGCTCACGGCGCCCACCTGGCGCTCCACCGGCGATGTCTCACTGCCTGCCGACATTGTTGAGGAAGTGGCGCGGCTGCACGGCTATGACAACTTCCGTTTCGTGCCGCCGCAAGTGGCGCTAACCCACTTGCCCCGCGCCAAACGGGTGCCCCTGGACCGCCAGGTGCGCGAGTTGCTGGCGGGCGCCGGGCTTCAGGAAGTCTTTACCTACCCCTGGGCGAAGCGTGCGCAGCTGCAGGCAGCTGCTGACAGCTGGCAGGAGTTCATGACCCTGGAGATGCCGCCCGCGCCGGATCAGGAGCGCTTGCGGCCGGTGCTGTTGCCAAACCTGCTGGAAGCGGTGGACACCAATCTGCGCTATTTCGACACGTTTGGCCTGTTCGAAGTCGGCGCGGTGTATCCGGGTGCAGGAGAAGGCGTGGCTGCTGCGGCGGTGCTGGTGGGCGACGATGCGGGTCATCTTTTCCGTCGTGTGCGCGGGGTGGTCGAGCACGTGATTCGCGGGGCGCAACTCAAGGGCGTCGAGCTGCGGCCGTCCATTGAGCCCCATGATTGGGTCGACCCGAGCGTACGTCTGGACATCCACTCCGGGGGCGAGGTGATTGGTGTTGTGGGGCGGGTCAGCAACCGCAGCAAGCGCCTGGCGGGTATCGACCGAGCTGAGGTTCTCGCCTTTGAATGCCGTCTGGAAGCCCTGCAGTTTCAGCCTACCCGGGAAAACAGTTACCAGCGCGTGGCTGAGTTTCCCACGAGCTGGTTCGACGTCAGCGTGCTGTTGGCCGATACGGTGCCGTGGGCGCAGGTCGAGGCCGCCGTGGTGGGCATGGATTCGCTGCTACGAGAGGTACGCTGGGTGGGCGAGTATCGCGGCGACGGCGTGCCGCAGGGCGCCCGGTCGCTGACTCTGCGAGTGATCGCAGGCGCGGAAGATCGCACGCTGGTCTCGGAAGAGGTGGATGGCTTGCGAGCCCGTGTTCTAGAGACGCTGGAGAAAACCCTAGGCGCTCGGCAGCGTTAACCGGACAATCTCAGTTCTTTTTTGCAAAAACCTGCAAAGTTCTTGATTTGTATCAAGAAAACAACGCTCCATTCTTGACCTGAATGCTATGCTGGGAGAGGCTAGGCAAGAAAATTAGCCCCCAAGCTGTTGATATGACTGAAAAATCAAAGTCAATACTTGGGATGGCGCCAGGCTTGAGTTAGCATCTGCCGAATCGTGACGCGATGCGCCGATACCAACGATGAGCCGCGGGGAAGCCTCAAAGCTAGACCTGAAAGGAAAAACCGCAGGCTGTCATCCAGGGAAGGTGGCGCGTGAAAAACAGAACAATCGACTCGCGCACGATGTTGGGGGATTTGCCAGGCCGGGCCTGAACATGGACAAGGGAGGCGGTGCGCTTTGAGTGCTCTGACCAAGGCTGCGATGGCCGATCGTTTGTTCGACGAGTTGGGTTTGAACAAGCGTGAAGCGAAAGAAATCGTCGAGCTCTTCTTCAACGAGATCAGCGATAGTCTCGAACGCAACGAGCAGGTGAAGCTGTCGGGGTTCGGCAATTTCGATCTGCGTGAGAAAGGTGAAAGGCCGGGTCGTAACCCCAAGACAGGCGAAGAGATTCCCATCACGGCGCGCCGGGTGGTAACTTTCCGTCCAGGACAGAAACTCAAGACACGCGTGGAAGCATATGCTGGACCCGGGAGAGAATAACGAACTGCCGCCCATCCCGGGCAAACGCTACTTCACCATCGGCGAAGTGTCGCAGCTTTGTGATGTGAAACCGCATGTGTTGCGTTACTGGGAGCAGGAGTTTCCGCAGCTCAAGCCCGTTAAGCGGCGCGGCAATCGGCGTTACTACCAGCGCCAGGATGTGCTCACCATCCGTCAGATCCGCGCGCTTCTCTACGAACAGGGCTTCACCATTACCGGTGCCCGGCAACGTCTGGAAGGCAGCGAAGCGAAAGAGGATCAGACCCAGTTCAAGCTGCTCGTCAAGCAGATGATCGTGGAGCTGGAAGACGTGCTGCGCGTGCTGAAATCCTGATCGACGCCACGCCGGTAGCGCGTGATGTCGGCTAGAATGGGAGTCTACCCGTTCGAGGAATCAGCATGTCGGAAGCGGTCGTTTCGAAACCGATTGATGTAGAAAGCCTGTCGCTCGATGAGATCGACGTTTCCCAGGCCAGCCTGTATCAGCGCGATGCCTGGCGCCCCTATTTCGAACGGCTGCGCCGGGAGGCACCGGTGCACTTCCAACCGAACAGCCCCGTGGGGGCCTTCTGGTCGGTGAGCTCCCACGAGCTCATCAAGGCGGTGGATACCAACCACGACGTGTTTTCTTCCGAAGCCGGCGGTGTGGCCATTGCCGATCCGCCGGAGAACATCGATCCCAGCATGATGATCGAGAACTTCATCTCCATGGACCCGCCGCGGCACGGGCCGCAACGCAAGGTGGTGTCGCCAGCGGTCGCACCGACGAACCTGGCGAACCTCGAGCCGCTCATCCGCGAGCGGGTGATCGATATTCTCGACAACCTGCCGGTGGGCGAGACGTTCGACTGGGTCGACCGGGTGTCTATCGAGCTGACATCGCGCATGCTGGCGACGCTGTTCGATTTCCCTTACGAGGACCGGCGCAAGCTCGTGCACTGGTCAGATATCACCACTGCCGTACCGCAGACCACCGGCGATGACTCCATCGACGAAAACGTGCGGCAGGCGGAGCTCATGGAGTGCGCCACGGCGTTCTACCAGCTTTGGGCGGAGCGTGCGGCGCAACCGCCGAAGTTCGATCTGATCTCCATGCTCGCCCACGGCGAAGCGACCAGGAACATGCCGGAAAATCCGCAGCTGTTCCTGGGTAACGTGCTGCTGCTCATCGTCGGCGGTAATGACACCACCCGTAACAGCATCAGCGGCGGCGTCATCGCGCTCAACGAGCATCCGGATCAGTACGACAAGCTCATGAACGAGCCGCGATTGATTCCCAACATGGTGGCGGAGATGGTGCGCTGGCAGACGCCGGTGATCCACATGCGCCGCAACGCCTTGCGGGACGTGGAGCTCGGGGGCAAGACCATTCGCGCCGGTGACAAGGTGGTGATGTGGTACCTGTCCGGCAACCGCGACGAGCAGGTGTTCGACGATGCGGATGCGTTTCGCATCGATCGTGCAAACGCCCGCCAGCACGTGTCGTTCGGCTACGGCATCCACCGATGCATGGGCAACCGCCTGGCGGAGCTTCAGTTGCGCACGCTCTGGGAAGAGATCGTCAAGCGCTTCGAGCGGGTGGAGCTTACCGGTGATGTGGTTCGCTTGCCCAACAACTTCATTCGCGGCATCAAAGAAGTGCCGGTGCGGCTGCATCCGAAGCGGTGAGCCGCTGCCTGGCAGGCGCGTCAGGTGCCGAGGATCAGATCGCGTAGCCCGCGGCTTGACAGTATTTCTATCCAGTAGCCGTCCGGATCTCGTATGAAAGCGAGGCCCTTCATGTTGCCGTCGTCCGGGCGCTTGACGAACTCCACGCCGAGGTCTTCGAAGCGCTCGCACGCCGCGTAGACGTCGGGCACCGACAGGCCGATGTGGCCGAAGCCGCGCGGGTCGTCATTGCCGTTGTGGTAGGAGAAGTCGTCGTCCGCTTCCGTGCCGTGATTGTGTGTGAGTTCGAGCAGCGCTGGCTGATCGAAAATCCAACGTGCGCGCTCTGCGCGATCCTCCGGCACGGGCTCGGCCGGGTAGCCCATGAAATACAGGGAAAATGCCATGTCCAGGAAGTCGAAGCGGTCGAGTAGCGTCATGCCCAGTACGTCCCGGTAGAACGGTACGGATTTCTCCGGGTCTTTTATGCGGAGCATGGTCTGGTTCATGACGAATTGCTGGCTCAACGGTGTTCTCCTTGCTGGGGGCCACCGCGCATTGTAGCAGCAGCCTCACAGCGGCCGGGCTACGGAAATCCGCGATGACGCGGCTCGGCGGACTGCGCATCATGCGCAGGCAACAATCAGGGAGCCCGCGCATGGCCGATGCCAAAACCAACTATGACGATGTGTCCGTTTACCCGCTGGACGATGCAAAAATCGAGCGCATGCTGCAGCTACAGAGCGAGTGCGCCGTGCTGTGGAGCACGAAGGACGCCTGGCCGGTGGGAGTGATGCATCGGTTCGTGTATCAGGACGGCAAGTTCTGGGTCACCTGCGCCGGCCAGCGCAAGCGGGTACCGGCGTTGAAGGCGCGGGACAAAAGCGCCGTCATCATATCCAGCGAAGGCACTGCCCTCGGCCGCGACCAGACTATGACCGTGAAGTGCAGGGCCACCGTGCACGACGACAACCCACAGGTGAAGGGCTGGTTCTACCATGCCCTTGCCATGAAGATGAACAACGGCAACGAGGCAGGTGCTGCCGGCTTCGAGAAGTTTCTCGATACGCCTGCGCGCGTGATCATCGAGCTTGTGCCGGTGAAGTGGATTACCTACGACGGCACCAAAGTGGCGGCGCACGTGGCCGGTCAGTGGCAGCCCGGCGAGCCCTGGGAGCAGGAGCTTCCGCCCGCGCCGCCGTGGGTGGGTAAGGTCTGACCGCCGTGCAGAGTTACAGCTCGTAGTAGGGCGGCAGGTCGGATCGGTCGATCGGCTTCAGCGTCGTCATCGGGTTCTCGCCGAAGTAGATGTCCTCGCCGATCAGCTTGCCTTCAGCATCTGCGGGCCACACGGTGATCAGCTGCGCGTTGGACAGCCACAGGCTGTCCTCGCTCACTTCGGTATCTCCCACGCTGGTAATGCCCATCTGAAGCAAGGCTGCGCCCTTGTACACCTGTTTTACCTGCCCCTCGGTGATGACGTGGCTGTCACTGGCAACGATGTTGTCCACCACTACTTCGAATTGCTGGCCACCCCGTCCGATCATGTCGGAGTAGAAGCCGCGGATGGTGTCCTGGCCCGAAAGCACCATCGGATCACCCGGCCCCCAGAAGTGATAGACCGGCTCTGCGGTAAGTGTGGCCATGAGCGGCTCGAGTTGGCCGGTGATCTCTGCCTCCATGTGTCGCCCCACCTCGGCGATGAGCTGCGCCTTGCGCGGGTCGGGCTCGGCTGCGGCGGCGGCCTCCAGCGGCAGCCAGCTCTGATGCGGGTCGATGGCGTAGGTCATGGTCGGCTCCTGGCAGTGTCTCGGGTTTTACTCATACCCGGTGCGTTAGCGTTTGTATAGGTTGGAACGCGGTTCAATTTTGATGCAATTCTAAGGTGGGGCGATGACGACGTCGATCGAATGCAGGGACAAACTGGTGGGCACGCCGCTGGAGCGGGTGGCGCGCATCGAAGAGGCCATCGTGCGTGGCGGCGACCAGGCTCAGGAGCTGCGTCGTATGCCCGACGATCTCAAGGACCTGATGATCGACGAGGGCCTGTTTCGTTTCACCCTACCCCGGGAATTGGGCGGTGAGGACGCAAGCGCGCTCGAGACCGTAGAGGTGCTCGAAGCGATTTCGGCCATCGATGCCTCCATCGGCTGGAACATCATGCTCGGGTCCGAGATCAACGCCATGGCCGCCGGCGGCATGCCCAAGGATCTCGCCAGAGAGGTCTACGTGGATGACCCTCGGGTGGTGATGTGCGGCGGCGGCGGCCCCGGCTCCAAACCCTCGTATGCCGTCGAACAGAAAGACGGCAGCTTCCAGGTGTTCGGCGAGACCACCTTCATCAGCGGTTGCCACAACTCCACCTGGTGTTTTATGGGGGCTGCGCTGGTAGACGATGGTCAGCCGCGGCTCGACGATCATGGTGCTCCGATCATCAAGATGTTCTTTCTGCACCGATCCCAGTGGGAAATCATCGACACCTGGAACACTGCGGGGCTGCGCGGTTCTGGAAGCCACAACGTGCGTGCAGAGGGGGCGGTGGTGGAGCCCAAGTGGCTGCCGGTGGACCTGATGCTCACGCCAGCGCTCTACGATAACCCCGTGTTCCGTATCCCGGTGCCGTTGCGCCTCTCCTACAACAAGGTCGCCATCGGCCTGGGTGTTGCCAAAGGGGCACTCGATACGTTCGTGGACATTGCCAACAACAAAGTGCCGATGATGTCGGCGTCGAAGCTGCGCGAACGACCGATTGCGCAGTACCGCATGGCAGAGATGACCGGAAAGTATCGTGCGGCGCGAGCGCTGGTGATGGACACCATGGGCGCTGTGGAGGAAGAGCTGCGCCGTGGCGCCGACTTGCCTGGACCGAAGACCACGTTCGATGCGCGGCTGGCCTGCACCTGGGCGGCGCAAGCCTGCATGGAGGTCGTGGATGTAGTGCATGCGTCCTGTGGTACCAGTGCGAGCGAGATGACCAACCCGCTGGAGCGCAAGCTGCGGGACGCGCATGGCGCGGCGTCGCATCGCTGGGTAGCGCACCCACTCTACGAGACCATGGGGGGCATCCTGTTCGGCAACGAGCCGGATGCGGAATTCTCCGGGCAAGGAGGGCCGGTGCTGGGCGGAAAGAAATAGACGCCACCGGCAGCATGCCGGTATCTTGGTACGTGTTCTTAAATTGCCTTATCACTTTGGCGCCGCGGGGAAGCACGTACCATGCACGATTACATCATCAGAAACGCCACTATCGTCGACGGGACAGGTTCTGCACCCTACACCGGTAACGTTGCCATCAAGGATGGCGTGATTGCTGGTGTGGGTAGCGATGCTGAGGGACGTGCCAGGGAGACTCTCGATGCTCACGGCGCCTACCTCACACCCGGTTGGGTGGACGTGCACACCCACTACGACGGCCAGGTGAGCTGGGACGATACCATCGAACCGTCCTTCAGCCACGGCGTGACCAGCATCGTCATGGGCAACTGCGGTGTTGGTTTCGCACCGTGCCCACCCGGCGGTGAGCAGCGCATGATCGAGCTCATGGAAGGGGTGGAGGACATCCCAGGTACGGCGCTGTACGAAGGCATCGAATGGGGCCGCTGGGAAACCTTTCCCGAGTACATCGACTACCTCGGCAGCAAGCGTTACACCATGGATGTGGGCGCGCAGATCCCGCACTCGGCGGTGCGCAACTACGTTATGGGTGAGCGTGCGCTGCGCCATGAAGATGCTAGCGCCGAGGATCTGGCGCGCATGCAGGAGATCGTGCGTGAAGGTTTGCTGGCGGGCGCGGTGGGTTTCTCCACTTCGCGCACCATCGGCCACCGTTCGGTTGCTGGTGAGCCGATTCCCGGCACGTTCGCCGAGAAGGCGGAGCTTCTCGCCATCGCCGAGGCCATGAAAGCGGCGGGGAAGGGGGTGTTTCAGGCGGTTCCGGCTGGCGTGGTCGGCGACATCGCCGGGCCCGAGCACTGGACCACCGAACAGGAAGTGGAGCTCTTTACCGAGCTCACCCGCGCCAGCGGGCGCAACTGTACGTTCACGCTGGTGCAGAACGGCAACCGGCCGGATCAGTGGCGAAACTGCCTGGCGCTCGTGGAGGCGGCGAATGCCGAAGGCCTGCCTATCACCCCGCAGATCGCCACGCGGCCCATCGGCTTTGTCACCAGCCTGCGCTCCTACCACATGTTCCAGCGACGGGAGACCTATCTTGCGCTCATGGACCTGCCCTTCGAAGCGCGCCTGGCTGAGATGCGCAAGCCCGAAGTGAAGGCGAGGATTCTTGCGGATCGCGACGTGCCCCCGGATCAGCCGGGTACCATGGCCAACGTCTACGGGCTGCTGGCCATGGCAGCGCCCGGCATGTTCCCCATCGAACTGCCCATCGACTACGAGCCGAAGCCGGAGCAGAGCATCGGCGCCCGAGCAGCTGCGGAGGGCCGGGAGGTACATGAGTATATGTACGACTTCCTGGTGGCGGGTAACGGCGATCAGTTCGCTATTCTGTTAGGCGCCAACTTCGTCGATGGCAGCTTCCGGGTCATGGAAGAGATGATTACCCACCCGAACACGACCATTGGGCTCTCTGATGCGGGTGCGCACGTCAATCTCATCTTCGACGCCGTCGGACCCACTTACCAGCTTACGCACTGGGTACGGGATCGAAGCCGCGGCCCGAAAATGCCGCTGGAACTGATGGTGCACAAGCAGACACAGGTCAACGCACGGCTCTACGGTTTGCACGACCGCGGTTGTATCGCCGTGGGCAAGAAAGCGGATCTGAATCTGTTTGATCTGCAGCGTCTGGCGTTGGGTGGTCTTGAGGTACACCACGATCTGCCGGCCGGCGGCAGCCGTATCCTGCAGGGTGCCAGCGGCTATCTGGCGACATTCGTATCCGGCGTGAAAACCCGGGAGAACGACAAGGATACCGGAGCGCGGCCCGGGCGGGTCATCCGCGCCTGAGGCGTCTCAGCGGGAAAACTGGTGGTTGTCGGAGCGGCCGGCAGCACGATGCTGCTGGTCGGCAGCCCACTGGCTTGCGAACTTGCTGAATTCCGGTGGTGTCTTGCTTTCCAGGCGCCGCAGGCAGTTCCTGGCATCCACATCCACCCGCAGATCGGCCATGTAGCTGTCGGTAAAATCGTAGGCTTTGCGCGGCTGGCGGATGCGCTGCATGGCCCGGTAGAGGAGCTGCTTGAGCTCGGAGCGCACGCCTGATTCTTCTGTGCGGCGATTGCGGATGCCCATCGGCCGCAGAATGTAGCGATTGGCGAGCTGCACGTGATCGCGCCGGTTGCGCATGGGGCAGTAGTAGCTGGTAAACAGCGACACGCAGAAGCTGTGGTAGTCCACGTGTGTGGGCGCAGACTGCGGCCACCATACGCACTCGCCGGAGGCGGCGTGTACCTGCTTTGCGTGCTGTGCCATGTCATGCCGATAGGGAATTGCTCCGGAGGCCTCGTGGGCGAAGATCTCCTCCAGCAGCTCCTGGGATACGAAGCGAAAGTCCATGGCCGGCAGTGCGCTGACTGTAAGCTCCCCGCGCATGTTCCACATCATGTTGTTGTCGGGGTGTACGTGGTAATAGAACTGCGTGCCCGGTGCTGCCAGCACCAGTGTGTTGTAGTACATCTCGGGTTGCACGACCGTGGGGCACATGGCTTCGATGTGTGAATACATGTCGCGAATCAGTGCGTCGAAGCGCGGGTCGTAGCGTTCAGGGCTCGTGATGTTCAGCCAGATGCGGCCGTTCTGCACGGCGTACAGAAGCTGCTCAGCGTCGTTTTCACGGATGCATACCGGCCGCCACTCCTCAGGGCGGGTGGGATCGGTGCCCATGGTGAAACACTGAATTCGACGCCGCGGGTGGCTGGATAACAATTCGAGCAGCGCCTCATCATCGAAAAGCGACAGGCGGTGATAGTCGTGGGCAGCTCGGTTCAGCGTTTCGCCGTATCTCGCGTAGCGCTCTGCGTCCGAGAGCATGTTTTCCCGGCGCAGATCCTGCAGGCCGACTTCCGGAAGTGCCCTCGGCTGAAATTTGAATTGACGCGCGCTGCTTTCGGCCATTGCCGCTCATAACGTGTTGTTACTTGACACGCTATGAACGCAAATCCTGTCCGACAGTTCGTTGGCGCGGTGCCGGGAAACCTGTGAGCTACCGCACAGAACGCGGGTTTCGTCAGCCGTCGGCGTAGGCGGGGGAAGATGCTTTCATGGCCCGCGACTGCATGCGCATGCTGGCGACCAGTTCGCCGGATTCGTTGAATGCATCCGTGTCGTACCACACGTACTCGGTTTGCGGGCTTTGCCCGACGCATACCACGCGGCTTTCGAGGCGATAGCTCCGGTTGAGCAGGAAGGGGCCGTGTGTGTGTCCCACTTCAATGGCGCCGAAGAGGCCCACGGATTCGCCGACGAACGGGCGCAGTCCCTGCATGGGGTAACCCCAGAGGAACTCGATCAGGGTACAGGGTGCTGCTACGGAATCCCCCCATGGCGAGACGTCGCGGTACCAGGGCAGCGGGTCGCTGATGAGGTTCTTGTCAAAGCGCTCATACTGTTTGTCGGGGCTGGCGAACACCTCATAGGTACCCAGCGATTGGCCTGGTTGCAGTCGGTTCAGGATACGCAGCTCCGACGGATCGCACGGCCGAAGGTCGATGCTGCGCAGGGCAGATTGACTGTGATCACCCAAAGCCGCGGTGCCTTTGCAGACCAGGAGCCCGTCTTCTCGCTCCATCCACACGCTGGTTTGCGTAGCGCCTGCTGCAAGGGGCTCCACGAAAACCTGCACGCGCTCCTGATCGATGGTGGCGTTTTTAAAGTTGAGCGACAGATTGCCGCGTTCGAACCACTCCTGGCCAAACACTTCGACCAGCACCGGCGGAAACTGGTTCATGTGGATGTCGCCCGCCACCGTGCCGCCGCGAAAGCCGAGGGACGTCGCGGTATCGTTGTCGTGGATGGAGCCGGCACCTTCGTCGGCTGACCAGTTGCGCGCGGCCCATAGTGGGCCGGAGAGGGGGGCGGTGCTCATGGCTTTCTCGCAGACAGTTCGTGTTGATCCCACGCTACCAGATTTCCTGTTGTCTGTTCACGGACAGGGCGCAGGGGTATCTTCCGTACGCATGGAACAACTTACCGGCGAAGAACTGACGTTCTTCAAGCGATTTGGCTATCTGATCAAGCGCCGGGCGCTCGACGAGGGGTTGTGCGCGCGAGTGCTCGACCGCATGTGGGAGAGCGCACCGCCCTCGGTGCGCCGCGACGATCCGGAAACCTGGCGCCCCATAGGCGCCGAGGAAGCCAGCGATGATCCGCTGCTGCTCAGGGAAGGCACGCGGTGGCAGCTTCGCGGCGCCAGCACCGAGGCAGATCTGATCGACCTGATGTACTCACCCCAGCTCGTGTGCTGGGCGGAGCAGCTGTTGGGTGTCGGCACGCTTCGCCCGCCGGTCAAAGGCGGCAAACCCATGGGTTCATGGGGGCCGGCGTGGCCGGGCGGGCCGGTTGATCCCCAGCTTGGAGAGGGGGTGCGCGGCATCTACGCAACGTTACCCACGGACGAGCCGGCGGAGCAGCTGCCGGATCGATTGCACACCGACGGTCATCCGTTTCATCTCGGCGTGGTGGGCCTCATCGATCACTGCCCGCCCAACGGTGGTGGCTTCAAGGTGTGGCCCGGCAGCCATCGCCGTTTCTATCCCTTGTTTCCCATGCAGTACGATCAGGCCCGTATCCCGTTCTATCCGCACATGCCGTCGTTCAAGGGCTTGATCCATCCGCCGGAGTACCTTGAGGAGGTGGACAAGGTGGAGGCGGATACGCCGCCTGTGGAGTGCTTCGGCGAGCGCGGCGACATCGTATTCTGGCACCACCGGCTGGGACACATGGCGGGTCACAACACCGCACGTCCACGGGCGATCCGCCAGGCGGTGCTCTACGACTTCTGCAAAACGGATCTCGATCAAATGCGGATGACGCCGCCGCACGAGGATATGTGGCAGGACTGGGGTGAGGGGCTGCAGGCGGCGCAGGCGCCGATCTCTGCGCAGTTCGCCGCAGAGCAGCGCCTGCCGTTGGCCCTGTTCGAGGGCAGTTGAGAGGGGCGTCCGCGGGTCGGCCCCGCGGACGCCTGATGGTCAGAAGCGCAGCGTTCCTTCCAGGAGTACCGAACGGCCGATGCTCAGGTTGCGGAACTCATTGCCGGCGATGTTGTACGCGTGTTGGATGGTCATCTCATCACCGAGGTTGCGGCCGGTGATGCCCACTTCCCAACGATCGTCCACCGCGGCCAGCGCAATGCGGGCATCCCACTTCCAGAACGAGTCTTGCGTTGCGTAGTCGGCCTGCGTGGGTTGCACGAAGTACTCATCCGAGAAATATGCAGACGCCGTAGCTTTCAGCATGAGGCTGTTGCTGATCTGCGACTCCCACAGGGCGGAGAGGTTGAACTCCAGATCGGGTGAGCGCTCAAGCTTCTCGCCCTTCTGGTTTTCGGTGCCGCTGACCGGGTCGCAATCTGCGTTGCGAGGCTGACCGGCGGAGTCCACCACGCACTGTGCTCCGGCGAAGTCGTCGTATTCCGCATCGATGTACGAGACCGAGGAGTGCAGCCGCAGATTGGCGCTGGCCTGCCAGCTGAATTCCACTTCCACGCCGTCCACTGTGGCGCTGCCGGCGTTGCCGATGATGAACTGCGTGCCGTCGTAGTTCGACGTCTGCAGGTTGGTGAACTCAGTGGAGAACACGGCGACCCCGAGAGTGGCGGCGCCGTCGAAGAGGTTGGCCTTCGCGCCGATCTCCCAGCTCTCCGCTTCTTCGTCCTCGAAGTCGAAGATGCCGTTGCCCTGGCCGAGGGTCACACCCGCGGCGATCTGGGCAGGCGTAATGGTGGACACGCCCAGGAAGCGCTGCAGGTAGGCGGCGTCGCCGGCCCGCTGCATGAGCTGGTTGCCGAGTGCGGCATCGTTGGCTTTCATGCCGCCGGACTTCGAGCCCTCTGCGTAGGAAAGGTAGGCCATCCAGTCGTCGTTGATGTCCCACTGAAAGCGGATGGACGGATCAAAGCTGTCGTCGTCGCGGGTCTGGAAAAACAGGTATTCGGTGTTGTGCCCGGCAGTGCTTTGCGCCACACGGGTCGGGCTGAACGTGCCGGAGCCGAACAGCAGCGGGTAGGCGTTGCCCACGCCATCCTGCTCCTCGTCCGTGTAGCGCAGATCGAGTATGGCGCGGAAGTTGTCCGAGATGTTCCAGGTGATCTGCCCGTACACCGAGTAGGCTTCGCTGTCGCGGGAGAAGTTGCGGTCCATGCCGGAACCCTGCTGGAAGGCCAGGGCCAGCGGTGGAATGTTCACGCCAACTGGAATCGGAATGCCGGTAACAGCCTGCCAGAACAGCGGGTAGAACGGTGAGTATTGGCGGGTGGTCAGCTCTGAGTCCTGGTACCAAACGCCAGCGATGTACTCGATGGTCTGATCCGCCGGCGAGAGGATGCGCAGCTCCGCTGTGGTCTGGTCGTACTCGTCGAAAAGCCCAGTGTTGAGAATCGCCTCCGGGTGGCCATCAACGTCCAGAAACCACTCGTTCTCGTACTCCCAATAGCCGAGCACCGCCATCAACGAGTGTCCGCCAACTTCGGTATCGAAGTGCAGCGATGCGGAAGTCCACTCGTAGTCGTAGTAGTCCTCTTTCTCCACGCCGGTGCTCACGCTGCGCCGATCGTCTGAACGATATTCCGCGCGGGGGTCGGCGGTGACGCTGCTCATCGCGCCCGGGGTCACCAGCTGGTTGTTACGGCCGACGGTGTTGGACTCACCAGCTTCGAGCTTCAGATACAGTGAGCTCGTGTCGCTGATGTCCCAGTTCAGGCCGAGACGCGCGGCGTTGATTTCCCGGTCGCCGTCTTCATCGCCGGTGAAGAGGTTGTCGGTGTAGCCGTCGAGGTCATCTACGCGGAAGGCGAGGCGAGCGCTGACGCTGTCAGACAGTGGGCCCGACACATAGCCCGTGGCCGTGTAGCCGCCGTACTCGAGCTCGGCGCCCAACTTGAGCTGGCCTTCGAACTCGTCCGTCGGCCGGCCGCCGATCACGCTGATAGCGCCTGCGATGGTGCTCTTACCGTAGAGGGCGCCCTGCGGGCCCCGTGCAACCTCGATGCGGTCTACATCGAGAAATGCAGACTCCAGGCACTTGCCGCGGCCGCAGTACACGTCGTCGATGTACACCGGCACGGAGGAATCGAATGCCAGGTTGGTGATGCCGGATCCCAGGCCGCGAATCCGCACGGCCCAGCTGCCGAAGGTCTGTTGCACCTGCAGGCCAGGCACGAAGTTCTGCACATCGCTCATATCGCGGATGTCGAAGGTCTCGATGAACTCGCCGGTGACCACACCCACGGAGATGGGCACGTCCTGCAGATTGGATGCCCGTTTCGTTGCTGTTACGACGATCTCTTCCAGGGCGCGATCCTCCTGGGCGAGGGGCATCGGGCTGAAGGAGCTTGCAAAGATGGTCAAGGCGGCCGAGGCGGCCGTAAAGCGTGTACGGTAGGTCATCAACTCTCCCCTTAGTCGTTGATTAGGCGGTTGCCCCGGGGACAACGCCGCGCCGGTGAAGGCGCGGGCGCGCGAGCTGGGCTCTTTACAGCAGCATGAGAGCAAGATCCATGCAGCAGCCCCCGGTGAGAACCGCAATACGCTCTTTATACGAGTAAGCGGATTCTGCGTAAAGCAATTTTACGCAGCGTAAAATTGCTTGACCCGGCTGGCGGGCATCAGCCGTTGTTGGCCTCCCGTTTGTAGAAGGCATTGCTGAACACCGGCGGCATGCGGGTTGCCACCACGCCTGTTACCCAGTTTCGTGCGTAGCGGAACACGTAAAGGAGCCCGCGGCTACGCAGCATCACGCCGAGGCGACGAAACTTCGCCAGGGTGTTCTTGCGGTCGACCATGCGGGTGGTTTGCGCCACCAGTTCCTTGAAGCGTTCTCGAGGGATGTAGGCCGTGAAGCAGTTTTCCGGGCTCTGGTGGTTGTGGCGGGTCACATCGAAACTGTCATCCACCACGCCGAGCTTCTTACAGTGCTCGAACAGCTGCGAGCCGGGGTAGGGTGTAAAGACGCTGAGAATTACCGAGTCGGCGCCGATGCGTTTGATGGCCGATACCGTATCGGCCAGGGTTTCCTCGGTTTCCTCCGGGAAGCCGATCATGAAGAAGGTAAAGATCTGGATGCCGTGCTTGCGGTAGAGATCCACGGCTTCGATGGCGCCCTCGACGGTTTGCGACTTCTTGATCTTCTTCAGCATCTCGTCGTTGCCGG
>JAUIED010000147.1 GCA_030428905.1 Gammaproteobacteria bacterium
TTTCGCTTTGTCGCTCAGCTACCAGTTGTAGCGTTTGCAGCGCATCTTGAGCGCGTTGGATGGTTAGGCGCATATTGAATTGGCAGGTCGCGCTTGTGGTCGTGTTCTGCGTTGGTGGGTACCTGGCCTATGACCGTTGGTTCAGCCCTACGCAGATTGCACTTGTTAACTACAGCGGCTTTCAGGTCGCCCGGTTTGACAAGGCGAACAACTGCGGTCAGATCGTTGTCAGCGAACTCGGCAGCGACCAGCTGGACCAGGCTGAAGACTTTGACTTGACGTTGATCTTTGGTCGGGGGTTCGCGCTCGATCCTGATGAGTTGCGAGCGCTCAAAGGCAGCATCGATGACGGTGCGACCGTGCTGGTCGAGGCGGCCACCAACCCGAACTTCGATCTGACCAATGTGCGGCAACCGTATTCGGACCACATTAATGCCTTTCTGAGCAACGGCGGTACCACGAACTACCGCAACCTCCTGCGTACTGTTCGCCACGACCTGAGCGAAAAGACCTGGGGCTGCGAACCGCCCGGCGAGTTGGTAGCCATCGATAGCGACGTACTCTTTCACATCGATGAGTCGCAGCTGTTCACAGAGGTTGAGGATTACGTCGAGTACTACCGGGGGCTTCCCGTCTTCAATGAGGGTGGCCTTAAGATCGCGCTCATGACGAGCGTGCCAGGCCCTTTCAACGCCAACCGCGAGCACCTGGATGCGCTCATCGTCGGCCTGGAGGCGCGTGGCCTGCAGGTCTTTCCCATCGCCAGCCGCACGCGCCGGTTGGAGCTGCTGCAGGCCATCGACCCGGACGCTGTGGTCATGATGCCGCACGGTCGCTTTCATCTCGGGCGGGGAGAAGATGCGATCCGGTGGTTGAGATCGAAGCAGATTCCGCTCTTGGCGCCGATATCAGTTTTCGATGCCTACGATGACTGGCTCAACGATCCGCAAGGCTACAGCGGCGCGTTGCTGACTATGAACGTGGTCCTGCCTGAACTGGATGGCGCGGTGGCGCCTTACGCAATCAACGCGCAGTTTCCGGATGAGAACGGTTATTTGATCTTCGAAGCCATACCGCAGCGCCTGGAGCGGTTTCTCGATCTGCTGGACGGCTTTCTCGCCCTGAAACACAAGGACAACAGCGACAAGAAGATCGGCATCGTTTACTTCCGTGGGCCAGGGAAGAACGCGCTGGTGGCTGGCGGCATGGAGGTGGCTCCAAGCCTGTTCGATACGCTGCATAGCCTGAAGCGGGAAGGCTACGACCTGGGGGACCTGCCTGACGAGTTCGAGACGTTCAACGCTCAGCTCAATCGTCAGGGCGTGATCCTGGCACCCTTCGCCGCAGGCAGTATCGATGCGTTCATGCAGGACGGCAACCCGGCGTTTGTGCCTGGTGAAACCTACCGCAGCTGGTGTGAGCAGCTGGGCGAAGTGCCGTGTGGCGCCATGAGTTCAGCCTACGGCCCTGGCCCAGGCGAATACATGGTGACGCAGGAGCAGGAACTTGCCATTGCCCGCCTGCAGTACGGCAACGTAGTGGTGATGCCTCAGCCTCTGCCCGGTATCGGCGAAGATACGTTCAAGCTGGTTCATGGAACGGACAAAGCGCCACCTCACAACTACGCTGCAGCTTACCTGTGGCTGCGCCACGCCTTTGGCGCAGATGCGGTGATGCACTACGGCACGCACGGCAGCCTGGAGTTCACGCCGGCCAAGCAGGTCGCGCTATCTCAAAACGACTGGGCAGATGCGCTGCTTGGCGGTATCCCGCATTTCTACGTCTACACGATGTCGAACGTGGGTGAGGCGATCATTGCCAAGCGGCGCAGCTATGCAACCATACTCAACCACCTCACACCGCCTTTTCAGGAGGCGGGGTTGTATTCCGAGTGGAAAGCGCTGGCAGACAAGGTGGCTGAGTACAGGTTGCTCAACGACGGTGCTGTTCGTAACCAGGTGCAGGCGCAGATTACCGGGCTGTTGCTGGAGGATCAGTTGTTCCAGGACCTGAGCCTGACACGTGAGAATGTGGAAGCTCCTGCAGACTTCGAGGCAAGCGTGCTGACGCCGTTGGCGCGTTGGTTGGAAACGTTGGGCCAGGCAAAGATCACCGAGGGTCTGTACACGCTCGGGCAGGCTTACGCCTCCGAGCAGGCGCAGCGTACCGTTCGGCTGATGAGCGTGGACGCATTGGCGCAGGCAGCCCTCGATATCCGCCAGGTTGTGGATCCGGCTTCCGCGCCGGCTGAGGTGCTTCCGGCGATGCGCAAAGACGCGGAGCGCTGGATTCAGCGGCGGCTGGACGGTGAGGATGCACAGCGGTTGCTGCAGGAGATCTCCCCGCCGGGCATTGCCGAGCGTGTTGCACGTTGGCGTGCGGGGAACCCTGAGCTGAACGAGATGGATATCATCCGCGGTTTTGTCGCCATGGCGGGGTCGGGTGGCAGAACATCACCGGCATCAGGTCGTGATGCGTACGCGGTGGATGAGCTTATGACGCTGACAGCAGAGGCCGTCGCAGACCCGGAGAACCGGGCGTTTGTCGAAGGGCTGAAGGGCCAGCAGAGTTTCGAGCATGTCAGCCGTGCTCTGGACCCTGAAAGCGCGAAAACGGCTCGCGTACTCGCAAAGGTGATTCCCGCCATCGGTGAGTCGCTGGCCATGCTGGAGAAACCGAAGGTGCGCCGCCTGGTGGAGGCGATGCAGAGCCCCGAAGCACGCGAACAGGTCTTCGGCTGGTTGGAAGGCGGTGCCTTGGAAGCGCGGGTTCGGTTGGCGCAGCAGGAACGTGTGAGTGCACTTGCGATTGAGGCGAGTGCCGCACTTCCTGCGATTGTGCAGTCTCTGAGCGTGTCTCCAGAAAACTGGCAGGAGATACAGGCGGTGTACGACCGCTTTGTCGGCTTCCGCGATCGTTTCGCTCAGGAGCCCGGTTTGATTGAGCTGCTGGCGGATGACTTGCGCGTGGAGCACGACATGTCAGTGGGTGAGTTTTCGGATGCGCTGCAGGCGGGTGTGAAAACCCAGGAGAGCGCTCTGGCCCGCGCGATGGAGCGCGAGCGGGCATTGTCACAAGCATATGAACGTCTGAGCGAAACGTTGGAGCACCTGGAGCGCGCTGAGCAGCATCTTCTCTCCGGCAGTGAACTCGAGCGCGTTGCGATGGCTCAGGCGTTGGCCGGTGGCTACATCGAGCCGGCCAGCGGGGGCGATCCCATCGTTAACCCGCAGGCACTGCCTACCGGCCGCAACATGTATGCCATTGATGCTGAGAAGACACCAACCGAGGCGGCGTGGAAGGTAGGTCAGCAGATGGCACAAGCGCTGTTGCAGAATCACCTCGCCGACACTGGAGCTTACCCTCAGAAGGTGAGCTTCACGCTCTGGCCCAACAGTTTCATCCAGAGCCAGGGCGCCACGGTGGCCGAGATTCTGTACCTGCTTGGCGTGGAGCCGGTGCGCGATGCGTTTGGCCGGGTGCAGACGCTGCGTTTGATTCCGTCTGAGCAGCTGGGGCGCCCACGAGTGGATGTTGTTCTGCAGAGTGCCGGGCAGTTCAGAGATCTTGCCGCGTCGCGTCTCGCGCTGGTGGAGAAAGCGGTGCTCATGGCGAGTGAAGCAGGCGGCGGTGAAGACGGGCAGAACTTCGTGAGCAAAGGTGTGCGGGATGCGGAGAAGTACCTTCTGGAGCAGGGTGTGCCGCCGTTGCGGGCCCGCATGCTCGCGTCCAAACGCAGCTTCGGTGGGCTGAACGGTGCCTACGGGACGGCCATCATGGGCATGGTGGAAGGCAGCACACGCTGGAAAAACGGAGATGATATCGCGCGTCAGTACCTCACCAACATGGGCGCCAACTACGGTGCGACGGAAGGCTGGGGTGAGTACGAACCGCACCTCTTCGCGGCAGCCCTGCTCAACACCGAGGTGGTCATCCAGCCGCGAAGCAGCAACACCTGGGGCGCGCTGAGCCTGGATCACGTGTACGAGTTCATGGGCGGGCTCAACAACGCGGTGCGTCACGTCACCGGCTCCGAGCCTGCAGCGTACTTCAACGATTTCCGCGACCCGACGCGGGCGCAGGTGACCAGCTTCCACGAAACGGTGTGGGCCGAGATGCGAACGACGCTACTCAACCCCAAGTACATCGGCAGCCTGCAGGAAGGGTCGAGCAGCAGCGCTGAGACGTTTGCCGAAACGTTCCGCAACAGCTTCGGCTGGAACGTGATGAAGACTGATGGGCTGAATGATCAGTTCTGGGACTCGCTCTATGATGTGTATCTGGAAGACAGGCATGAGCTGGACCTGCGGGCGTTCTTCGAACGTGAGAACCCCTACGCGTTGCAGGAGATGAGCGGTGTCATGCTGGAGACAGCGCGGCGAGGCTACTGGAACGCTTCTGACGAGCAGTTGCAAGCCCTTGCCGTGCTCCATGCGGAGCTGGTGCGTGATCATGAAATGGGTGGTGGTGACTTCAGCGGCGGCAACGCGGAGCTTGCCCGGTACCTGGCAGAACGGCTGCCGCCTGCGTTGAAGCAGCAGTATGATGACGCGCTTACACAGGTGCGTGGTGATACCGTGGGGGAGCAATCCGTCGTGCTGGAGAAGCAGAGCAACGAACGACAGCAGGTAGAAGAGCCGAGGGATAGTGATGCCAGCGAACGCAAGCCATCCGATTCTGCTCCTCAAGCAGGCGAGCCCTCACAACCGTCGCCCGTGTGGTGGTTGCTGGCGCTGTTGCTTCTGATCCCGGTGGTGTGGTTTTGGCGCCGTGCTCGCGTTTAGCAGCTGGCTCATGGCGGCTTCCCTGTGCGTTCTTGGTCTCTGGGCGCTGTCGCTACCGGCAGCATCCCGGCTTTATACTGCGGGAGTTGCATTGTTACCCATAGCCCTCAGCGTTTTCCTGCAGGACTGGCTGGTGCAGCAGAGCCTGTATGTTTGGACCGAAGCGCTGCAACCCTACGCACCGATCCTGGCGCTGTGGTTGTGTATCGAAGCGATCTACCTGGTTCGTGCACCCAGTCGACCCTGGCATGCGTGCTTGCCGGGCCCTTGGCTTGCTCTGTTGTACTGGCAGTTGCAGTGTCTGCAGTCCGGCGTGTTCGACTGGCCGTTTCTGATGCAGTTGCTGGGTGTGGCGATCGTGATGGCACTGGTGACACTGGTCGCCACAGGATTTTTGCGTGCAGCCCGCTGGCCGGCCCTGGTGTCGTTTGCTGGCATTCAGTGGCTACTTGCATGGGCGTTGATGGCGAATTGGCCCGCACGGAGTGGCGGTCTTGTCGTGGATGGCGCTGAGGCGGTGGTTGCGGTTTCAACGTTGGCTGTCCTGACTGCCCTGGGTGTTGTGTTTGAGCCTCTGCGCTGGCGGTTTGCCTCCGCGAGGAGGGCAAGATGAACTTCCTTGCGGATGTACTGTACGTCGTTACTTCCGGGCTGCTGATCCCCTGTGTCGCTATTCTGCTGGTACTGCTGGCGAGCAGCTTTGTCCAGGTTGGGCGGTACTGGGTGGCGTGCCGACGCCAGGGGCCGGCCGTTGAGCGGCTGGTTGCAGAGCTCAAACGCTGGGACGGCTCGGGTGAGGACGTGCTGGAAACAGCCGGCCTGCCAGATCAGCTGGCCAGTGGTGTGCAAGGCATTCAGCAGGCGCGCTCTGAAGCCCTGGCCGCATTTCTGCTCAGTGAGTTCGAAACAACGGCAGATCAGGAGCTTTCACGCCTGACCCGCTTCGCCCGGCTGGGCCCGATCCTCGGGCTCATGGGCACCCTGATTCCCATGGGACCGGCCCTGCAGGGGTTGGCCAACGGCGATCTCGCTCAGCTTTCCAACCAGATGCAGGTGGCGTTCACCACTACGGTGGTGGGGCTACTTGTTGGCGCCGTTGGGTTCGTGCTGTACCAACAGCGGAGAAGGGTGGCGAGCCGCGAGCTGTCGATACTCGAGTATCTTGCGGCGCTGCGGTTTGGGGATGACGCTGATGAATAGGTTTACGCGCCGGCGACGTCTGCTGGCTAACGAAGATCAGGATCCGATGAGCGTCATCGGCAATCTCTTTGATGTTGCCATGGTTTTCTCCGTCGCACTGATGATCGCGCTTGTCAGTTACCTGGATGTAGCGGAAATGTTGTTCGCTGATTCGTTCACGATGGTCAAAAACCCCGGAACGGAGCAGATGGAGATTGTCAGCCGCAAGGATGGAAAGCTGGTTCGGTACAAAGCCACGCGGTCTGATGAATCATCTGCGGCTGGAAAAGGTGAGCGGGTTGGTACCGCGTACAAACTGGAATCGGGGGAGATCATCTATGTTCCGGAGTAGCCCTGGCCATTGCACTTCTTGGCAGGAGCCTTGGTCCCACGTCAGCACTTGCGGCGCGAGCCATTGAGCCGCTGACTGAGGAGCAGACAAGTCAAACCATGAACGGTTTTTTTACGATTCGCACGAGTCGGCAGCATCCATCCCCAGCGCGGCAAAGCAAGCGCAGAGATCCCTATGATTCAGATCGCGCGCGATCAACACGATACGGGTTCTGCGATCAGGCCCGGGCCATCGTTCCAGCACTTCAGGTGGATGGAAAACGTGCTGTACGCCGTGAATCACCATGGGCCGATCCATCCCGCGTACGTTGATGATCCCTTTGATGCGCAGTAGATCGGCGCCTCGGAACATGAGCAGCGATTGCAGGCATGCCTCGAACGCCGCGGCGTCCACCGGTTCGCGGAACGTCAGGCAGCTGGCCTGGATTCGTCCGTGGCGATTGCGGTTGATATCATCGCCGTGCGGGTGCAAGTGCGCCTCAGCAGATAACCAGGTTTCGACGTCGGGGTGCTTGCCGTCGAGCGCGTAGGTCCCACCAGCGAAGAACCAGTCCACGTCGGCAGCGCCGTTTAGCGTCACCGAAACCGGTGTCGATGGGGCGACTCCACGAAGTTGCCGACGTAGCTGGTCCACCATTTCCGGCGTCGCCAGGTCTGATTTGGTGAGTAGTATGCGGTCGGCCACGGCCGCCTGTTTGACCGCTTCGACATGAACGTCGAGTGATTGGGCGCCACTGACCGCGTCTACGGTTGTAATCACTCCGGCCAGTACATACCGGCTGCTGACGGCAGGTTCTCCCAGCAAAGTTTGAATTACGGGTGCCGGGTCGGCGATACCGGTCGTTTCGATGATTACCCTGTCGAACCAGCGGTTGCCGCCGCGGGCGTAGCGAGTTGGGGCGGCTACCAGAGTCTGCGCCAGATCCGAACGAATGGTGCAGCAGATGCAACCGCTGTCGACTGCCACCAGCGTGTCGTCGGCGATTGGCGCCAGCAGTTGGTGGTCGAGACCGACTTCTCCAAACTCGTTGATCAGAACGAGTGTTCGGCGCAGTGCTCCGGTCGCGGCCAGGTGGCGCAGTACTGTCGTCTTGCCACTGCCTAGGAAACCGGTCACGACGGCGATTGGAATACGTGGCGGGTGCGGGTGGCTCAACCAGGGTATCTCCACACCACATGTGATAGAAGCATGCGTCTGCTCAGGCCGCGACATCAAGTGTGACGATGACCCTGTCCTCCAAGCTCGCCGGCGACCTATGTACCACGGCGTCGACTATTTTCGGGTTGTACCTGGCGCCTTTGAAAAGGCCGATACTGCGTGGTGGCATCTGCTGAATCACCTGTGGGTCGTAGACTTGCGAGACGTATCCACCAGCGTCGTGGGCGACATCGCTCGCGTGCAGCCATTCGGTGCCGGGACCGGTGAGCGTAGCAATCAGGCGGAGCTCAACGCCGTCGATGTGGAATCTGGGGCAGGTCGGAAAGCGGGCGTGCGACATGCGCAGGCGAATGGCTTGCGCTCCAGTGAACTCTGAGAATTCCGCTATCCAGTGCACGATCCACTCCAGCCACGCCGCATACTCAGAAACGACGATGATCTGATCAAGGTCGTGGGTTAGGCGTGTACGTGACAGCGCAGGCTGCGGTGGCACGTTCTGCAGTTCCAGCGGGCTGGCCAGTACGCGGCCTGCGACGAGCGTGCGCGCAAAATGGACCACGCCTTCGGGTATAGCATCCAGAAAGGTGATCGGTGAGCCTTCTTCGGTGGCGCGGGCTGAGGTGGGCATGAGTCTCGCCAAGGTTGTGGATGATTGTGTATAAGACGTTATAACATATCTTTAAAGGCCAGAAGTCTGCAAATATCCAACCGTTGTTTATCGAGCGGAGCGATGCGCGTTATCTCGGGAATCGCCCGACCCGGGTGGTCAGGAAGGGTCGCTGTCAGTGAATGTCGGACCGCGCTTCCAGCATCAGCGCGAGATTTCTGAGCAGCCCGGCAATCTGGGCACCGTGGTGCTGCAACTGGGAGAGTTCGATCAGTTCCAGTGCCAGCGCCTCGGCGATCAGATCTGCTTGGATCCACTTTGCCTCTGCCTCCTGAACACCCTTTGAGATCGCCTCGCGCGCCGTCTTTCTGTCGGAAGCATGTACGTCGGCAATCAGTTCTCTCGCACGATGTCGGTCCATGTCAGCCTCGATTGCTCGCATTTGATGGCGGTGAGCAGAAAGCGTTTGCTCGGAGCCCGTCAAAACATGTTATAACATATCTTTTCGTTTGGAGAGAATCTTTGACATCACGGCTTCCTGTCACTGTCTTGTCGGGGTTTCTTGGCGCGGGCAAGACGACGCTCATGAATCACGTGCTCAACAATCGCGAGGGCCTGCGTGTTGCGGTCATCGTGAATGACATGGGAGAGGTCAACATCGATGCGGAGCTTCTGCGGGAGGATGTTTCCATGCACCAGGTGGACGAGAAGCTGGTAGAAATGACCAACGGCTGCATCTGCTGCACCCTCCGGGAGGATCTGCTGATCGAGGTTGCGCGACTGGCAGACGAGCAACGTTTCGACTATCTGCTTATCGAGTCGACGGGTGTATCCGAACCTCTGCCGGTCGCAGAAACGTTTACGTTCGAAGACGAACAGGGGCGCTCGCTCTCTTCCGTTGCCGAACTCGACACCATGGTCACGGTGGTCGACGCCTTCAACTTCCCGACACTGATGACAGAAGCACACAGCCTCAAAGACAAAGGCATGGAGATTGGCGAGGAAGATGAACGCAACATCGCCGACCTCCTGATCGATCAGGTGGAGTTCGCCAACGTTATCGTGGTGACGAAGACCGATCTGCTCGATGATGCTCAGACTGACGCACTGCTGGCCACACTTCGTCGGCTTAATCCGGGTGCCGAAGTCATCGTTGCCGAACACGGTAAGATCGATCCTCGGTCTATTCTCGGTACGAAAAAATTTGACATGGTCGAAGCCGCAACTGCGCCCGGCTGGTTGGCAGAACTCCGGGGTGAACATGTTCCGGAAACGCAGGAGTACGGCATCGGCAGCTTTGTCTATCGAGCTCGCAGACCTTTCCACCCCCAGCGCCTTCACGACTTCCTCGTTCAAGGCTGGCGCCACGGGAACCTCGTTCGTTCCAAGGGATACTTCTGGCTCGCTTCGCGCTTTGACCAGGCTGGATCCTGGTCTCAGGCGGGGGGTATCATGAACCACGGATTCGCAGGACTGTTCTGGTCAGCCGTGCCTCAACAGCAATGGCCCGAAGACTCCGAGCACAGGGCAGCGATAGAGTCTAAATGCGAAGCGCCTTATGGAGATCGACGCCAGGAACTCGTCTTCATCGGACAGGAGCTCGACGAAGAGCAGGCTTGTCTCGCGTTAGACCGCTGCTTGCTGAGCGATGCAGAACTGGCAGAAGGCCCAAAAGGTTGGGAACGATACTCAGATCCATTCCCGAAATGGATTCGTGAGGTCGCAGAGGACGATCTTTGATGCGCGCCGTTCTAGGTGAACACCTGACTGACTTTACCGCGATCTATGACGAGGATGTGGAGTTGGTCATTGTCACTGACCCGCAGGCGGAACGTTCGGAATCGATATCAAAGTGCCTCGTCGAGTCTCGCCAGGCACTCAGTTTTCGCTGGGTGCAGACTACCGGTGATATGAACGCGCCAGACCATGCTCTGCCAGCCACCATCGGTGCCGATCTCCGTTCGTTGCTGATTGATGAAGTCGTCGAGGTCGGCGAGGTTCTCAGCGAGCTCATGGGGTGTGAGCAGGTGGGTGTTCGACTGGAGACGCTGACTTCCCCTATGTGCCCGAGATTTCATGTCGATCAGGTACCATGTCGCATGCTGATCACGCTCAACGGGAAGGGCACGGACTGGATTCCCAACCGCCACGTGGATTGGGCTGTGCTCGCCGATCTCGGATCGACCGCAGTCCCCCTGCAACCCAACGGGCAGATCGAACACCTGCCTGCGCGCAACTGGTCGCTGCTAAAGGGTGGATCATGGAGTCGGCAATTTGGCGGCGTGGTGCACAGATCACCCCACGATAGCGACGTGAGGTTGCTTCTATCGCTGGATCCGGTGTGGACGTAGCATCAGAAGACCGAAGCGATCCGTAGGCAGCTTGCAGGCGAGCCTTCCTGAAGGCACAGGGTGTGTGGGTGCACCTGCGGCAGCGATAGCGCCGCTGCGCACTTACCAGGCGGCGCGGTACATCTGCTCAAGTGCCTCCGGCGTCACTGGACGCGGGTTGGTGAAATTCACCGGATCGGCAGTTGCGTCTTCGATCAGCACCGCAAGCAGGTCGTCATCGCCGCCTAGGTCTTTGATGGAACGATCGATTCCGATGTCGCTTCGCAGTTGAAGAACTGCATCGATCGCTCCAGCTCCGGTTGCAGGACCTGACGGCGCCAGTAGGGCTGCAACTTTTCTATACTTCTCAGCTCGCTCCGTCATGTTGTACTCCATAACAGCAGGGAGCATCGTTGCCAGGGTC
>JAUIED010000350.1 GCA_030428905.1 Gammaproteobacteria bacterium
CGGCGCTGGCGCGAGCAGGCGCAGGCCTGGCAGGCGGCAGGCGTGCCGCAGGATCTGGCCGAGCGGATCGCCAACGCGGGCGAGTTTGGTGCGGCCCTGCCGTTGGTGCACGCAGCCCGGGAGCGACAGCTTGATGTTCAGGCGCTGGCCACACGCTTTACCGAACTTGGTGAACAGTTGAGCCTCGGTTGGCTGACCACGTTGCTGTCAGGTCTGCCGACGCAAAGCCACTGGCAATCCATGGAGCGCGACTCAGTGCTCGACGAAGTTACCACCCACCAGGGGCTGCTCGCCGCGCATACGCTGGCCAGCCACGACTGCCTCGCGGATTGGCTGGCGGAGCACCAGGCCTTCGAGGCTGGCTGGATGCAGATGATCGACGACGTCCGCCACGGCGGCGCCGCGGATTTTTCCATGTACGCAATGACATGCCGTAAACTGACGGATCTGTGTAGAACGTTGGGGTAGGGAGCGTATGCAGCTCGAAGATCGCGTAGCGGTGGTGACGGGCGCTGGGTCTGGTATCGGCCGGGCGTTGGCGCAAAGGTTGGCTGCTGCTGGCGTGCGGCATGTGGTGTGTACCGATCTCAATGGTGACAACGCTGCCGAAACCGCGCGAATGATCGGTGCGCGCGCCAGTGCCATGCCGCTCGACGTGGCGGATGAAGCGGCCATTGAAGCGCTCATCGATGCAGTCGAGGCGGAACACGGCGGAATCGATCTGTTCGTCTCAAACGCAGGCTACGGCCAGCGCGGCGGCCTCGATCTCAGCACGGAAGCCTGGCAGCGCATGATGAACGTACACTGCTGGTCGCATCTGGCGGTGGCTCGCGTGCTGGTGCCGCGCATGACTGCGCGCGGCGGCGGGTACCTTCTGAACACGGCCTCGGCAGCCGGGCTGCTCACACAGATCGATTCCGGCCCCTACGCGGTTTCCAAGCATGCAGCCGTGGCGTTGGCTGAGTGGCTCGCCATCAACTACTACGACGACGGTCTGCGCGTATCGGTGCTGTGTCCCCAAGCGGTGCGTACCGCCATTCTCGGCGAAAGCGTGAAGGATGCCTCCACGCGACAGGCCGCTGGCGACGGAATTCTCGAGCCGGAAGTGGTAGCCGACGCGTGCCTTGCTGCCATCGAAGAGGAGCGTTTCCTGGTGCTGCCGCACGAAGAGGTTGCCACCTATTTCCAGCGCAAGGCTGGCGACTACGATCGCTGGCTTTCAGGCATGCGCCGGTTCAAGGCACGTCTTGCAGGTGGCTAGCGCCCGTTAAAGGTCGGCGGACGCTTCTCCACGAACGCCTGCGCCGCCGCTGCATGATCCTCGGTCATCATGGAGCGCACCATGTGCTCGGCTTCCATGTCGAATACCTGTGACAGGCTCGCTTCGTCCGCCGCGTTCAGGTTGCGCTTCATGTAACCAACCGCGACCGTTGCCAGGCCAGCGAGCCGCGTAGCCAGCTCTGCTGCCGCATCCTCGAGTTCAGCCCGCGGAACGGCGTGATTCACCAGCCCCAACTCAGCAGCCTGCGCGCCGGTGATTACGTCCGATAGAAAGTAGAGCTCGCGTGCCTTCGCGGCTCCCACCAGCCGGGGAAGGAAGTAAGAGCCGCCATAGTCTCCAGACGCGCCGATCTTGCCGAACGCGGTGGTGATCTTCGCTTCGTTCGCGGCAATGCGCAGATCGCATGCCAAAGCAAGGCTGAGACCAGCGCCTGCGGCGGCGCCGGGGATGACGGCGAGCGTGGGCTTCGGCATTTCGTGCAGGAGTCTTGAGGTCTCCATGCCTGAGCGCAGGCCGTGGACACGCTGTTCGATGCTGACCGATGGCCCTCCCGAAGCTCGGGCCTTGGCGCTTTGCGCCTGGCCTTTCACATCGCCGCCGGCACAGAAGGCGTTACCGGAACCCGTGAGAACGACACAACGCACCTCCGGGTCGAGTGCGGCTTTTGCCACGGCT
>JAUIED010000148.1 GCA_030428905.1 Gammaproteobacteria bacterium
ATCCGCGACTACTACCCCGATCTGGATGAAACGCGCTTGCAGCCTGGCTATACCGGCATCCGGCCGAAAATTTCCGGCCCGGCTGAGCCGGCGGCCGACTTTCGTATCGACGGCCCCAGCCAGCACGGTATCTCCGGGCTGGTACATCTTCTGGGCATCGAATCTCCCGGGCTGACCGCGTCTCTTGCCATCGGCGAGCGGGTTGCTGAGGCGCTGGCGTGCTGAACATCGGCGTGCTCGTGAATCCGGTGGCTGGAATCGGCGGTGCTGTGGGGCTCAAGGGAAGCGACGGTGCTGATATCCAGGCGGAGGCTCGCCGCCGCGGCGGCCTACCGCGCGGTGCGGAACGGTTGCGAAGCCTGTTTGCATCGGCGCCTGAACTTGCTACCCAGTTGCGCTGGTTTAGCGCCGGCGGCGAGATGGGTGCGAATGTTCTGGCGGCAATGGGCGTGGCAGCAGAATGCGTGCATGAACCCGGCACACCCCCATCTCCAGAAGACACGCAGGCGGTTGCCCGAATCCTGCGCGAGCGGGGAGTGGATCTCCTCCTGTTTTTCGGCGGTGATGGCACCGCTCGCGACATACTCGATGCGGTGCAGGACAGCGTCCCCGTACTCGGCGTGCCGAGCGGTGTGAAGATGCACAGTGGCGTGTTTGCTACCTCACCTCGCGCTGCGGCGGAGGTGTTGCAACGCCTTGTCGCGGGCGGTTTGGTGGCCGCCAGGCTCGCGGATGTACGCGATGTGGATGAGCAGGCCCTGCGCGACGGCCGCACCGGCAGCCGCTTCTATGGCGAGCTGCGCGTGCCGGAACTGACAGGGTTCGTGCAGCACACGAAAGTCAGCGGCCGGGAAGATGAGGGCTTGGCGGTGGAGGAAGTGGTGCAGGGCGCGGTGTCAGAGTTCGACGGCTGCACCGCGCCCCTGGTTTTCGGACCGGGGGGCACGCTGCTTGCCGTCAAGCAGGCGTTTGGCGGCAATGGCACGTTGCTGGGCTTCGATGTACGCATGGCAGACGGAAGCTGGCTGCTGGATGTGACCGGGCAGACGCTGGAAACCCTCACGCACGCGAAGCTGCTGCTCGGCTTCGGTGGCGGCCAGGGCATACTGATTGGTCGGGGTAACCAACAGTTGACCCCAGCATTCCTGCGCACGCTCAACCCCTTGCAGGACGTGCGCATCCTCGCAACACGCAGCAAGATCGCAAGCCTCGAAGGGCGGCCGTTGCTGCTCGATACCGGGGATGCCGCCCTGGATGGAGCCTGGGCGGGGCTCTGGGAAGTGCTGGTCGGCTACGACGACCGCCTGTTCTATCAGGTGACCCATGCTTGACGCGAAGGCCCTGGTGAGATTGTGCGCAGAGCGTTTCGAACCGGCCGGTGTGGACGCCCGCCGTCTGCTGCACGGCCGCGGTCACACGCTGCCGGGCTTCGAACAGGTGACCGTGGACCACTTCCCGCCCTATCTGGTGGTGGGGTTGTTTCGCGAAGCGGCACGCCTGCCAGATGAGGAGTTGCAGCATCTGGCAGATGCGCTGGCGCAGGCTTTCGATGGATTACAGGGCATCGCCATACAACGAAGAGACGGCCGCAACACGCGCACGGACGTTCTGTTTGGCGACGTGCCCGACGCGCTGGTCGCGGTAGAGAAGGGTTTGCGCTACCGCGTGCGGCCGCTTGCCAATCAGAACGTTGGGCTTTTTCTCGATATGGCGCCATTGCGCCAACGGCTGGCATCGGGCTGTGCGGGCGCCAGCGTGTTAAACCTGTTCGCCTATACCTGTTCGCTCTCTGTCGCAGCGCTTGCCGGCGGTGCACGAGGGGTGGTGAACAACGACATGAGCAAGCCGTCGCTGGATGTCGGGCGCGACAATCACCAGGAGAACGGCCAGGACCTGCGCTCGGTGCGCATGCTGCCGCACAATCTGTTCAAGTCCTGGTGGAAGATCCGTCAGCTCGGCCCGTATGACATCGTCATTATCGACCCGCCCACCAACCAGCGGGGCAGCTTCGTGGCGGACAAGCACTACGCGCAGATACTCAAACGTCTACCGGAGTTTGCGGCGCCCGGGGCCCGCATATATGCATGCCTGAACTCGCCGTTTCACAATGCGGAGTTCCTGCCGGGCCTGATGGCGCGCTGGTGCCCCGCCGCAACGCTGGAAGGCCGGCTGCCCAACAGCCCGGATTTTCCGGACGTCGAAGCCGACCGGGCTCTGAAGGTCTACGAGTACGTGATGCGCTGAGGGTTCAGCGGATCACGTCAAACGCGACATCCAGGCCCGTCAGGCCATGCAGCAGCGCGTTGGGAGAGAACTGCGGCGGCTCGGCACCGTCCGCCAGACGGAAGTTTTCCAACCGCTCGAACACCACCTTGAAGCCGATGTTCATTTCCCGCCGCGCCAACGCCGCACCCAGACAATGGTGAATGCCCTTGCCGAAAGCGACGTGCTCTTTCAGGTTGGTGCGCGTGATGTCGAACCGCTGTGCGTCTTCGAACTGTGCTTCGTCCTGATTGGCCGAGGCGAAACGGGCGAAGCAGATGGCATTCTCCGGGATGGTGACACCGTGCAGGGTTACGTCCCGGGTGGCGCGGCGGAACATGTTCGACGACGGGCTCGAATAGCGCAGCACTTCCTCCACGAAGTCGCTGATGCGTTCGGCGGTCAGGTCATTTCTGAGGATCTCGTACTGGTCCGGGTTCTGTATCAACAGCCAGATACCCTCCGTGAGTGATGCTGCCGTGGTTTCGTTGCCGGCCACGAGTATCTGCGACAGCATGCTCAGGCCTTCGGCGTTGTCGATGGGCTTCTCGCCGTCGATGCTGGCGTTGACGACCATGGACAGGATGTCATCGGTCGGGTTCGCACGGCGTTCCTCCATGCGTTCCACGAAATACTTCTGGAACTCCACCATGCCGCGGGCTGCCTCGCGAATGCCCTCTTTGTCGAGCTGCTGGCTCAGATTGCCTATGAATGCCTCGGTCCAGCGGCGCAGCAGCCCGAGATCCGCAAGCGGTGTGCCGATCTGTGAAGCAATGACATTGAGCGGCAACGGAATGCCGAACGCTTCGAGAAACTCGCAGCGCCCTGCGTCGGCAAAGTCGTCGATGAGCTCGTTCGATATCTGCTCGATGTACGGTTCGAGCTTCTTCAGGTTGCGCGGCGCGAACGCACCATCCACGAATTTGCGGTAGCGACGCTGCAGCGGCGGGTCCTGGGTGAGCATGGTCGGCACGTTGGGATAGGCGTCGGCCATGATGGCTGCTAGTTCCGGATCGTCGGCGTTCACGCCACGGGTGTTGGCGCCCGGCATGACGCTGGAGAACGTCTGCGGGTCGGTGGCCATGGCCACCACATCGGCGTAGCGCGAGATGAAGAAGATGCCCGAGTTCGGGTCCTGAAACACCGGCGCTTCGTCGCGCAGACGTTTGTTCATGAGCCACGGATCCACGAGGTTCTGCGGCAGCATCGGATTGATTTCGTGGATGGGGCATCTGGAGATGTCGGTCATGGGGTCACTCTGTAGGTCTGGCGGCCATCTGCCGCATGAGTTCTATCACCGCCCAGCGCAGCTCTGTGGAGGAACCCTCCCTCAGGCAGCGCCGCATGCGGGCGAGCAGGGTATCCCGATCGAGTGCCAAAGTCTCATGCGCCTGGCGTGAAGAAGGCGTGATCAGTCGGCTCAGCGCCGCACCCGTGAGCACCGCCTGCTCCACGGCTTCGGTGCGCAGCGTGTCGACGTAGCGGATGTAGCCTTCTTCCTTGAGCCAGCACAGCGCGGAGAAGCAGGCGAGGTAGCGGTTGCTGTGCAGCCCGTACTCATCGGGCTCCTCGGCCCGGTAAACGTCTTCCACGAACAGATTGTGCGGACGCGGGAAGACGTGTGCGAGCTGTACCAGGGCTGTGGCTACATCCCTGCAGAAGTCGTCGATGTTGAGGCTGGCAACCGGTGCCTGCTGCGTTTGTTCGGTCACTGCCTGTAGGTGCTGAGGAAATGTTCTATGCGGCCCATGGCTTCGGCGAGATCCTCGACGTGCGGCAGGAACACCACACGGAAGTGATCGGGCTCCGGCCAGCTGAAGCCGGTGCCCTGCACCACCAGCACTTTCTCTGCCCGCAACAGATCCAGCACGAACTGCTCGTCGTTAGTGATGTTGAAACGCCTGGTGTCGATCCGGGGGAACAGGTACAGCGCCCCCTGCGGCTTGTGGCAGGTGATGCCCGGGATGTCGTTGAGCATCTGCCAGGCGGCATTGCGCTGCTCGTACAACCTGCCGCCCTGATGCAGGTACGGTTCGATGCTCTGGTAGCCGCCAAGGGCGGTCTGGATCGCATGCTGGGTGGGCACATTCGAGCACAGCCTCAGGCTTGCCAGAATATCCAGGCCCTCGATGAAGTCACGGGCGCGGCTCTTGGCACCGCTGACCACCAGCCAGCCGGTGCGAAAACCAGCTACCCGGTAGGTTTTGGACAGGCCGTTCAGCGTGAGCACCAGCAGGTCGTCGGCCAGGCTGCCTACGGGGATGGCTTTTGCATCGTCGTAGACGATCTTGTCGTAGATCTCATCAGAGAACACCACCAGATCGTGTTCGCGGGCGATCTCGAGCATCGCCAGCAGGGTGCTGCGCTCGTACACAGCTCCCGTGGGGTTGTTGGGATTGATGATGACCATGCCGCGCGTGCGCGGTGTGATCAGGCTCCTGAGGTGGTCCAGATCCGGCTGCCAGCCGTTGCTCTCATCGCATCGGTAGTGCCTGGGTGTCCCCCCGCACAACGTCGCGGCAGCCGTCCACAGCGGAAAGTCCGGCGCCGGAATGAGAATCTCATCGCCGTTCTCCACCAGAGCCTGCATGCCGAGCATGACGAGCTCCGACACGCCGTTGCCGATATACACGTCATCGACGTCGACATCCGGTATGCCGATCTGCTGGCAGTACTGCATGACGGCTTTGCGTGCCGGATAGATGCCCTTGGAGTCGCTGTAGCCCTGCGACGCCGGGATGTTGTGGATCACATCGCGCAGGATCTCTTCCGGGGCCTCGAAACCGAAGGGGTGCGGATTGCCGATGTTGAGCTTGATGACCCGGTGGCCTTCTTCCTCCAGGCGGTGCGCTTCGTGCATTACCGGGCCGCGGATGTCGTAGCAGACATCGTCCAGCTTGCTGGATTTTCGGATTGGCCGGCCGGTGCGGGCGTCTAACGGTGTAACGGTGGAGCCCGGTTCGGGCATATCGGCTGGCATGGCTTGGGATTCCCGGCGTGGTGCAATTAAGATAACGCGATCAACCTTGAAATTTTAGCAGGATCCGCATGACGACTGAATCGAAGGTAGTTCCCCAGGAACGGATCGAGAAGAGCGAAGAAGACTGGCGCCGTGAGCTCTCTGCCGAGGAGTACGAGATCACGCGCAATGCCGGCACCGAACGGGCCTTCACGGGCATCTACTGGGATACCAAAACCCCCGGCATCTACCGGTGCAAGTGCTGCAACACGGAGCTGTTCGATTCGAGTACGAAATACGATTCGGGCTCCGGCTGGCCAAGCTTCTACGCGCCCATAGCCGATGGCGTGGTCACCGAGCACGAAGATACGAGCTACGGCATGCGCCGGATCGAAGCGCGCTGTGCTGCTTGTGATGCGCACCTTGGGCACGTCTTCCCCGATGGCCCCAACCCCACCGGTTTGCGCTACTGCATGAACTCGGCGTCGCTGGACCTGGAAGAGAGGGAGTAGGGTATGCATCCTGGCCTGTTCGCGGAGAAAGATCCCGACAAGATCGCCTACGTCATGGCCGAGAGCGGCTTGACCGTGACCTACGGCGAGCTCGAAGCGCGCGCCAACCAGGGAGCGCACCTGTTCCGTGCTCTGGGGCTCGAGCGCGGCGACCATATCGCCATTCTGCTGGAGAACCACCCGCGCTTCTTCCAGATCGTCTGGGCGGCCCAACGGGCCGGTCTGTACTACACGGCGATCAGCTGGCGGCTGCAGGAAGAAGAGGTGGCCTACATCGTCGGCAACTGCGAGGCAAAGCTGTTCGTGACCTCACACGCCCGGCGTGACGTGGCGGGGCGGCTGGTACCGCGTCTGGACGGGGTGCACCGTTTCATGCTGGACGACACCATCGACGGCTTCCAGTCCTGGGAGGCCGCCATTGCCGATCAACCCCAGACCATGATCGACGACCCTGCGGAAGGGGCGCCGATGCTCTACTCCTCGGGTACAACCGGCTATCCGAAGGGCATCAAGAAAGCACTGTCCGAGGAACCCTACGGCGCGCCTACGCTGAACGTCTTCGGCATGCTGTGGCAGATGGACGAACACTCCACCTACCTGTCTCCGGCACCGCTCTATCACTCCGCGCCGTTGAATTTCACCATGAGCTGCCTGCGTAACGGCACCCGGGTGGTGGTAATGGAACACTTCAACGAAGTGGAAGCGCTTCGCACCATCGAAAAGTATCAGGTCACCCACGGGCAGTGGGTGCCGACCATGTTCGTACGTATGCTCAAACTGCCGGACGAGGAGCGGCTGCGCTACGACACGAGCTCCATGATCTGCGCGGTGCACGCGGCAGCGCCGTGCCCGATTCCCATCAAGGAGCAGATGATCGACTGGTGGGGGCCGATCCTGTTCGAGTACTACGCGGGCACCGAGGCCAACGGCTTCACGCACATTTCCTCACCGGAATGGCTCACCCACAAGGGGAGCGTCGGCCGGCCGCTGAACTGCGAGGTGCACATCTGCGACGATGAGGGTGCAGAGCTCACCGTGGGTGAACCCGGCACCGTGTACTTCGGCAAAGGTGGCGAGTTCGAGTACTACAACGATGCGGAGAAGACCCGCGGCTCAAGACATCCGCAGGGTTGGAGCACGCTCGGCGATGTCGGTTATGTGGACGAGGAGGGATATCTCTATCTCACCGACCGCAAGAATTTCATGATCATCTCCGGGGGGGTGAACATCTATCCGCAGGAGGCGGAGAACATCCTCATCACCCACGATGCGGTGACCGACGTGGCCGTGTTCGGGGTGCCGAATGCGGAGTTCGGTGAGGAAGTGAAGGCCGTGGTGCAGCCTCGGGACATGGGTCTCGCCGGGCCCGAGCTCGAGCACGAGCTCATGGAGTTCTGCCGCAGCCACCTCTCTCACATCAAGTGTCCGCGCAGCATCGATTTTCGCGCCGAGCTGCCAAGGCACCCGACGGGCAAGCTCTACAAGCGGCTGTTGAAGGACGAATATTGGCAGCAGCAGGGGTGAGATCGGTCAGCCGGGGTGAGATCGATCAGCGGTGCTTGAGCAGATTGGCTGGAGCGTACTGGTCGGTGAGCACGCGTGCGCGTTCGTTCCAGTCGACACCACCATCGAGGTCCTTCACGTAGCGCTCGATGGGCACGCCGTAGGGACGAAGCCTTGCGGCAAGCGCTGCCGCCCGTTCGTTCAGACTGTCGGTGTCCTCCGGCAGTCCCGCGGGGCGGGCGATGATCACGCGGTTGGAGCTGTCCCAGCGGCGAAAGTTGTAGTAGCGCCCGAACACTGCCGCATAAGTGGCTGATTCATGGTCATAAAGATCGCTTACTGCGAACGTGTTGGCGGCCAGCACCCCGCCTGGTGTGAGTAGCCCCCTGGTCTCTTCCAGGTATTCGCGCGTGAGCAGATGTTCGGGGATGTAGTCGCCGTTGTAGGCATCCAGAAGAATCAGGTCGTAGCTGGTACCGCGCTTCAGGGCCCGTTTGGTGAACACCCGCGCGTCCGTCTCGTGGACGCGCAGCTGCTCGTTGCTCTCGAAGCCGAAGTATTCCCGCGCCATGCGCACCACCGCCGGGTCGATCTCCACCGCGTCGATCACCGCCTGCGGGTAGAGCTCGTTGAGCGCCGTAGGGATGGTGCCGCCGCCAAGGCCAACCATGAGCACCCGTTCAGGTGCGTCGATCAGCAGCAGCGACGCCATCATCATGCGCGTGTAGCTGAAGAGCATCTTCTGCGGGTCTTTCAGGTCCTTGCACGACTGGTTCTTCTGATCTCGGCGTACGCTGAACTGCAGGCACACTCGGGAACGATCTTTGACCACCAGAATGGTCTGATACAGCGAGCGCTCCTTGTGCACCACCCGGCCCTGAGCGGCAGCAAGCGGCACCATGAATATGCACATCAGCCAGATCAACGCCCTCAAGACAACCGGCGCCCCGCAAATCCCAGCGCTGCGAGGCCCAGCAGCGTTGCCGAGAGGCCCGTGAGTATCGTGTTGATCTCGAACCAGAGCACGAAGTAGAACGACGTCATCGGCGTACCCAGGGCACTGCCGAGGGTGGAAACAAAATACAACCGGCCGGCCACCTCCCCGGACCGGTGCGTGCTCTCCACCAGCAGACGTACGCTGTAGGGGGAAATGAAGCCCAGCACCACGGTCGGCAGGATGAACAACATCGACGCCGCCACGAGGGAGCCGTAGCGGGGATCTTCAATCTGCTCGAACACCCACTCCATGAGCGGTTCTGCAAAGTACACCAGCGGGTAGAGCAGGGCCGCCGCGATGAGGAACAGAGCGGAGAATCGCGTGAGCGAAGGGTCCCTCAGGGACAAACGCCCACCGCCCAGATAGCCGAGCGAGAGCGACAGCATGAAGATCGTGATGATGCTGCCCCACACGTAGATGTCGCTGCCGAAATAGGGAGCGAGTACGCGGCCGCCCAGCAACTCGAGGGACATGATGACGAAACCGCCCACACCTGCGAGCAGGTAGATCAGCGCCGCGCGCATTCAGCCCTTCCGTTCGGGCAGAGCTTCTGTAGGCAGGCCAGCTTCAACCCAGGCGCGAAAACCGCCGCCAATGTGGCAAACGGGTTCGAGGCCCATGGTCTGCAGGGTGTGGGTCGATACGGCAGAACGCCAGCCGCTCTGGCAGTAGAAGACGAAGCGCTTGCCGCTGCCGAAAATCTCTTTGTAATAGGGGCTCGTAGGGTCCACCCAGAACTCCAGCATGCCGCGAGGTGCGTGGAACGCGCCCGGCACCTTGCCCTCGCGCTGCAGCTCGCGGATGTCACGGATGTCGACGAACTGCACGCCGTCGTCCGCCAGCAGCGCATGTGCCTGTTCGGGCGTGAGCGTTTCGATCTCCGCTTCAGCGCGCGCGATCAGATCCTGGTGCGTAACTTTCAGCATGTTGGGGCGTGTTCCGGATGACGGTTTAGGGATTCTACCTGCCAAAGCGTGGCTCGGGCACATGTCTGCGCACTTGCCAGCCGCCAACGGCGAGAAAAAGTATCGACACCATGAATACCGCCTCGTAACCAAACCCCGCGGCGATGAAACCCGCGGCAAGCGTTGCCGCGGTGCCGACCAGCTCCGAGCCGGTATTGGCTATGGCGATGCGCATGGGCAGGTCTTCGCGGCTGCCAAACTCGAGCACCAGGCTTGCCGCGGCCACCTGAAAGCCCTGTGTCGCTGAGCCGATGCCGATAAATACCAGGCAGGTCAGCCACAACGATTCACTGATCATCAGCACCAGCGTGGAGGCCACCCAGATGGCGATGGATGCCAGGTAAACGATGCGAAAGCCGCGCCTGTCAGCCATCAGCCCCCAGAGCAGATTCGACAGATTGCCTGCGAGGGTGAAGGCGATGGTGAGCACGGCCAGGTTGGTGCCGTTGAGCGCCAGATGGTCGGCGGCGTAGAGGATGTAGAAAGGCATGGCCAGGCGACCAGCGGTGGCCAACGCCCTGGCAGTGACGAATCGCCGGTACGGCTTGTGGTCGCCGAGCAGCCCAGGAATTCGGCCCCACACCGCGTGCAGGGAGGACTTTGCGCGCATCTGCGGCGGCTCCGGCTCCTTCATCCACGTCAGCAGCGCAAGACCCAGGCTAGTCAGCACAAAGGCGAGGAGAAAGATCTGCGAGTAGCCCTCAGCACTCGGCGCCTCACCGAGGAAATACAGGCCGCCGTAGTAGGCCACGGCAGCGGAGACGATGCCGGCAGTGAAGTTACGCAAACCCTGCAGCCTGCCGCGTTTGCTTACCGGGATGACCTTCGACATGAGGAAGTGAAAAGCGACCCCCTGCATGCCCTGAAACATACCGAACGCCACCAGGGCAATGATGATGGTGACGAGCGCATAGCCCGGCTGCAGCAGCAGCCCCGCCAGGGCGATGGCCAGCACGCACAGGCGTGCCAACGCGCCGATACCCAGCGCAACACCCAGCACGCGGACCCGGTGCTCTACCAGGTTGGCTGCGAAGAGCGGCGTGATCGCCATGCCTAGAGACTGTGCCGCCAACGCCACGGCCACCAGCACGTCCGAGTCCGACAGCAGGAGGATGTAGGCCGGCAGAAAGGTCGGCGCATTGAGCAGCCGGAAGCCGGTCTGGCCGAGGCAGCCGTGCAGCAGGTGGGCAATGAAGTTGCGCTTCAGATGCCGGTGAATTTCCGCTTCGTAGCGTGTTTCTCCGTCGCTGGCCTCATTCACGGCGGCGGCTACCCGGAAGTGTGACCCCGTTCGAGATTTCTTTTCGGATATCAATAACCTGCATGGCTAATGACAGAAGTTGGTTGCACATAGATGTCCGATCGCGTCGACAGCGTTTATCCCGGTCAGTTCGCGCCGCTCCCGGATCTGCTGCACGTGGCAATTCCACGGGTGGAGATCGCCGCCGAAATGGTGACACG
>JAUIED010000149.1 GCA_030428905.1 Gammaproteobacteria bacterium
AGGGTATTTTCACACCGGTGACATGGGTGTGATGGATGCCGAGGGTCGGGTGACGTTTCGCAACCGATTGAAAGACATGCTCAAGGTGGGCGGCGAAAACGTCGCGGCGGCGGAGGTGGAGGATTACCTCATCACGCACCCGGCAGTACACCTGGTGCAGGTCGTGGCAGCACCCGATGCGCGGTATGCGGAAGTGCCGGCAGCCTTCGTGCAGCTCAAGCCCGATGCCGCCGCGTCCGAACAGGAGATCATCGACTTCTGCCGCGGCAGGATCGCTACTTTCCGGGTGCCTCGATACGTACGATTCGTTGACGAGTGGCCTATGTCCGGCACCAAGATACAGAAGTTTGCGCTGCGCGAGCGCATCCGTGCGGAGCTGGAGTCGGCCGGCATCCGGGAGGCGCCCAAGGTTACATCAACCTGAAGAAAGTGTGAGATAAGTCACTTTTCTTGACGCTCATATCTCTATATATTCAACAATATGAATATGTAGATGTATGAGGGTGTTCATGTCCACGCTGGTAGCTGATCGAGTCGCGTCGCGCCGGGCTTTCAAACGGCCGTTGCTTGCTGAGGAAAAGCGCAGTCCCGAGCAGGTTATAGAGCACTACGAAGTGGAGATCGGCCTGGCCCAACGCCTGCGGCGTGCCACCCCTGAGGCGCGCCCAGCGTTGTATGGGCAGGTCTACGATGAATTGTTCCGGCGCGTGCCCCACCACCAGCAGCTCACGCAGAAAGAGTCTGCCGAGGATCGCGCGGCGCGATCAGATGGACAGATGGCCTTCCTGCGGCGATTCATAGAGGGTTGCGGGCATTTTCTGGAAGTGGGTGCTGGCGACTGTGCGCTCTCACTCGCAGCCGCTCCGGTGTGTGACAAGGTGACCGCGGTGGATGTTTCCGAGGTGGTCGCCGGCCGTGACAATTGGCCGGACAACGTCCAGTTTCGTGTTACCCGTGGCACACAGATTCCCGCGGAGGACACCTCAGTGGATGTCGCCTTCAGCGATCAACTCATGGAGCACCTGCATCCGGATGATGCGGAAGAACAGCTCGGCAACATCTTTCGTGCATTGCGGCCTGGTGGGCGCTATGTCTGCGTTACGCCGAACAGCGTCTCCGGCCCTTGGGACATTTCCATGTACTTTGACGAAACAGCGAGCGGCCTGCATTTGAAGGAGTATCGTGCGGGTGAGCTACACCGACTGCTTCTGTCTGTTGGCTTCAGCCGGGTTCATTACTACGCAGGCGGGCGAGGCTTTTTTCAGCGCGTGCCGAAGTGGCTTGTGACCTCGGCCGAGCGTGCGCTGATGATGTTGCCGTACGGCCTGCGCAGCAGGCTCGCGCGCACGCTGCCGGTACGGGGCTTATTGGGCCTGCGACTGGTTGCATGGAAAGACTGAATGCTAATAATGTGTCGCATTCCTGATCCACGTGTCGACCCGTCATGCCCAGCCGCATAGCCGTAGCCCGTGAGCTTGCCGATATCCTCAAGGTGCTCGCGCACCCGGATCGGGTGCGCATGGTGGAAGAGCTTCGCTCAGGGGAGCTCGATGTTTCCTCCCTGGCCCAGCGGCTGCAGCTTGCCCAGGCACGGGTATCGCAGCACCTCACGCTATTGCGGAACCACCGGCTGGTGGAGGAGCGGCGCGACGGTCGGCAGCACTTTTACCATCTCACGCAGCCGGAACTCGCACAATGGATCGTCAGCGGCCTCGACTTCGTCGAAGGGCGCCCGAGCGGCGTCGATCATGATGACATCTCTGCCGCGCGTAAACTCTGGAGCGCCTGAGGCTTTCTTCCTGCTATCAAAGTGGTGGCCGGTAACTTCAGCCCGATGCCCGAGGTTGCAGATTTGACTGACATACCAGAACTGCCCGACGGGCTGACACCGCATTATGTGACCGGGTTGTTGCGGTCGAATGGTTGTCTCCCAGAGGAAGGAGCTGTCACTCATGTGCGCCGGGAACTCGTCGGCGACGGCACGGGTATGAGTTCGGAAGTCGCGCGTCTGTACCTGACTTACGAGGGCCGTTCCGGCGACGCACCGGAAACGTTGATCGCCAAGTTTCTACCTCGAAACGAGATGAACCGGAAGTCTGCCATCGCCTTCAATCTGCCGGAACGTGAAGTGCGCTATGCGCTTGAGCTCGATCCGCTGACCGACGCGGTAACGCCCAGGACCTTTGCCTGCCTGCTGCAGCCGAATCAGTTTCTGCTTCTGATGGAAGATCTGGGCGACTACCGGGTGGGTAGCCAGGTTGAGGGCGCGACGCTCGCCGAAACCGAACTGGCAATCGATGAGTTAGCCAAGCTGCACAGCGCGTTTTGGAATCGCGTGGATTCGCTCGACTGGGTTCCGGGAATTGCTGACAGCTACCATGCCGACGCCCTGTGCGGTGGTTGTCGGAGCGTTGGCTGGGACAACATGGTGAAAAACTTCGACGTGCCGTCCAGCGTGCAGCGGTATAGAGATCGTTTTCTGGCTGCCATTCCAGAACTTCAGGCCCAGCGGATGGCGGAGCCGGTCACATTGGTGCACGGTGATTTCCGCATGGAAAACGTCATGTTTGGCGAGTCGCCCGGCCAGCACCCGATCGTGGTCTTCGACTGGCAGGGGCCGTTGAAAGCAAGAGGCATGTTTGATGTGTCGTTGTTCCTGACGCAGAGCACCAAGGTGGAAGTTCGCCGCGCGCACGAAAAAGCGTTGCTTGAGCGTTATCTGGATGGTCTGCATGCCGGTGGTGTGCGCGGCATCGATTGGGATTTCATCTGGAACGACTATGTGCGCTGCACGCTCTATGACTGGGTGTACACCGCGGTGGTCGCAGGCACCCTGGATACGAGCAACGACACGGCCTTCCGTTGGATGGCGAAGATGATCGAGCGGCATGCGGCCGCCAGTGACGACCACGATGTTTTTCAGTACCTGCCTGTCTAGCGGGCCGGGTGAGCCATGGATATCGGTTGCCGTTGCCGACGTCGGCCGAGCGTTGCGAGCAACCCGAGCGTCGATAACGGCAGGGTCAGCCAGAGTAACGCGCGCACCAGGTTGGGTTTCTCCGCAAGGGCGGAGATCCAGCGATAGGGCCTTTGGAAGCTGAACACGCGAACGTCGATGCCAGCGGTTGTCAGGAGCTTGGCGTAGGGAACGGCTTCGAATGAGTACAGCCAGTAGCGCTCGAAAAAGCGATCCATGCCCTCGGGTCTGGGGTACTTTGCGGCCGCGGCCATGCGCCGCCGTTCCTGCAGGTCATCGGTGTAGTGCAGCACGTCGAACTTGCGTACCGAAACATCGTGCGCCTCCAGCATCGCTGTCACTTCCGGTCGGGAGTTGATGCTGTCGAGGAGGAAATCGCGCCCGTCCAGCTGTACCGACACCAGCGCATGGGCGGACTCCAGACGATCGTTGAACAGCACCACGCGGGTGGCATCGAAACCGAGGTCGAGCAGCAGGCTGACAATGACGCGGGTGCCTTCTCCGCACAAGCCTTCGCGGTGCTGTAAAAGATCTGCGGTGCTCTCCCGGAGAAAGGGCTGATCTGCCAGATCGATGCCCTGGAATTGCGCTTCGTTCACCTCGAAGTCGCTCCGCACTGCCTGGGAAACGCGCAGCGCCGTTTCTCGCGTAACCGGTGCATCACCAAGGCCAAGCGATTCGAGGTACTGCTCCATCGCCTGCTCTTCCTGCCACTGTAGCGACAGGTAGTAGGTGGTGGGCAGGCAGGCTGCCACGATCAGCATGACAGCGTAGCGTCTCGTGCGGCGCATGGCGTTAAGAGGCCTGCAGCGCGGGCAAGCTGAGCAGCCTGCGGCGATAGGTGCGGTTCAGCGCGCGCCGGCCTTTCTGCAGCGCCCGCCGCGTTGCCACCACGAGGGTTGCGTGCTGGGTGTGCACCTCGATGAGGTGGGAGCGAACGTGTCTTACACGCAGGGTTACGAGGTGGTTTGTGCGTGCGCCGGCCCAGGTGGGCTCAGAGTGAACGGTGAAACCCAGGGCCAGCACCCTGCGATCGTCTGCAAATATGTCCCGCACCTGCAGCGCAACGGATTGCTTCAGCTCGCTGTTGAGCAGCTGCTCATCACCCTGGTAGTAGACCTTCATGAACGGCTCCGATACACCCTGGAGTCAGAACCGTATTGTGCCTGGTTGAATAGAAAGAAAAATCAGTTCGCAGCGACCGAACCATTCGCTCAGATCGAACTGTCCGAGACGCTGAAAAGCTCCGCCCTGGCCGCTTCGGTGATGGCAAGCACCGCCGGGTGCTTCACGCGGCGTTCCGGCGAAATCGCGTAGTAAGACTCGTGAATCTCCTCCAGCGTGCCGAGCAACTTCGCGTGGTACATGGAACTGATCTCATGGCCGATGGCCGTCGGCGCGGGAAACGCGCCGAGTGCGGCCTCTCCAAAAGCTTTCAGCAACGCGCTGTCGTCGATCTCCGCCGCAATCCGCGGCGCGATTTCCAGCCGGTCGAACCACTCGTCGAGCTCCCGGCGCAGGGCCACGGACGGCCCCGGTATCAGTATGGGCTCTTCCTGCAGGCACTCCGGAAACTGCCGATAGCGGCGGGCGATGGAACGGTGCGCGAAGAAGCTCACTGAGCTGCTGCCGAGGGCATGATTGAACGCCTTGACGTGCGTGCCGGGCGGCAACGGCCTGTCGGAGATCACCAGGTCCAGGCGGTGCACCGCGAGGTCGCCAAGCATGGATTCCAGCGCGCCTTCCTTGCACACCACTTTGATCGCATCGTCCAGATCCAGGGCGGGGCGAACGACGCGCTGGGCTACCAGCTTGGGGACTGAATTGACGATGCCGACGTTGAAAACGGTCGGCATGAGCGTTTGCTGGCTGCGCACGCGTTGGGTGAGCTCGGCGCCGAGTTCAAAAATTTCCTCGGCGTACTGTTGCACGATGTGCCCGGTTTCCGTGAGCGCCAGGCCTCGTCCTGCCTTGTTGAACAGGGGCTCTCCTATGGACTCCTCGAGTTTCTTGAGCTGGCCACTGATGGTCTGCGGCGTCAGGTGCAGAACCTGCGACGCCCGCGCGATGCTGCCTTCCCGGGCAACAGTCCAGAAGTACAGCAGATGGGAATAGTTCAGATGCCTCAATGATGCTCCTGCGGTGATGGTTGTCCGGCACGCTGCCGGTGCAAAGCAAACAGGGTTGCGAGTGATAGTACAAGCAGCCCCATGAACAGCCACACGGGTGCATCATAACTGCCGGTCTGGTCTCGAAGGTAGCCGGCGATCAGCGGTCCTGTGGCGCCAAGCGTAACGAACGGCCCCAGCAGGCCCATCACGCGGCCGAAGGCCACCGGCCCGAAGCGCGCGGCGACCATCGCGCCGAGCAGCGGCAGAAAACCGCCCATGCCGAAGCCCAGCAGGGAGACCATGATCAGCATCCAGGTGTAGTTGGGGTTGGTGAGCATCAGCACCAGGGCGGCATAGATGGCGGCGATCGCTACGGTCATCAACAGGGTGTGCGAGACGCGGTCGGACATGACACCGAAGAATACTTTTCCTGCGATCATGACGGCGGCCAGCAGCGACACGAGGGTGGCAACGCTGCCTGCCTGCAGCCCAACATCGGCTGCGAACGGCGCCAGGTTTTGCTGCACCGCGCCGGTGGTGGTCACCACTGGCGTGACGGTGGCTGCGATCAACAGAAAGATCGGGGAGGTCAGCAGGTCGCGCAGGCTCCAGGTCTTCCAGCCGTTGTCAGGGGCTGAAAGCGCGCTGTCGGGTTCGGCTTCGATTCCTGCCGCTTGCGGGCTGTTTCGCACGAACAGCAGCACCGGCGGCACGATGACGACCAAGGTCAGTAAGGCCAGGTACTCATGGGCGGTGCGCCAGTCCTCTGCTGTGATCCAGTAGCCGACGAGCGGTGGAACGAGCACGCCGCCGATGGATGTGCCCACGGCGCTCAAGCCAATAGCGGTGCCCCGCCGAGCGTTGAACCAGCGGGCTGCCAGCGTCTGCGCGGCCAGGGGACCACACAGCAGCGTTCCGACGCCAAACAATCCCGCATACGCAATACCCAGCAACCACAGGGAGTCGACCTGTCCGGCAATGTACAGGGCCAGCGAGCAGCAGCAGGCGCCTATGATCACGAGTAAGCGGATGTCCGCCCAATCCATGAGCCGGCCGGCGAACGGCGCCAGCAAGCCGGAAAGGATCTGCATGGCGACGATGACGGTCATGACGTCGCCGCGGCTGGCGCCGAAGGTGTCCATCCATGGTGCCACCCACAGCGTGAAGGAGAAGAAGGACACACCGAAAGAGACCGCCTGGAAGATCAGCGTGACGGCAATGACGTTCCAGCCCGCGTACCAGCGGCCCACGAAGCTGTGTTACATCCCGGCCACGGGAAACTGGCCGCCGCTGATGCCGATGGATTCGCCGCTCACCCACTCGCTGGCGGGGGAGACGAGGTAGAGGATGGCGGCTCCAAGGTCGGTGGGAGTGCCCAGGCGGCCGCAGGGCAGATTGAGTGCCTGCTCGAGCCGCGGCAGATCCGCGTCGGAGATACGCAGCGCTTTCATGGCGATCTCCGTTGGTACCAGGCCGGGCATCACGCAGTTGACTCGGATGCGTGGTCCGAGCTCCCGTGCGAACGATTCGGTGAGCGAGTTCACGCCCCGTTTGGCGGCGCTGTAGTGACCGCTGCCGGGTACGATTTCGCGAGCGGCGATGGATGAAACGTTGACGATGCGGCTGCCCTGGCTCATGTAACGCGCGGCGATACGCGTGCAGTTCCACACGGCGGTGAGGTTCAGCGCCAGCGTGGCATCCCATTCTTCCCTCGGCAGCTCGGTGAGCGGCGATTGGATCGGCGAGCCGCCTGCATTGTTCACCAGAATGTCCAGGCGCCCCCAGGTATCCATCGCTGAACGCATGAGGTTTTCCACATCTTCGTCAACGGTGACATCCGTCTGCACGGCAATGGCTTCGCCTCCGGCAGCGCGGATATCCGCTGCGACCTGTTCGATCTTATCCAGACGGCGCCCCGCGCAGACGATGCGTGCACCCGCTTCGGCCAGAACATGTGCCGTGCCTTCGCCGATACCCGTGCCGGCGCCTGTTACAACGGCGACGTCGCCTTCGATGGAGAAGAGGTTGCTCATGATCAGTGCCCTCCGAGGTGTGTGGCATCCGACTCGGCGCCGATGGTCGTGGGGTCGCGACGCTCGGACTTCGGTTTCGCTTCGAGCTCTATGTGCAGCTCACGCAGTGCGCGCAGGGAGAAGTTCGGCATCACGGTGAAGTCGTTGGCGTCCTCGACGAAACGCATCTCTTCCACTCGATCGCAGAGCGCGTGAAACGCCCAGTAGAGTTCGCGCCGTGCCAGCGGAGCGCCCAGGCAGTGGTGCACGCCGGAGCCATAGCCCAGATGCCGGCCGGGCTTGTCGCGTTCGAGATCGATCTGGGCAGGACACTCGAATTCCCGCTCGTCGCGATTGCCCGCCCCGTAGCGCACATTCACCATCGCCCCTTTGGGAATGGTCACACCGTGCAGCTCGATGTCCTGGGCGGCGAGCCGGAACAGGCCCTGCACCGGCCCTTCGAGGCGCACCACTTCCTCGCAGAATGTGCGTAGATATTTCTCCGGGTCGGACTTCAGCCGCTGCCACACTTGCGGGTTCTCGATGAGCAGCTTCATTCCGTAGCCGATGGCGTTCGTGGTGGTTTCTGAGCCGCCAACGAAGGTGTCGGCCATCATCTCTGCGTGCAGCTCGTTGTCATTGAGCGGCCGGCCCCACTCGGGTATGACCCGATTGACCATGTCTGAAAGCAGCGTGTCGTCCGGCGTTACCCGCAGGCGTTCGAAGATGGGTTGGAAGTAGTGTTGTGCTTCGATCTCCATCTCCACCGACCAGCGCTCTTCCTCCTCGGTCTGCATCATGCCGAGGCGTTGCACCCATGCGTCGGTCCAGGCCTTAATTTTCCAGATGTCCTCTTCGGGCACCCCCATCTGCTGGCCGATGACGATCAGCGGCAGCGGCACCGCGTACTGTTTGATCCACTCGCAGCGACCGTCGTCCACGAAAGCGTCGATGAGCTTGTAAGCGGTATCCCGCACGAAGGGGTCCAATCCGTCGATCTTCTTCGGCCGGAACGCCTCGTTGAACATGGCCCGCATCTGCTTGTGGTTGGGGTCATCGCGCCCAGCCAGTGTGGCCGCGGGCACCCATCCGTTGTCCTTGTACAGCCTCTGCATGCGCTGGGCGCGTTCCTGATCGAGGCGGTTGCGGCTGCCGCCCTGGCCGCCTGCCATGTTGTTGCTGAAACGCTTGGGATCGAGCAGCACGTCGCGCAGGTCATCGAAGCGGCTGATCACGTAGAACCCGGTCACCGGGTCGCGCCACACGGGCGCTTCGTCTCGCAGCAGCTGGTAGGCGTGGAAGGGGCAGTTCTGCATGCCCTGGTCAAGAAAGTTGATTTCATCTGCCGTGCTTGGCACGACTGGCTCGTACGGTGTCTTGCTCATGGTCCCCCCATCGACCGCGCGGGCTGTTGTGTGCCCGGTGTGTCGCGAGTAGTCTAATTGAAATTATTGAACCACGGTACAACTCTGGGGGGAGGGCGAGGTCCATGACACTGGAAGAGATGCTCATCAAGGAGACCATCAAGGAGCTGCGCATCATGTACAGCCACTACTTTGATGGAAAAGACATCGATGGCCTTGCGAGCCTGTTCACGGAAGATGCGGTGTGCGAGTTCGGGCCGGACTATGGCGGCGATTGGGTAGGGCGTGCGCAGATTCGTGAGAACTACTCTGCGTATCTGCTGACAGACACGCCGCCGTTCGAGGTATTGCACTCGGTCACCAACCCGTGGATTCGTCTCATCGACGACGATACGGCGAATGGTCGCTGGTACCTGCACGACCTGCGCACCAAGGAAGGCGAAGACAACCCGTTGATTCTGTACGGTATCTATGACGATCTGTACAAACGCATCGACGGGCAGTGGCTCATCCACCGCACCCGCATAGATTTTCTCTGGCCTAAGCGCCATTACACCGGCTTCCGGGAGTTTTGACATGAGCGTGTCGCTGACCGGCAAACGCGCCATCGTCACAGGGGCCGCTGTCGGCATCGGCACGGCCTACGCTCAAGCGCTCGCAGCGGTTGGTGTGCACGTCGCGGTGTGCGATGTGCGGCCCGAAATCATGGCGTTACCTGACCTGTTGAAACGCCACGGCGTGCAGGCCGCGGCATGGCAGGCGGACGTATCGAAGCCGGATGATGTGCGCCGCGTGGTCGATGGCACCGTCGAGGCGTTCGGCGGCATCGACATCCTCATCAACAATGCGGGTGTGGTCTGGCAGACCCATCCGGATGATGATCTCGACAAGACCCTCGCCGACTACGAGGCGATCGTCGGCACCAATCTGCTCGGCGAGTTTCTCATGGGTCGTGCTGTCATCAGCCAGATGCTGGCACAAGGGAGCGGTGGCGAGATCGTCAACGTCGCGACCGACCACATGGTGACCTGCGGTTCTCCCTTCGAACTGTGTCCGAAGCTCCCCACCTGTCCCTGGGCGGACGCTCCGCGGCCTACTGGCGGCGGCGATGTCATGGATCTGTACGATGCTTCCAAGTGGGGCCTCAACGGCTTGATGTTTGCCTGGGCCAAGGCGCTGCGGCCGCACGACATTCGCGTCAACTCCATGTGCATGGGCGCCACCGATTCCTGGATGATTCGCGACTTCTTCGGCTATCCGCAGGACCGCGCGGAGGAGAACGACGAACAGCGCGAAACGGTGGACACCTGGATGGCCAAGGAAGACACCGCGCAGGTCGTCATTGAGTTGCTCCAAGAAGGGCCAAGCGGACGCAACGCGCAGAATCTGAATCTGTGCATAGGCAGGCCGGTATGTCTCGAGCCTGCGCTGCCGCACCGTTACATCAAAGCGGAGACCGTCGATGCCTGAGGAACGTGTTGCAATCGTCAGCGGCGCAGCGCAAGGGCTCGGCGCCGGATTTACCAGAGCGTTGAGCGCGCAAGGCGTTCGTGTGCTGGCGTTCGACCGCCAGGATGCCGTGGAGGCAATGGCCGCAGAGGTGCAGGCCGACACCGGTGTGCAGGTACTGCCCATGGTGGCGGATGCGGCGCAGCGCGCCGATTGCGAGCGCGTGGTCCAAACGGCGGTGGATACCTTTGGCGGCGTTGACATACTTGTCAACAACGCTGGTACGTGGCGACGCACCCCAGTGGACAGTTCCTTCGAGCAGGCGGTGGAAGACTGGCACTACATCATGGACACCAACCTGCTCGGCGTGCTCATGCTGTCCAGGCTGTGCGTGCCGCTGATGCGGGCTCGCGGCGGTGGCGACATCGTCAATATCAGCACGTACTACGTGCTGCCTGCCCGTGGTGATGGCACGAATCAGCCGGAAACGGATCTGTACAACGCCTCCAAGTGGGCGCTCAACGGCTTCACCGACGCGTGGTCCAAAGCCCTCGCAGACGATCACATCCGTGTGAATGGCCTGTGTATGGGGGCGGTGGATACGCCGATGCTGCGAGGCTTCTTCCCAGGCGGTAAGCTGCCGGAAGATCTTGGTGCATCCGTAATGCAGCCAGCACAGCTTGGCCAGCTGCTCAT
>JAUIED010000150.1 GCA_030428905.1 Gammaproteobacteria bacterium
CCGACGACGTCGGGGCCCTGCTCGCGATCGTCCAGCGCGGCTACGAGGTCGGGCTGCTGTTCGAGGCCGAGGACCAGCTCTGGTTCCAAACCACGACCAACGGGGTCGACTACATCTCGACCTTCGGCCTGGCCGACCCCAAGCTCGTGACCGACGTCAACTCCGACGCCGTGATCGCGCGGCAGCTGTTCGTGTGCCTCGACGGCAATGACGACGCGATCGACACCATCCTGCTGTTCACGGGGTTCACGCTGGCGCTGAACACCCTCGCAGCGGTGTGCGGGGTTTTTATCCTGCGCCGCCGAGGCATCGACCGGCCGTTCACCATGCCGCTCTACCCGTGGCCACCGCTGGTGTTCATCGCCCTCACCACGTGGACGATGGTCTACCTGCTGCTCGAGCGGCCAGCCGAGGCTCTGTGGGGCCTCGGCATCGTGCTGGCCGGCACCCTGTTCTGGGCCGTGAGCCGCCGCTACTGACCCATGCGCTTACGCATCTCCTCCAGCGCTCTACGCAACTGATCGGCGCTCTCGCCCGCATTTTCCTCCTCGCCGGAAGACGGCTGACCGCCGCCGAGACCGGGGATACGCAGGCCGCCGAAGTTCATGGGTTGCATGTTCTTCGGCACCTCGAAGGCGCTGGCGGGTTGCGCTTCCATTTTCAGATCATGCAGCACCATGTTCAGGCGCTCGCCCTTGCCGCCGCTGTCGTAGGTCATGTCCATGCGCAGCGGCACGCCGTCGTCGCTTACCCAGATGAAGCCTTCGCCGGAGCCGTTGCTGTCGGAAAAGCGCGCGCGATACTTGGTGGCGTCGAGACCGTTCACCGCCTCACGTCCCACGCGCGTGACATCCGACACCTGCGTGTCGCCGCCTGCCTGCCGCATGGCCTCGGACATGTCCGTCTCCCGGTACATGTTCATGGGAAACATGAGCATGTAGGCCTTGTCGAGATCCTCACGGATGATCACGCCGCCCTTCACACCCTGCTGCTCGAACTCCATGTAGGTCTTCTGCGGCGCCCGGCGCTCGATGAACTCCATGGTGCCGTGGCGCGACTCCATCACCCGCCGTCCGCTGTAGGAGGCGTTCATGTCGATGCCGAGCTCTTCGGCCCATTCGGCGTAACCGTAGGTTGCCGATACTTCGGGAGCGCTGACGAGCAGCAAAGCCGCCAGCAGAACGCTGAATCGAACCATGAATAACTTCCTGTCGTTGCTGAATTGCGGAACCAGTCTACTCAATCCGTGTGAACGTGTTCCACCGTGCATCACGCCTGCCTCCTTACGGGCTGATGACTAGTTATGTGACAGCCTTCTCAGCTGCCGGGCATAGCGTGACGACGCCCGCAGCCTGCTGCCGGTAGAACCGCTAAGATAGACGGTGAGTTAGATACCAGGGCGACACGGAGCAGCGCCGGCATGCAGGCAACGGACCACCACACCCCTCGACTGAAGGCGATTCCGCTTTGTCGCTGCTGAATCTCACGAACCGCCTGTTGGGAAAAACGGGCTTGCGTCTCTCACGTACGCCGCCGCTCTGGTACAACCCTCACTGCGTCACCCTGCAGCCCGCAGGAGCCGAGCGAGGGCGCATACTGCTGGCCTACGTCATCGAACCGTTTCTGAGCAAGGATGGCCCCTCGAGCAGTCACACCCATCACGGTGAGTCGCAGCTCATGGCAGATGTGTGGCTGCAGCGCGGCTACATCGTCGACGTGATCGACTATGACAATCCCGCCTTCGTGCCGAAGCATCGATACGACTACTTCGTGTCCGCCAGGACCAATATTCAGCGTATCCGCGCGCGTCTGAACGACGACTGCCGTTGCATCGTTCATCTCGACACCTCGCACTACACCACCAACAACCGGGACGCACTCGCACGGGTGGTCGGCTGTCAGCAGCGCCGCGGTGTGGATCTGTTCGGCAGCGTGCGAATGATCGAAGTGAACGCGGGCATCGAGGCCGCCGACGCCGGAGTGGTGCTCGGCAACGATGAAACCGCGAGCACTTATGCGTACGCCGGCAAACCACTTTATCCGCTCGACGTGCCGGCGGTGGTAGACCTGCCATGGAGCGATAGCAAAGACTTCGCGGCCGCGCGAAGCCGCTTCGTTTGGCTTGGCAGCGACGGCGCGGTGCACAAGGGTCTGGATGTTGCTCTGGAAGCGTTCGCATCGCTGCCGGACTGCCATCTGTCCATCTGCGGCCCGATCGACCGGGACCCGGCGTTTTGCGCCGCCTATGCGGCGGAGCTGGCACTTCCCAATATCGAACAACTCGGCTGGGTGGACGTCAGCGGCGAGCAGTTCGCCAACCTCGTGGCAACGAGTGCCGCTCTGGTGTACCCGTCCTGCAGAGAGGGGCAAGCGGGTGCTGCCGTCAACTGCATCCGCGCCGGGCTGATCCCCATCGTCAGCCGGGAAACCGGCGTAGATGTCGAAGGCTTCGGCACGCAGCTCGCAGACTGTGACGTGACCACCATCATCGAGGCCGTGAAGGCCGTCTCGCAAGCCTCACCGCAGGCCCTGTACACTCGCGCCAGAGCAACGTGGGAACACGGACAGGCGCGATTCAGCCACGATGCGTACCGACAGCGCTACGGCGAAATCGTCGATCAGCTCACCAGTTCAAACACGGAACACTGACATGGCCAAGCTCACATCCCTACCCGCATCCGGCTACCGTCGCGTTCGTCACATGATCAATCAGCGACGTTGGCTGAAGGAACAGATAGGCAAGCTCAAGCCGCACGTGCGCCCGGATGACGTGTTTTTCGTGGGCCACCCTAAGTCCGGCAACACCTGGCTCGGCTATATGCTCGGCCTGCTGGTCAACCCGGAGAAGATCGAAGAGATCACCACCGCCACCATGGGTCAGTACATGCCGGTGATCCACGCCAGCGATCAGCGCATACCCGAGTTCGAACACCTGCCAAGCCCGCGCATCTTCCGCAATGAAGGCCCGCGCTTTCCCGACATCTATCCGAAGACGCTGTATGTGGTGCGTGATCCGCGCTCCGTGCTGGTGTCCTACTACCATCACTGCAAACACGACACGAGCCGCGACAACTGGACGCTCGATGCGTTCGTGGACGAAATGCTCGAGCATGGCTGCATCCGCGAGCTCGAGCCATTTGTCGTGCGCTGGGATGTTCAGGTGCTCGACTGGTTGCAACGGCAGCAGTCGCAACCCGTACATGTGGTGCGCTATGAGGACATGAAAGAAGATTGCCTCGGCGAACTGCGCAAGGCTGCCGCATTCATCGGCGTTGACGCCTCAGAACAACTGCTCGAACGAGCGGTCGAGCGCGGCGATTTTTCTTCGATGCGCAAGCAGGAAGAGAAGTACGGGGCCGAGGCTTTCCCTGGAGAGAAAGGCAAGAAAGGCTTTTTCATGCGCAAAGGCGAAGTGGAAGGCTGGCGCAAAGAACTCTCTGAGCGGAGCATCGAGCGCATTGAGAGCACGTTTGCCGAGGCCATGCAGGCCATGGGCTACGCCACCAGCAACTGACACGCGTGACCGACCACGACTTCTCGCAGGCTGCGCTGGTAGTCGCCCACCCGGACGATGAAATACTCTGGTTCAGCTCCGTCATCGATGACGTGGCGAGCGTGCACATCTGCTATCTCGACGTTCCGGGAAGAGAAGACTGGTCTGAGGGTCGGCGGCGCGCGCAGGAGCGCTTTCCGCTGGCAAACACGCACTTTGTTGGCCTGACGGAATCGGTGGCATTTCAGTGCGCCGACTGGGCAGACCCGAAATCCTCGGATCACGGCCTGCAGCTCTCCCGCACGGATCGCGCTTTGCCAGGCTTCGATGCCAAACGCTACGCTGAGAACTTTGCAGCCCTTCAACAGTACCTTCGTGAAACGCTCCAGCCTGGCCAGGTGGTGCTCACTCACAACCCCTGGGGTGAGTACGGGCACGAGGAACACGTTCAGGTACACAGGGCCGTCATGTCCCTGAAGAACGAGATGCGTCTGGATATCTGGCACTCAGCGTACGCCAGCGATCGATCCGCGAATCTCTTTGCCAGAACACTCGCATCGCAGAGGTTCGAGTACATCTCACGGAAGACGAACCTGCCACGCGCCCGTGCGCTGGAGGCGCTGTATCGGCAAACCAACTGCTGGACGTGGCCGTTCGATGACTACGCCTGGTTTGACACCGAATATCTGTTTCGGGTAACCGATGCAAACGCATCCGGCGCAACTTTACCGGTCAACTTCGTCAACGTGGACAACGCACAACTCGCTCGCACCAGCAACCAACCGAAGGTGCGCCTGATGCAGCAGATCTTCAACCGGTTGAAGGCTCGCTGAGCACCACCCCCGATCGTTCCAGCGGACTACGATCCAGCAGCCGCACCACAGCAATCATCACAACGCCGGAGATGGGACACCATAAAAAGAAGGTGACCTGCTCCGCGGCCAGCCAGGCAACCACCATACAGGCAGCAGCAAAGCCCACAGCCCAGCTCCAGAAACCGCCAATGCCGAACCGCGCCAGCACGATCGTGGCGAATATCGCGCCGTAAAGGTAGTTCGGCAGCTTGAAAGTCAGATCCAGAAGCCCTTCCGCCGAGTAGCGGCTGAACAACAGCGACACGCCCCAGAAGATCAACGCCCAGGCTGCCACTGCCAGGCGTGACACCAACAGGTAGTGTTTCTCGCTGCGAGCACCAGACCAGGGTTCGTAAAAATGCCGCACCGCGACATCAGCGCTTTCTGCAAGAGACGAATCCAGCGTGGATATGGCCGCCGCGAAGATCGCGGCGATGAACAGCCCCGACACACCCGCAGGAATCTCTGTGACGATGAAGTACGGAAAGATGCGGTCGGGTGCAATGGTGAGTTGCTCCAGCATCGACGCGGGTAACGGGTTCTGCTCGTAGAACAGCACCAGCGCCAAGCCGATGCCGAGCACGAACAGATGCATCACATAAAACAGCGCTGAGTAGTTGTACGCCCGGCGTGCGTCCGCCACGTTGCGGCAGGCGCGTACTCGCTGCCAGGTTCCTTGCGTTGCACCGAGCGCGATGGACAGGCCCACCGAGCCGATGATGCCGGCCCAGATGGTGTAGCGAACTGTGGGATCGGTGGAGAAGTCGAAGAGCACCAGCTTCGCCTGCGCATCGAGCCGGGTAAACGCTTCCGCAACCGACAGGTCGATCTGCAGCGCCATGTAAACGAGGGCGAACACGGCTCCGGCCGCAAAGAGCACGAACAGCAGAAAGTCGGTCCAGATAACCGTTTTGATACCGGCCAGAACGCTCCACAGCACGCTGAACACGACCACCACAAACGTACACACGGGCAATCCCCAGCCCGTGATGACGTCCAGCACCAGGCCAGCGGTGAGCAGTTTCACCCCACTGTTGATGACACCAAGCAGCAACCCCAGAAACATGGAACACTCGCCGGTACGGCGATCCAGACGCGCACTGATGTACTCGTAGGTAGTGTCCACGCCGCGGCTCAGATAGTAGGGACGCGCGAGCAACCAGGCGATGAAGAACTTGCCGCACGCCAGGCCCAGCACCACCTGAAAGTAGGTCAGGTTACCTCCGTCGCGGAACACGGCGGCAGGAACGGAGATGAAGGTCACCGAGCTCACCAGCGTGGCGATGATGCTGGCGGACACCGCCCACCACGGCAGGCCGCCATCGGCCTGGAAAAAGCCACGGCGATCGCTGATGCTGCCGCTGAGCCTGTGGCCCAGCCAGGTCACACCTGCCATGACAGCGAACATGACGCACGTATCGACCATCGACAGACCCGCGCCCATTCAGAGCATCCGCGCAACGAGCTGACCGGCAAACAACGCCACACCAGCCGCCACCAGGGCAACGTTCACGGGCCGGGTCAGGTGCGCGCGCCAACCGAGGTATGCAGCCCAGCCCAGCGCCAGCAATATGCAGGCAAGCGCGAGAATCTGGCCGAGCTCAACGCCGAGATTGAACGCCAGCAGGTGCCCCACCAGATGCTCATCGGCCAGCGGAAAGTCCTGTAGTTTGGTGGCAAGGCCGAGGCCGTGAATCAAGCCGAAGCCCAGCACCATCAGCCGCTCGTCCGGCGGGCGACCGAACAGACGCTGCCACCCTTGCAGGTTATCGATCCCTTTGTAGGCAACGCTCAGCCCGATCAGCGCATCCACAAGATAAGGATCCACCTGCCAGGCGAAGCGCACGCCGGCGAGCAGGGTTACGGTGTGGCCGATAGCAAACAAGCTCGCATACAACAGCACCGAGGACGTGCGCGTGAGCAGAAACATGACACCCAGCAGGAACAGCACGTGATCGTAACCGGTGACCATGTGCTTGGCGCCGAGATACACGAACAGCACGTACTGCGTACCGCCCTGCCCGTCGAGGCGGGCCAGATCGGCGGTGCTGACGTCATGCGCAAGCGCAGGCAGCGCGCACAGCAGCAGAACAGCACCGAGCGCAAGGCTCAGGCGATAGCGAAGCGCGCCACCGTGCAGCCGACGGCAAAGATCGGCAGCTCCGCGGTGTAGAACTGCAGCTCCCCCGCACCACCCGCCGCCGCCGCGGCTGCCAGATAGGTACGTATCTCGAAGCCACCCTGCCCCCCGTCGCGGTAGGTGTCCTCGTCGGTGTACGCCAACAGCGCCGCCTTGTCCTGACGCATCAGGCGATCTAAGAATTGCCGATCCCATGCTTCGTTGATCTTGCCGGAGTCCGGTGTGGCGGGCCAGTGCGAGATGCCGCCCGTGCCCACGAGGGCGAGTTTCTCCGGCACGGCGTCGCAGGCGCGGCGCAGTGCCTCGCCAAAGGCCCAGGCGCGGTGCAGCGGCGCCAGCGGCGGTCCCTGGCAGTTGATATTCACCGGCACCACCGGCATGTCGTAGCGCGGCGTAAGAAAGTGCAGGGGCACGCTGATGCCATGATCGAAGCGCCACTCCTCGGCGTAGGCGACATCCACGGTCTGCTGCACCTCACGGATGAGGCGCCCGCTCAGATCCGCAGATCCGGGCACGGTTACCGGGTCGATCTTCAGCCACGCCGGATCCTCGATCGGCCCGGTATAGCTATCGGCCATACCCATGCAGAACGCTGGCATGTTGTTCATGAAGAAGTTGGCGAAGTGCTCCGCGGCGACGACGATGAGTGCCTCGGCGCCGCTCGCCTCGATCTCCCGTCGCTGCAGATCAAGGTGCGCATACAGCGCATCCCGCACGCCTGTGTTTTCCACCATATCCGCACGACCGGTCATGCCCGGTGCGTGGCTCAGTACGCCTGCGTAGACCAGACTCATCGGTGTTTTTCCTCTTCTGTGAAGCTCGCTCCGCCGCCTACCATGGCATAAACGCCGGCCCGCACCGGACCGTGGTCGACGATGCCCTGGCGCATCATGTCCAGGTAGTCGAACCAGGCAATTCCGTTGAACGCGGCGAAGTGCATGAGAATCTGGCCGTTGACTCCGAGTACGTAGAGAAGGCCAATGTCGGCCCGCTCGAGCGCACCGGCTTCCTCCACAGTGAGATCGTACTCGGCAAGCAGCGCCGCACGGTCGTCGCGAAAGCGGGCCTGAACCCGTTTGTCGCGGTTCATCTCAAAGAGCACTTTCTGCAGTTGGTAGAGGCTCAAAGGCAGTCTCCCGACACGGTGTTGCATAAAATTAACATGTTAATTTATAGTGCCGCAACCAGCGAAACACGAGGCACGCGACATGGCGGTATCCAACGGGAAAAATTACCTGCAAACACTCCGGGATTCGCGGGAGGTGTGGCTGGGTGGCAAGCGGGTCGCCGATGTCACCACGGAGCCGGGGCTGCATCGCGGTGCTCACACGCTTGCCGCTTTTCTCGACTGCCAGCAGCATACGGAAAATCTGGACACCCTCACCTATGTGGATGATGACGGTGAGCGCTGCTCGATGTCTTTCCTGCAACCCACCAGCGCTGAGGACGTTCGCCGCCGAGGGGCCGCCTACTACGCGTGGGCAAAATGGTCCAACGGCATGTTCGGACGCACGCCCGACTACAAAAACGCCTCCGTGATGGCCTTTGCAGGTGCGGCGGACTTTCTCAATTCTGGTGAGGGCAAACGCCCCACGGACTTCGCCGCCAACATGCGTGCGTACTACGACGAGGCCCGCCGGGCCGACTACGTGCTCACCCACACGCTCGTCAATCCGCAGTTCAACGCCCAGCTCGCCAAGGAAGGGTTGTCCAGCCCGGAGGTGGCCCTGCGGGTAGTGGAGGAAAATGCCGATGGCATCGTCGTCAACGGTGCGCGTCTGCTTGCCACACTCGGGCCTCACGCCAACGAGATCGAGGTGTTCCCCTCCACCCTGCTCAAGGCGTCATCGGAGAACACCCCCTACGCCTTTGCCTTCACCATTCCCATCGCCACCAAAGGGCTGCGGCAGATCTGCCGGGATACCTACGACGAAGGCAAGAGCCACTTCGATGCGCCACTAGCGAGCCGCTTTGAGGAAATGGACGCAGTGGTGATCTTCGACAACGTCTTCGTGCCGTGGGAGCGTGTGTTCATGTACGCAGAGCCCCTGCTCTGTAATCGCGCCTTCGCCGAAACCAACGCCGTGGTGCACATGATGCATCAGGTGGCCTGCGGCAAGCTGGCCAAAGCAGAATTCATCGTCGGCCTGCTCTGCGCCATGGCACAAGCCTCTGGTAAAGACAAGGATATGAACGTGAAAGGGCAGATCGCCGAGGCCATGTGGACGGTAGAAACGGTGCGCGCCCTGCTCTACTCCGCAGAGATGCAGGCCGAGCAGGACCAATGGGGGCTCTACATCCCCAAGCGGTTACCGCTGGATACGTCGAGAAACCTCTTTCCGCGGCTCTACCCGAAGCTCATCGAAACCATTCACATGCTCGGCTCGAGCTCGCTCATGGCCACCCCAGCGGAGTTGGACTTCGGCGGCGACATCGCAGCAGACGTGGAACGCTACTTCCAGCTCACCAACGCCTCTGCCCGCGACCGCGTGGCCCTGTTCCGGCTGGCCCACGACGTGGCGGTGTCCGGGTTCGGCAATCGACAGGTACTCTACGAGCGCTTTTTCTTCGGCCCGCAAAACGTCATGGCGTCCATCTACTACGACCTGTATAACAAAGAGGAGATGATCGGCCGGGTGGACGACCTGCTCAATGGCACAACCTGATACCTTCACCAGCACCGCACGCTGGCTGCACTGGCTGATCGCCGGGCTCATCGTGTTGCAATACGTGCTCGCCGAAGCCGCTGAAGAGGCGGCTTCTGATCTTGTCGAGCTTGCCCTGCTGGCACAGCACAAGTCCGTGGGCATCACGGTGCTTGCGCTGGCACTGTTGCGCCTCGGTTGGCGGCTCTACGCAGGCGCGCCTGCCTGGCCGCAAAGCATGCCGCCTTGGCAGCACACAGCCTCTCGCGTGTCCCACTGGGCCTTCTACACGCTGCTGCTCGCCCTGCCCCTGTCCGGCTGGCTGCTGTCCTCCGCTGCCGCCTACAGCGTGAGCTGGTTCAACCTCGTGCCGCTACCCGATCTTGTGGCACCAAGCGAAGGCCTGGAGGAGGTTTTTGAAGCCGTACACGAAGGCCTCGCCAAAGGGCTCTTCGTGCTGGCGCTGGTGCACATTGCTGCGGCGCTGAAACATCTGTTTGCCGATCGCGACGGCGTGTTCCAGCGCATGTGGTCGTGGCCGGCCGTGGGCGCGGCGTTCGCGCTCGCGGTGATCGGCATCGTTGTGCTCATGCCGCAGGCAAGCGCTCCAGACGCCCCAGCAACGACACCACGCGCGTCCGACGAGAGCGCAGCCTTCCATGCCGCACCGCACGCGCCCTGGCAGGTGGACTACGAACGCAGCAGTATTCGCTTCACAGCGGAACAGGCAGGCGCACCGTTTCAGGGTTCCTGGGACGACTGGCAGGCCGACATCCGCATGCAGGGCGTTGACGATGCGTTCAGCGCGGAGGTGATTATCCGCACCAATGCGGTCAGCACTGGCGATACGGAGCGCGACAGCACGCTGCAGGGCGGGGACTGGTTCGATGTGGCAAATTATCCGGAAGCGCGCTTCAGCACCGACACCCTGCGCACGTTGCAGGACGGCAGTTTTGAGGCGCCTGGCAACCTGACCATACGCGGCGCCAACACGCCGGTGGTGTTCCGCTTCGCAATTGACGAACAGCCGAATGGCGTCCTGGTGTTGAATGGCAACGCAGATCTGGATCGCCTGGCGCTCGGCGTCGGTACCGGTGAGTGGCTCGACACCACCTGGGTCGGCGCCGATGTGACGCTGGCCGTCACCCTCTTCGCTACGCGCTCCTGATCTCGACGCCAGCCTCGCGCACGCTGAACGCGCGATCCCGACAGGCCCGCCACTCCTCAGCAAACGCACAGTCCTGATAGTCGGAGAAGTACGGCCCGCCCTCGGTGAAGTGCACCAGAGCAGCATCCGCATCCTCGGCGTCATAGCCGACGAGATGATTCCAGCGGCCCGGTAGCGCACCGATGAGATGATCACCGGCAAGCCACTTGAACTGGTGCAGCTCGAGGCCGCTTGCCGAATTCACGTAACCCGGTGTCA
>JAUIED010000151.1 GCA_030428905.1 Gammaproteobacteria bacterium
GCGCGTCAGCAACCCATCTCTCCGCGCTGGACCTGGGAGATCGGCCTCGGCGCAGGGGTTGCCTACAACCGCGTCGAATCACGTTTGATCGAGCGCCGCGAAGGTGCACCGGTGCTCGAGCATGCCGATTCCGGCACGCAATTCGCCTGGGGTGCGCACACCGGCCTGTCGCGCCGCATCGACGATCGCTGGCGGTTCACTGTGAGCTATCGCTACCTCGATATGGGCGATGTAGAAGCTGGCCCGTTCGTCACCACTGCCAGCCATGTGCAGGCATCGCACGTGGCGCACGAGCTGCAGCTTTCGCTGCTGCGGGGCCTGTAGCGCTCCGACAAAGCGTGCGATACTCCGGACACATCGCAACCACAAGCACGGAGATCCGACCATGAGTGCAGACGGCACCTGGAACACCACCATGAACACGCCCATGGGCGCACAGAACGGCACCATGACGCTGGCCACCGACGGTGGTTCACTCAGCGGCAAGCTCAGCGGCCCGCAGGGCGAACTGGACCTGCAGGACGGCACCGTCGACGGTAATAACCTCACCTGGAAAGCCGACATCACCACGCCCATGGCCATGACGCTCGAATTCCAGGCCACGGTAGATGGCGACAACATGAGCGGCAACGTGAAGCTCGGCGCCTTCGGCAACGCTTCGTTCACCGCAGAACGCGCCTGAGCCCACGGCCTCGCGCGTGAGCTGGCAGGACGAGATCGATGCGCTGCGCGCGCGCGAGGCACTGGCTGAAGCCATGGGCGGCCCGGACAAGGTCGCCCGGCAACACGAGTTCAACAAGCTCACCATACGTGAGCGCATAGACGCCATCGCCGATCCGGCCTCGTTTCACGAAATCGGCAAGATCGCCGGCAACGCCGAGTACGACGACGACGGCAACCTGACCGCTTTTCGCCCTTCCAACTTCGTCTTCGGCACGGCCGACATCGATGACAGGCCCGTGGTGCTTTCCGGCGACGATTTCACCGTGCGCGGTGGCTCCGCCGACGCCTCCATCCCAGGCAAACGTCTGCAGGCTGAAGGTCTGGCCCTGGAGTTGCGCCTGCCGCACATCCGCCTGGTGGACGGTATGGGCGGCGGCGGCTCGGTGAAAACCATCGAGATGGCCGGCCGCACCTACATCCCGGAGCTGCGCGGCTGGGATACCGTGGTGCGGCACCTGGCCGTAGCACCTTCTGTATCCCTGGCGCTCGGCTCGGTGGCCGGCATCGGCGCCGCCCGAGTCGCCACCAGCCACTACTCCGTGATCGTCAAAGACAGCGCGCAGATGATGATCGCGGGCCCGGCTCTGGTGGACTGGGCGAGCCTGGGCGACGTAAGCAAAGAAGAGCTGGGTGCATCCCGCATCCACACCAGAAACGGCGCCATCGACGATGAAGCAGCCAGCGAGGCGGAAGCGTTCGAAGCCGCGCGCCGCTTTCTATCCTACCTACCCTCATCGGTGGACGAGCTGCCTCCCGTCATCCCCTGCGACGACGATCCGAACCGGCGCGATGAGCAACTCATCGACATCGTGCCGAAGGATCCGCGCAAGGTGTACAAGATGCACGACGTACTCGAAAGCGTGGTGGATCGGAACTCCTTCTTCGAGATCGGCCGAAAGTGGGGCCGCTCCATCATCACCGGGCTCGCCCGCTTCAACGGCACGCCGGTGGCCGTATTCGCCGAGAACCCCCGCGTGTACGGCGGCGCCTGGACGGCAGATGCCTGCCGCAAACTCATCCGCCTGATCGATCTGGCCTCCACCTTTCACCTGCCGCTGATCCACCTCGAGGACTGCCCAGGCTTCCTGATCGGCAAAAGCTCCGAAGAAGACGCCACCATCCGCCTGGGCTCACAGGCACTCGCAGCACTCGGCCAGTCGCCCGTGCCCTACTGCTGCGTGGTGGTACGCAAAGCCTTCGGCGTGGCCGGCGGCGCCAACCACAAACCCGGCAGCCACCACATTCGCGTCGCCTGGCCGTCCGGCGACTGGGGCTCGCTGCCCATCGAGGGCGGCATCGAAGTCGCCTACAAAGCCGAGCTTGCCGAATCAGACGATTACGATGCGCATCTCAGCCGCATCAAAGAACGCCTCAACCGCCTGCGCTCACCTTTGCGCAGCGCCGAGTTTTTTGAGATTGAAGAGATCATCGACCCGCGCGATACCCGACGCATCCTGTGCCAATGGACTCGCCTAGCCCGTAGAGCGCTCACCACCGAGCCGGCTCGGTTCTGGTACAGGCCCTGACATCACATCGGTAGGCAGGCGATCCCGGCCGCAAGTCGCCCAAGAGGCCGGGCGGCCAACGCCGGATTCGATGTACTTGATCGTATTTCACTTAGCAATCACGTGTATTAATATCTAATACACGCGACCCAGGGTAACCATCGTGAGCAGAAACACATCAGTGACCCTTGGCGACCACTTTGCGGAGTTTATTCAGGGCAAGGTCGCCGACGGCAGGTATGAAAGTACCAGCGAGGCTGTTCGCGCAGGCCTTCGACTGCTTGAAGAGCATGAGGCAAAACTAGATCTGCTGCGCCAGCGCCTCTCTAATGCAGAGAAGCAACTCAATATCGGTGAGAGCGTTGATGGCGACGAGTTCATGGATGATCTCCTGGATTAGTTGTGGCCTCTTTTCGCCTTTCTCAGCAAGCCCGGGAAAGCTTGGAGGGTATCTACGCATACTCGATCGAGACCTTTGGCAAGCGGCGTGCGAAGCATTATCTCCGGACCATTCAGAAGAAGTTTCAGGATCTGCCCGATGTAATTGGCGTGAAGAGCCGTGACGAGATCAATCCGGGATACATGAGCATTCGCGTTGAATCACACGTCGTGTTCTTTCGAATCAGGAACGGCCAAGGCGAGGTCCTGGATGTCCTGCATCGTCGGATGGATCCAAGCGAACACCTCTAGGGAGCCTCCATCTCGACGTGACATCCCGCTTCTGGTGCCTTGGATATCCTCCCCCAACGCGAACCACGGTTCAGCAATACAACCGAGGACGCATGAATGAGTATCCGAATTGCAGATCTGGCTGGTTCAACGCGCGGCCTATACGTTGTCGCAGAAGAGCAGAAGACCATCGCAGGCCATCTGCTCCTCGACCCTCAGACGTTGGCATCGGTCGCACGCGTTTCTAAACGGGTGCGAAAGATCGAGCTCCGAGTGCGGGAAGGTAATCACAGAGCGATTCGCCTCTATGAGAAGCTCGGGTATACGGTGGAAGGGCGCTTTAAACAGCGCATTCGGATCGGCGAGAACTACATCGATGATATAGCGATGGGGCTGATTGTGGCCGACCAGAAGGAACGTCCAACGGATGCGAAGACATGAAACAGGTCAATGGCCTTAGCAGGGTGCTGAAAAAGTACTTCCTGTACTTTTTCAGCGACCGCGGGCTGACGCGCTAACACGCGCATACGGTTCGCAGGGCTGCGAGCGTTGGCTGGTGGTCTCCGAACCGGGCGGTAGCATATCGGTGGCAGGTCGATTGATGACATAGCCATGGCACGGTGGGTGGGCGCGAAAGCCGAGTAACAAACAAGCGCGAGGTTACTGGATAAAAGCGCGCAGTATCGCCGCCGTCGCCGAGGTCATCGGCTGCGGCAGCTCGTCGAGAGCGCACCATCTCAGCTCAGCACATCGGTGAGGTTCTTTGTTGGCAATTTCGCCGGCGTACTCGGTGACGAGGAAAACATCGAACCGCTCTCCTCCTTCCGCGGTATACACCAACACGGGCGGCAGCTGAGGATCGAAACGAATTCCCAACTCTTCTCCAAGCTCTCGATGAACGGCCTGGTCGGGGGTTTCACCAGCCTCCACGCGCCCCGCGGGTAACCCCCAGTGGCAGGGCGCCCGCGATGTGTTGATCCGATACTGCAGCAGCACGCGCCCTTCGCTGAACAGAATGGCTGCCACTACATCTGGCAGTGGCCGAGTCAACGGCTCGCAAACTCGGGAATCATCACAGCGTAGTCAGCACGATCGGGAAACCCCTCGAAGCTGTATGCACAAGGGATGTTCACCCACGCCAGCTTCTCCTTCGTGTAGCACTCCATGAATGGCTGAAACGTCTGCGCGTTGTCGCACATCGTCGCCCGAACGTTGACGTACTCACGCGCCCCTTCGGGGCTCGTGTACAGCCAGCTCTTGCAGGAGTCGCAGAAGTAATGGCGCGTCTCGCCCCGCAGCCCGCCCAGAACGGGCGCTCCTGCGGTGACCGTAAACCGCTCCGCCGGATACATCGCGCTCAGGCTGAAAGCGCTCGCTGTCATGCGCTGACATCCAACACAATGGCAGGCCATGGTAATCAACGGTTCCCCTGCTATCTCAAAAGCAACTCCCCCACACCGACAGGAGCCCACCTGCAAACGTTCGACTTCCACCGTCTCGCCTCCAATCCGACTATTCCGCGTTCTTCGCCTTCCCCAACACGCCCAACACATCCTCCAAACCCACGTCCCGATCTTTCAGGCCCGCGAGCGCCCCATAGATCTCCGCAGCAGCCAGATGGAAACCCTCCGGCATCCCCGTCGCCGCAAAGGTTCGTGCGATTTCGAGCATCTCCCCCTCAAACCGCCAGGCCTTCGGACCCACGCCCCGGGCGCTGGCCGCTGCTCGTTCGTTCAGCCCAGGCTGCGACAACGCCCATTCGGACACCAACGCCTCCCCCACTCCCAAGCGATCAGCCAGCGCACGCACCGCCAGCAGCAACGCCGCCTGCCCCTTGGTGTACGCCGCGTAGCACATCTTCAACGCCGATGCGGCAGTTACCGAACCGTCGATCGGCACGGCTTCGAGCAGGCTTCCGGAAAACCAGGCGGCAGCGGTGGCGGCATGAGGCCCGGAGAGATACAGCCTCGTCGTACCAGACTGCCCGGCCGGTGGGCCGACAATCCCGCCATCGATGTACCGCTCACCCCAACGCGCATGCAGCAACTGCGCTCGGGCTGGTTCGATGGCGTTGGCATCCATGTACCAACCATCAAAGCCGGTGGCATGCACGGCCTCCGACATCGCCTGTGCAGCAGCGGGTGGGCACACACTGACGACCGCCTCGACGTTTCCTCGAAGCGCCGGCAACGATGGTAGCGAGTCGAACGCCTGAGCACGTTGGCGGGTGGCGTCGCTGCGACCATCCTCCACCCAGAACACCTGCGCACCGGCTGCCGCGAGTGCGGCGCACACTGACGCGCCCATTGCCCCGGGGTGCAACACCGCAATCTTCACTTGCGGTAGTCCAGGGGCGGCGCCCGATCGCCCAGCAACGCTTCATAGCGGAAGTCCGCACCGCGTCGTTCCTCCAGCTCTTCCCGCGCTGTCACGGCAATGTTGGGGTCCTGATAGATGTCGAGCGCCGTGGTAGCCAGCACCCGTGCGGCGAGCATCATGCCCTTGTGACCGATGCTCATGCCGCCGGCTGCCACTGCCTGCCAACTGTGCGCCGGTGTGCCGGGAACCCAGGTGGCCGTGTTGAAGCCTACGGTTGGCACAAGCCAGCTCACGTCGCCAACATCCGTGGAGCCCATACCCTGCTTGAATTCGAATGGCTGGATCTCGGCCTCCGAGCCAAGCGGCAGTGTCGCGCCCATCAACGTACTGCGGATGCGCTCTGCAAAGACAGTTTCGTCCGGCGTGTACTGCAGGCCGCCGAGTTCTCGCATATTTTCATCAACAATGGCCGCAAGGCTATCGTTGGGCATCACCGGATAGTTTCCGTGCATGACCTCATAGGTCATCCTGGTTTCCGTGCCTTGGGCTGCTGCCTCGGCTATGCGCACCACCCACTCGAACAGCTCTTTCACCTTCGCCGCTTCCGGGTGGCGGATGTAGTAGTACACTTCGGCGAAGTCCGGGACGATGTTGGGGGCTTTGCCGCCGTCGGTGATCACATAGTGCATCCTTGCGTTGTCGGGCACGTGCTCGCGCATGAGGTTCACCATGAAGTTCATCGCCTCCACACCGTCCAACGCAGATCGTCCGCGGTGCGGATCGCGCGCGGCATGCGCGGCCTGCCCATGAAACTGAAAACGTCCTGATTTGTTGGCGGTCGTCGAAGAAGGCGATGCGTCGTTACGGTCGCCGGGGTGCCAGTGCAGCACCACGTCCACGCCATCCAGCGCACCGGCGCGGGCGATGTACACTTTGCCGCTGCCGCCTTCCTCCGCAGGGGTTCCGTAGACACGCACCGTGCCGGGCGTGCCGGTCTGCTTGAGCCAGCGGGCCACTGCCACACCAGCCGCCGCCGATGCTGCACCGAACAGGTGGTGGCCGCAGGCATGACCTGCCCCGCCCGCCACTCGGGGGGATCGTTCAGCCACTGCACTCTGTGACAATCCCGGCAGCGCGTCGAACTCCGCCAGGATACCGATCACCGGCCCACCGCTACCGAACTCGGCGACGAACGCCGTAGGTATGTCTGCCACTCCCGTCTGGATGCGAAACCCCGACCGCTTGAGGTAGCTCTGCAGCGCACGGGTACTCTGTTCTTCCTGATAGCCGACCTCGGCGAGCCGCCAGATCTCATCAGCCAGCGCCACGGCTCGCGCCTGTTCGCGGTCCAACGCCCTCGTCAGCCGCTCGTCCGCAACAGCGACGCCTCCGAGGAGCAGCAAAGCTCCCAGCAACAGCACATGCGTTCTCATGTTCCTGCAATCTCCGTGGGAAAGTCCCAAGGGTACCGGTATCGGCGCACAAAAAAACGTCAGAATTCCGGCGCCGAGCCAATTGCCCACGGTGGTCTAGGCTTTCTGTAAGTCCAGGAGACCTCGACCCCGTAAGATCGTGCATACCGAAGAACCAGATTGGGCCGACTGCTTTGCCGGCTTGCGCGTGCTGCTGGCTGATGACGACGCCGTCAATCAGGTGGTTGCGGCTGAGGCGCTGAACTACCTGGGCATCGAAGTAGAGTCGGTCACCAACGGTGAGAGCGCCGTCAATCAGTTCAAGGCTCGCCCGCCGGACCTCGTGCTGATGAGCTGCCAGATGCCGGTTCTCAACGGTTTCCGCGCCGCCACCACGATACGCGAGTACGAGACGGCCCACGGACTGCGGCGCATCCCGATCATCGGCCAGAGCGCCAGCAACTTCGATGCTTCCAGCGGACGTCACCTGGTGGCAGGCATGGACGCCTTCGTGCACAAGCCGTTCGGGCTGGACGAGCTGGTAGAGGTTCTTGGCCGCTGGTTTCCCTTACCGGAAACACAAACCGTAAACGCAGAAAGCACCGTGCAGGAGCCGCTCAACGAATCCACTATCGCGGCGCTTGCAGAGGTGGGCGAACAGGGCGCCGTTCTGCGCCGTGCGCTCGGGCACTTCTTCCGGCACACGCCGCCGCTGGTAACGTCCATCCGCGCCGGGTTGCAAGAGAACGACGCGGATCAGACACGGGCAGCGGCACATGCTTTGAGCCTGGCGGCCGCAAACCTCGGCGCCGAGGCACTGGTCGAGGCATGCGCACAGATAAAGGCAGCTGCGACGCATGGCAACCCCAACGCTGATGAATCGCTCATCAATACGCTCGTGGAGAGTTACGAAGCCGCTTCGCGCGCGCTGGAGACCATCGCCGAGGCAACCCCGAGGCCAGCTCACGAACATCGCCACCGTATCCTGGTCGTGTGCGCCGATGCGAACGATCGGCAGACGTTACAGCATGCGCTGAATGACAGTTTCGAAGTATCAGCTGCAGACACCGCTCAGGCCGCCGAAGCGGAAGTGACCCGCAGCAAACCCGAGCTGGTACTCATCGACACCACAAGTGAAAACCTCGACGGGTTCGATGTCTGCGCTGCCCTGCGCACGGAAGCAGGGCTGATCGATGTGCCCATCCTTCTCCTCACGGCCGTTGCCGATCAGTCTGCAATTGACCGGGCTTATCGATTCGGCGCCACGGGCTTTCTCTCGATGCCCATGCAGCACGACACACTGGCGCTGCACATTCGCTTCATGATTCGCGCAAGTTCCGCGTCAGGAGCGCTACGAAAACATCAGGGCCTGCTGTCGGCGTCTCTGCGTATGGCCCGGCTCGGATACTGGACGTGGAACAACAGCACCGGTCATCTGGAGATCTCCAACGAGCTCTGTGAGCTGTTCAAGCTGCGCGGCCCGACCATCACCAACCTCTACCAGTTCTCCGAGTACGTACACGAGGAAGACCGGCCGGGACTCGCCGCGGAGGTGACTCAGGCAATCGAATCCAGACGCGACGTCGATTCAGATTTTCGCCTGTGCACAGGTGATGGCCGCGTGGTGCACGCGCACCAGCACATTCACGTGGTCGGCACAGAAGATGACGTACAGCTCATTGCCATCGTGCAGGATGTGACAGACCAGCGAACGGCTGAGGCCAAAGTGCGCCGTCTGGCTTACATCGACTCGCTTACCGGCCTGCCGAATCGCAGCTATCTGTATCAAAGGCTCGATGAGATGGTGCACTCCGCCGAACGGCGGAACGCGAGGTTTGCGCTTCTGTTCCTCGATCTCGACGGGTTCAAAGACGTGAACGACAGCCTCGGCCACGATCAGGGCGATGCGCTGCTACGCGTGGTGGCAGAACGCTTCCGCGGCGCCGTGCGTGGCAATGACTTCCTGGCACGCCTCGGGGGTGACGAGTTCTGTGTGATCGCTGAGGATGCGGCGGATGAGCTGCAGGTCAAGGAGATCGCCGCACGCTGCCTAGCCTCAGTAGAGGCGGCCATGGAGCTGTCATCACAGAGAGTCAAGGTTGAAGTCAGCATAGGCATCGCCTTGTACCCGGACGATGGAAAAAACCCGCACGCCCTGCTACGCGCTGCAGATTCTGCCATGTACCGGGCAAAGAACGCCGGCAAGCACCGCTTCGAATTCTTCGAAGAGTCGATGACCATTCAGGCACGCAAACGCCTCGCCCTGGCGCAGGAGTTGCGCGACGCACTCAACGGCCAGCAGTTCGAACTCTACTACCAGCCCAAAGTACATCTCGCGAGCGGCAGACCGGAAAGCTTCGAAGCGTTGATCCGCTGGAACCACCCTACTCGCGGCCTCGTGCCTCCCAACGAGTTCATACCGGAGCTGGAGCGGCTGGGCCTCATCAACGACGTCGGCACATGGGTGATCAATCGTGCCCTGCAACAACTCGTGCAGTGGCAGAAGGCTGGGGTCGAAACCAGTGTGAGCGTCAACATCTCGCCCTCACACTTCCGCAGCTCCGATCTCACCCACGCTGTCGCCGCCGGGCTCGCAAACAGCGGCATCGCGCCAGAGCGGTTGGAAATTGAGGTAACTGAAACCGCCATTCAGTACTCGCAGGAAGCGCAGAGCGTGTTTCGCAAGCTCAAGGAACTAGGCGTAAGGCTCGCCATCGACGACTTCGGCTCCGGTTACTCGTCGCTTTCTTCGTTGCAGCACCTGCCCATCGACTGCCTGAAGATCGACAGGATCTTCATCCGCGACCTGCTCACGAACCCCAAAGACGCCGTGCTGCTCGGCACGATCATGACGCTGGCGCACGCATTGCGGTTCACCGTGGTAGCAGAAGGCGTGGAGGACATGGCCCAGGCGCGCGTTCTGCACGGCCTCAACTGCGACCTCGTGCAAGGCTACTTGTTCAGCCGCCCCGTGCCAGCAGATCAGGTGCCCGCACTACACACCACTGTGTTTCACCCAGCCTCTCTCAAACCCATCGGCAGGAGCGTCGCGTAGATGACGAACCCTTTCACCCCATTCAATCCGGAACACCTTCCCAATATTCTGCCGAGCAGCGCGAACCTGCTGTCGGTATTGTCCAGCGACGAGGTGTCTCTGGAAGACGTGGCCATTGCGGTGGAGGCCAACCCGACCATCGCCGCCAAGCTGCTGGCGGTCGCCAACTCACCGTGGGCACGCCCTGTGGCAACCATTACCTCGCTGCGGGCCGCCTGTGCCCGTCTCGGGCTCGACATCGTGCGCAGCTTCGCGCTTGCAGTAGCCATGGGACGCGCCTTCGACACCAACCGCTGCCCAACTTTCAGCCCGCGCAGATACTGGCTGAGTGCCGTTCTCACCTCGGAGATGGCGGCAAACATGGCACCACAGCAGGGCGTGCGGCCTTCTACCGCTCGCACGGTCGGGCTGCTGCACAACGTCGGGCTGCTGGCGCTCGCCGATCAACTGCCAGATGCGGTGGATGAGGCGCTTCGCGCGCCGGATACTCATGCAGCCCTCACCGCCCTGTGCGGGACCGGCTACATGCAGGCCGGGCACATGCTTTTAGAACACTGGAACCTACCGGAAGCGCTGCTGGAAGGCTTCGTCGCCGGGCCGCTGCACGACCTGATCAACGACGCGCTGGCACAAACAAAGCTGTTGATGCGCGAAGAGGAAGCACCGGAGCCTCTGCCCGAACCGGCCGCCCGGGTGGGCGCACGTATAGATCAGGCGCGGGCGCTGGCGGAGTTGCTCGCCGCCTGATTCTCAGGATCAGGGTGTTTCGGGTGCAGCACTCATCTTGCGCGCCATCTCATCTGACATGGCCT
>JAUIED010000005.1 GCA_030428905.1 Gammaproteobacteria bacterium
CGCGTTCAACGAGGGTATTGGCGGCGATACCACGGATGATGCTGCCTTCACGCGATCGGATTCGATTCTGCTGCGCCACCCACAGTTTGATACTGCGCTGATACTGCTTGGCACCAATGATGCGCTGGCTAGCGTCGCTTCCGGCCTCGGCTGCGTCGGCGCCGGGTGCAACGGCACGTTCAAGGGCAACCTGCAGGCGCTGGTGGACAAGATCCGCTTTGAAGACTACCCCACCAACAGCGTGCCATCCGGCACGACGGTCTACGTTGCTGAAGTGCCCCCGGCCTTCAATGCGGCGAACCCCTGGACATCCGCGGTGAACAACCGGATACGCGACTACAACACCGTGGTGCGCACGGAGCTGGTGGGCACGTCGTTGGGACCAGACTTCTTCGACTACTTCATGCCGAGCGCGTCGGTGAACTTCGAGAGCCTGTTCGCGGACACACTGCACCCGAATGCGCTCGGACACACGGTGATGTCGGCGTTGTGGCACAACGTGTTGTCGACTCCGGCAGTGCCTTTGCCTTTCGTGCTCGACGCGCTCGCGTCCAGCAGCAGCACCGAGCCCAAACAGAATCTGATGGAGGCTGGAGATGTCTTCTACCTGGACGCAAACTTTACGCTCACATCCATCCCGGCATTGCTCGCCGGCGGGCGCTGGATACAGGTGAACAATGCCGATGTCGGCGTCACCGTGTCGAATTACATCACCTTTACAGCCGACCGGTCCGTGACCGTGTATGTTGCCTTCGATGCTGGTGCAACGCAGACGCCTGCATGGCTTGCGTCATACACCCTGGAAGCCCAGAACCTGGCGACCAGCAACCCGAACGCACCCACATACAACTTGTATAGCCGCTCTTTTGCAGCGGGCAATATCGAGATTGGCGGGGCCTCGGCGAATCCGGCAGCCGGTGTAGATGCAAACCTGCTGGTTATCGTGGTGGAGAACTGATGATGAACAAGCTCACAGTGTGCGTGCTCAGCCTCCTGCTCAGCGGTGCCGTGACCGCGGCAGGCGAATTGCCTGCCGCTGCCGATGCCGTTGTGAACCAGTATTTTGATGCGTTACGTGCGGGCGATACCCAGCAGATTCGGCGGCTGTTGCATCCGGACATGCAAAGAAAGCTGCGAAATCGGTTGGCTCACCCGGGCTACGGTGCGGAGCTGGTCAAAGACAATGTCGACATGACCTTTACGGTGTATGCCCACGAATTGCTTGAAAGTGGCATGTACTGCGTGGACTATCTCGGCACGGACGGCAACGCGTCCATACGCAAAAGGCTTTACATTGCGCGCGCTGCTGCAGGTGAAGCTGCCGGATTCCGCATCGTCGAGGAGCAGGTTCTGCCCTGAGGCAGGCGGTGAGCGCTCCGGGAGATGGTTCACAGAAGGCCTGGGATGAGGTGTGTATCTTCCTCGTCTGCCGGGCCGGTTGGCGTTGCGTACGTCCGCGTTGCATACGTATGGCGAAGACCGCCTGAGCATCATTGAAGCGGCAAAGCTGCAGCGAAGCCGGCTGATGTGTGACAAGTAAGGACAGGGATGACTACTTCATCTGACGATGTGATTGAGATTCGACCGACGAAGGGCTGGGCGGCGTTGTCCCTCGGCGAGCTCTGGCGCTACCGCGAGGTGGCCTTTTTTCTTGCCTGGCGTGATGTCAAGGTGCGCTACAAGCAGACCGTGTTCGGCGCCTCATGGGCCATCATGCAGCCGCTGATCCAGATGCTGGTTTTTACCCTCATCTTTGGGCGCGTGGCGAAGCTGCCCTCCGACGGGTTGCCGTATCCGATCTTCGTTTATGCGGGCCTGCTGCCCTGGACGCTGTTCGCGAACAGTGTCAACAAGGCATCTAACAGTCTGGTGGGCGGCGGAGCGATGCTCAAGCAGGTGTATTTCTCGCGTCTCGCCATTCCTTTGTCCAGCGTGGCATCGAGCCTTCTGGACTTCTTCCTGGCATTTCTCGTCATGGGCGCACTCATGGCGTACTACTCGGTCATTCCGACGGCGAACATCGTCTGGTTGCCTGCGCTGATCCTGCTGGCATTGTTTACCGCGCTGGGCGTGTCGCTTGTGCTGAGTGCGCTCAATGTGCAGTTCCGTGACGTCAAGCACGTGGTGCCCTTCCTCGTGCAGACCTGGATGTTCGCAACTCCGGTTGTCTATCCATTGAGCGTCGTCGATAGCCCGAATGTGCAGATGCTTCTCGCGCTGAATCCCATGGTAGGTGTGGTGGAAGGCTTCCGCTGGGCGTTGCTGGGTGTTGATACCGCACCTGGCCCGGCGGTGATGATCTCCGCGTTTGTGGCGATCACGTCAATTCTGGTGGGTACGCTCTACTTCAAGCGTATGGAACGTACTTTCGCGGATGTGGTGTAAGGAGTCGGGACGATGACGCAGAACGCCATTGAGGTCGTTGAACTTTCGAAGATGTACCACATCGCCAGGAGCAAGGATTTGAACCTGACGTTGCAGGAGCGCATCAGTCAGGCCGTTCGCGCCCCGTTTCAGCGTATCGCAGGCCTCGTCAGTGGCAATGCGACGGCAGCAGCAGATCTCGATCAGGAGTTCTGGGCGCTCAAAGACGTTTCGTTCACCATGGAAAAGGGCGAAGTTGTTGCGGTTGTTGGCCGAAACGGCGCAGGCAAGAGCACACTGCTCAAGCTGTTATCCCGTATCACCGAGCCTACCTCAGGGCACGCCACCATTCGTGGCCGGGTCGGTTCACTGCTCGAGGTTGGCACCGGCTTTCACCCGGAACTGAGCGGCCGGGAGAATGTCTATCTCAACGGTTCCATTCTCGGCATGAGTCGACGGGAGGTAGACGCCAAGTTCGACGAAATCGTGGAATTCAGCGAGATTGGAAAGTTCATCGATACACCCACTAAGCACTACTCGAGCGGCATGCGGGTGCGCCTGGCCTTCTCTGTGGCAGCGCACCTCGAGCCGGAAGTGATGTTTGTCGATGAAGTGCTGTCGGTAGGTGATGTGGCCTTCCGCAAGAAGTGTTCAGAGAAAGTGCAGAGTATTGCTGAAAGCGGTTGCACGGTGATTGTGGTATCCCACAACGCCCAGGCAGTCACCGCCATGTGCGATCGTGCTATCTGGCTTGCCAATGGCCAGCTCGTTGCTGACGGCGAAGTGAACAGGATCGTCTCCGACTACCTGTCGCAGAGCATCGGCCTGAGCGGTGAACGGGTGTACAGTGATGAAGAGACGCAGCACTGCGAAGTCGCGAAAGTGCGCGCAGTGCGTGTTCGTGACAAGCGTGGGAACGTGGTCAACAGCATCGACGTGCGCGAAGAGTTCTGTGTGGAAACCGAGCTTGAGGTGCTCAAGCCGAATCACAGTCTGGTACTCAAGTACGATCTCAATACCTCTGACAACATGGGCGCCTTTGCGTCTCTCGACACCAAAAACCCAACGTGGCAGCAGGGCAAGTGGGACGTCGGCACGCATGTGCTTCGCATGTGGGTTCCCGGCAACTTTCTCCAGTTCGACACCTACCCGATCAGCGTCACCCTTTGGGAGTGGCAGCCTGAGCGTCGAGTGGAGTGGGCGGGTCGCGATCAGGTATGTGTGCACGTCACGAACCATCTCGAAGGACCAACCGCCGCCTGTGGCCTCGACTTCGGTGTCTGGCCCGGTCCGGTTCGCCCCATCATGCAATGGGAAATGGAATCGGGCTCACGCAACGTACCGCTGGATGATGCGGCGAATGGGTACGTAGCACGCCCTTGATGAGCTGGTGGTATATCGCTTAACGTCTTCCTGTCTCACAGAGAAGAGGAAGGCGCTGTGTCGAGCGAAGAACACGAAGTTGTTTCCATTTATCCGTTCACGGATGAAACCCGCGAAGAGCTCCTGAGCAAGGCCGGGGAGTGCGTATTCAACTGGTCCACGAAAGACGGCTGGCCCGTGGGTGTGGTGCACGCCTTCGTCTGGCGGGATGGCCGGGGCTGGATCACCTGCGGCGCGCATCGCCACCGCGTGTCTGCCATCCGTCGTGATCCCCGCTGCTCCGTGGTAGTGAGCGGTGTGGCCGCGCCCAATGGCCCGAATGGTGCCATTACGTTCAAAGGCCGCGCCATCATTCACGACGACGAAGAGACCAAATCCTGGTTCTATCCGGCGCTGGCTTACGGCCCATACCGGCGTGCCGGCAAAGAAAACGAAGAGATGACCGAAGCGGAAATCGAGCAGGCGGAGGGCTTCGTACGCCGGCTCAACTCGCCGCTGCGGGTGGTGATCGAGATCGTTCCCGAGAAGTGGATCATGCTCGACAGCGACAAGATGGCCAAAGACACCGCCGGCGAGCTCAGCGAGGACGAACGCGGGCCGCTGCTCGAGTCCGATTCCAAGCGCATGCCAGACGAGCTGAAGCGCCGCGGCATGTCCTGAGGAGATCTCAGGTCGTCAGGCCGATCTCCCGTACGGCATCGAGGATCTGCGCCTTGCCCGGCAGGTAGCGATCCTCGAGCAGCGGCGCAAAGGGCACCGGCGTGAACGGTGCGCCCACGCGCTTCACCGGCGCGTCGAGATAGTCGAACGCTTCATCGGAGATACGGGCGGCGATCTCGGCGCCGATACCGCAGGTGCGCACGGCTTCGTGGGCGACGATCGCACGGCTGGTTTTACGCACGCTGGCAAGGATCGTGTCCATGTCCAGAGGCGAGAGCGTACGCGGGTCGATGACCTCCACACTGATGCCCTGGCCAGCTAACGTCTCAGCAACATCGAGCGCGTCGATCACCAGCCGTCCGGTGGCGACGATGGTCAGGTCGCGGCCTTCACGTTTCACTTCGGCGACACCGAGCGGCAACGCGAACGGCTCGTCCGGTACCTCACAACTCGTCTGCAGGCAGCGTTTGTTGGAGATGAAGATCACCGGGTTGTCGTCGCGTATGGCGGCGGTGAGCAGGCCTTTGGCATCGTAGGCGTTGCTCGGCATGAGCACCTTGAGCCCCGGTACGTGGCAGAACCATGCCTCGAGGCTGCCGGAGTGTTGCGCTGCGGAGCTGCTGTCCACACCGGCATGGGTGGTCACCACGATCGGCAGGGTGGCCTGGCCGCCCAGCATGTACTTCATCTTCGCCATCTGATTGACGATCTGATCCATGGCGACAGTGACGAAGTCCATGATCATGATTTCGATGATCGGCCGCAGGCCGACCGCGGCGGCACCGACGCCAATGCCTGTGAGGGCGAGCTCGGAGATCGCTGTGTTGACGATGCGCTTGTCGCCGTACTTGGCATGCAGCCCGGCTTCCGTGCCGAACGGCCCACCCACGCGCACGTCCTCGCCGGCGACGAATACGCGCTCGTCGCGGGCCATCTCCTGGTCGATGGCCTCGTTGACCGCGGCGGTCATGGTTTTAACGCTCATGCGGCGGGCTCCGTGTAGACGTCGGTAAACAGCGCATCCGGATGCGGGTCGGGCTGCGCATCGGCCCAGGCGATGGCGGCTTCCATCTCGCCTACCACGGATGCGTGCAGAGCGTCCGCGTCTGTGGACGAGAGCACGCCCAGCTCTTCGAGCCTGTTGCGCCATAGGAGGATCGGGTCTCTTGCCCGCCAGTAGGCAATCTCTTCCGGGTCGCGCTGCAGCACGCCGAAATCGCGCCCCACGTGGTCGTAGAACCGGTAGGTCTTGCACTCGAGCAGCGACGGGCCGCCGCCGCTGCGGGCGCGCGCCACGGCTTCGCCGGCCGCTTCATAGACCGCGGCGAGGTCCATGCCGTCGATCACCACGCCGGGGATGCCATAGGCAGCCGCCCGGTCGGCGATGTCGGCAACGGAAGTTTGTGTTGCAGTGGGCGACCACTCGCCGTAGCCATTGTTCTCGCACACGAAGATCACCGGCGCCTTGAGGATGGCTGCCATGTTCACCGCCTCGTGGAATGCGCCTTCATTGGTGGCGCCGTCGCCGAAAAAACACACGGTGACACGGTCGTTGTCCTGGTACTGGCTGGCGAAGGCGACGCCGAGCGCAATGGGCGCGCCTGCAGCGACAATGCCGTTGGCGCCGATGATGCCGAGATCGAGCGCCGCCAGATGCATGGAGCCGCCTTTGCCGCCGTTGTAACCGCTGGCTTTGGCGAAGAGCTCCGCATACATGCGTTTGGGGTCGCCACCTTTGGCGATGAGGTGGCCGTGGCCACGGTGGGTGGAGGTGATGTAGTCGTCTGCGCGGAGCGATTCGCACACACCCACACCAATGGCTTCCTCGCCGCAGTACAGGTGCACGGAGCCCTTCACCCGGGCCTGCTCCATGAGTCGGGCGGCGCGTTCGTCGAACTCGCGGATGCGTAGCATCTGCGTGAGCATGCGCACCATGTGCTCGTTGGTGATCTCCACCTCAGGCGTCTCCTGCGGCGCGCTTCTGTGCGACGTGCGCCTCAATCACATCGCTGCCGAGCGTTGCGCCATCGTTCTTGCCGATGATCTTTGCTGGCCAGCGGCCGTCTTTGAACATGAAGAGTACCGTGGTGCCTTCCGGGCCCGACACGAGGGGCCCGTAGCCGCGGTTGGCCAGGCCAATGCGCACGTCGCCTGCGTGGTGCCAAGTCGCCCCTACGCGTTGCGATCCCTCGAGGATGATTTCCGTGTAGTCGCATTCGTGGGTGTGTGCCTCCACGGTACAACCCGGCGGGTAGTACACGCGGAAGATGGTGGGTGCATCGTCTGCGTCGGTCATGCGGAACATGCGTGTGACGATGCCGGAGGGGAGCTCGATGGCGTCGAGATCCTCCCAGTTGAATGCTGCGTGCCCGCGGCGCTGAAGATCGGCGGCGGCTTTGCTGTCGGTACCCGGATCGGCCATGGTGGACTCCCTGTTCTTCTCTCCCGGTACTGTTGTGCGAAATTTGCAACGCGTTGTCAATTCCGCGTGCGTGCACATAGACTGCAGCGCATCTGAGGAGGGGCCCCGTGATGAGAATTCTGCTGCTGCTGTGTGCCGCTTTCGTTGCTGCCGCGTGCTCGGAAAGCCCGCAATCGCCGCCGGATAAGGCGCCGGAGCCGGTGGCCTTCGACCCGCAGGCGGCGTTCGACAGCCACTGCGCCCATTGCCACGATGGCAGCGTGCCGAAGGCCCCTCACCTGGTGAAGTTTCAGATTATCGGCGCGCGCGCCATTGCCGAGGCGATGGAAACGGGCGTCATGCGCGAACAGGCGAGCATGCTCTCGGTAGCGGAACGCCAGCAGCTTGCTGCCCACCTCGGCGGTGTGGAAGTCGCCGCCCGCCCGGTGCTGCGGTGTGAAGCCACGAGCCTGCCGCGTGCCGAGCCGTCCTTGCGTGGCTGGAGCATGGCCGATGAAGGCACCCGTTTCATTCCCGCAGACGTAGCGGCGCTCGAAGCGGCGGAGGTGCCGAACCTGCAGCTCAAGTGGGCATTTGCCTATCCCGGAGCCTCCAGAGCCCGCAGCCAACCGGTTCCCTATGGCGAGGCGCTGCTCGTGGGCAGCCAGTCTGGCGTCGTGTATGCGCTCAGCCTGGCAGATGGCTGCGCGGTGTGGACGTTTGAGGCAGATGCCGAGGTGCGCAGCGCCCTGGCGGTCAGCCGCGACGGCACACGCGCGTACTTCGGTGATATCCGCGGCACGGTGTATGCCATCGACCCGACGAATGGAACCCAGGTGTGGCGTGCGCGCGCGGATGATCACCCGGACGTTACCCTCACCGGCTCGCTGCGCCTGCATGAGGACACCGTGTACGTACCTTTGTCATCGAGCGAGTGGGCGACGGCGGCAGACCCGAGCTACGGTTGCTGCACGTTCCGGGGTGGCGTTGCGGCTTTTGCTGCGGAAGATGGCGCGCACCTCTGGACGACCTACTCGATTGCCGATGCACCGCAACCGCGGGGTGAGCGCAATGACATGGGCGTCGAGCTTCACCATCCGGCCGGCGCGCCGGTGTGGAACATGCCCACCCTGGATACCAGCCGCGGCCAGATCTACGTCGGCACGGGGGAGGCGTATACCTCGCCTGCCGCGGACACCAGCGATGCGGTACTTGCCATCGATGCCCGCACGGGCGAGCGTCGTTGGGCCTACCAGTCCATCCCCGGTGACGCCTGGAACATGGCCTGCTTTATCGGCGGCGGCCCCAACTGCCCGGTGGAAGACGGACCGGATCTGGACATCGGCGCGCCTCCGATGCTGTTGCGGGGCAGCGAGCGGGATCTGGTGGTGGCGGGGCAGAAGTCCGGCCACGTGTTTGCCCTCAATCCCGATACCGGCAGCCTGGTGTGGCGGGTGAAGATCGGTCGCGGTGGCTTCGCTGGCGGCGTGCACTGGGGCATGGCGACCGACGGGCAACGCATCTACGCGCCCAATGCAGACACGGTGTTCACCGGCCGCTTCACCGGCGAGCGTAAACCGGGCCTCTTCGCGCTTGATCCGGCCGATGGCCGCACGCTGTGGTTTGCGCCGGCGCCGGACGCGTGCGCGGAGGCGGATAAGCCTGCCTGTGATCCCGGCTTCTCGGCGGCGGTTACTGCGATTCCCGGCGTGGTGTTCGCCGGCGCTTTCGATGGCCACCTGCGTGCCTATGACTCCGCCAGCGGCGCGCTGTTGTGGGACTTCGACACCAACCGCGCGTTCGACTCCGTTTCCGGCGACGTGGCCCGCGGCGGCAGCATCGAGTCCGACGGCCCCGTGGTGTATCGAGGCCACGTGGCGGTGAACTCGGGCTACCTGTTCGGCGACCGGATGCCGGGGAATGCGCTTCTGGTGTTCACTTCGGAAGAGCAAACACCATGAGGTGATCGCTCGAGGGCAGCGGCGAGGTGAAGTGGCCGCCCGCGGCGATGGCCACATACTGGCGGCCCTCGTGCACATACGTCATCGGTACGGCGTTGCCGGTTGCAGGTAGCTCCTCTTCCCACAGCACGGTGCCATCGTTGATATCGAAGGCGCGAATGTAGCCGTCGGATGTGGCCGCGATGAACACCAGCCCGCCGGCGGTAACGATCGGCCCGCCGGCATCGAGGCCGCTCTTCACGAACAGTGGCACCGGCCACGGCGCCAGGTGTTTGAGCGTGCCGAGGGGCACACGCCAGAGAATGTCCCCGGAGGCCAGGTCCACGGCGTCCAGAGTTGTCCATGGTGGTGCCGTGCACGGCGCGCCCAGCGGTGATAGGAGTGGCTGCATCACCGCACAATAGGGCGAGCCGTCCTGAGGAAATGCTGCGCCTTTCGGGCAGTCCTCGCGCTTGAGCAGCTTGATCTCTATCGGTGTGTGCTTGGTATTGGTAATCATCACCTGGCGCGTGGGGTCCACCGCCGGCGCGCCCCAGTTGTTGCCGCCGAGGTTGGAGGGGTAAAACACCGTGCCCTGCATGCTGGGCGGTGTGTAAATCGGCCCCGTGACCAGGTTTTCGAGTTGCTCCCGGCAGCGACCTTCGTCCCAGAAGGTAAATCCCCAGGCATCATCCGGCGTGATACCGAGCGCATGCAGCGGCGCTGGTTTGGTGGGGAACGGCTGTGTTGCGCTCAGGTACTCCCCAGGCACAGCACCCGCTTGCGGCACGGGCCGTTCCTCCACGGGGTGCAGCGGTTTGCCGGTTTCGAGGTCAAGCACGAACGTCAGCCCCATCTTCGTTACCTGCACCACAGCAGGTCGGGTCACGCCCTCGATGGTGAGGTCCGCAAGCGTCGGTTGCGCCGGCACGTCGTAGTCCCAGATGTCGTGATGCACGGTCTGGTAGTGCCAGGCTACCGTGCCGTCGGCTGCGTTGAGTGCCACCACCGAACTCGAGTAGTAATCCTGCTCGCCGTTGCGATCGCCGCCGTAGTAGTCGGGCGATGAGTTGCCGGTGGGCAGGATGACGAGGCCGCGCGCTTCGTCTACGGATATGGTGGACCACACGTTGGTCGTGGCGGGCGTGAAGCGACCCTGGGCATCCTGCTGCGGCTGATCCGGATGCACCGGGTTCCAGCTCCATGCCAGATTGCCGGTGCGCACGTCGTAGGCGCGCACCACGCCGGCGGGGATATCGTTGCGGATGCTGTCGGTGACATAGGCGCCGGTCACCACCAGATTGCCGATGATTGCCGGCGCGCTCGTCACGCCGTACTCATTGCCCTTGTGTTGCGTGAGTCCGTCTGTCAGATCCACCTCGCCGTTGCTGCCGAAGTCGGCACACCGTGTGCCGCTGGCGCCGTCGAGCGCAATCAGGCGGGCGTCGAGCGTCGCCAGCAGTATACGATGCTCGCATGCGCCACCTTGTGGCTGGCTCGTGCGCCAGCTGCTCACGCCGCGGCAGTTGCTCAAACCTTCTTGGGACATGTCAACCCGGGGATCGAACACCCAGTGCTCTGCGCCGGTACCCGGGTCGAGGGCAAACACGCGGTTGTATGGCGTGCAGTAATACATGCGCCCTTCGGTGACGATCGGCGTGCCGACAAACGACGTGGGACGATTGCCCTGCAGTTCCTCGGATACGGTCTCAGCCAGCGACTGCGTGCCGCCCTTGAAATCGCCGGAACGATGCACCCACGCCACTTCGAGGTTGTGCACATTCTCTCGATGGATCTGGGCCGCGGTGGAGTAGTGGCCGCCGCCGGGGCCGCCGCCGTAGGCCGGCCATTCGATGTTCTCGGCGGCCTGCATCGTGCCGCAAGCTGCGCACAGCGCTGCTGCCAGAAACTTGCGCATGTCTCCCCCTCAGATGTTTGCGTTTTTCCTGGGTCCGGGTCACGATGCCATGATTCTTCCGGGGAGGCGAGAACCATGCGTGGCATCCATCTGGCGGTGGCCGCCGTCATTCTGCTTGTTGCGGCGAGCTGCAAAGCGCCGCGCGATGCGGCGGCGGACCGTACGGAGATCGAGGGCCTGTACGCGACCTGGCGCGAGGCGGTTGAAGGGTCGAACATAGATGGCTACGTGGCGCTGCTCCACCCGGACGTGCGGTTGTTGCCGCCGGGCGCGCCCGCCATCGAAAGCGCTGCCAGCTATGCGGAGTTTCTCGGCCCGGTCTTCGCCACAGCCACCTACCGCATCGATGTGCTGCGCATGCCGGTGGTGGATGTTCGGGGCGACACTGCCGTGGCGGAGTACGACTACACCATTCACCTGGACCTCAAGAATCCAGACGTCGGCGTGACCGAACCTGGTGCGCTCACAGCGTCCAGCACCACTGCCCGCTACTTCGACGTGCTGCTGCGCGGGGATGACGGGTGGCGCGTGTGGCGCCACAGCTGGCAGACCTACGAGCCCGACGCACCTTAGCCAAACACGTGGCGTCACCCAAACCAGCGCCGGCCTGGCCGTCCGCGGCCGCGGGGTGGTATGCCACCATCGTGCTGCTCATCGCCTACACGTTCTCCTTTGTCGATCGGCAGGTGTTGAACCTGCTGGTGGAGCCGATCCGTTCAGACCTGCAGTTGAGCGACACACAGATCAGCTTTCTGCAGGGGCTTGCCTTCGTAGTCCCCTACGTGCTCATGAGTGTGCCCGTCGGCCGGCTTGTCGATCGCTTCAATCGCTTGTGGGTGCTGCTTGGCGGCGTGCTGGTGTGGAGTGTCACCACCTTTGCCTGCGGTCTGAGCCGCAGCTACGAGCAGCTCCTGGCCGCACGTATGGGCGTGGGTGCGGGTGAGGCGTCGGTAACGCCGGCTTCGTGGTCGCTGCTGGCGGACTACTTCCCGCCGGACCGGCTCGCCCGCCCGGTGAGCGTGTTTCTCATGGGCCCCTACATTGGCGCCGGCATTGCCATGATCGCGGGTGCCGAGGTCATCGCCTGGACCCAGGGCGCTACACACGTGGACATGCCTGTGCTCGGCTCCGTCGCTACCTGGCAGTTCACTTTCATGGCGGTGGCGATCCCGGGCCTGCTCATCGCGCTGTTGCTGCTCACCCTCAAGCAGCCGCCGCGGCAGGGTGTGACCGTGGAGGATGTAGAGGTGCCAAGCTGGCGCGCCGTGTTTGCGTTCCTGCGAGATCACGCGCGTATCTATCTCGCCATCCTGCTGGGCGTACCCTGCATCGTGGTGGTGCTCTACGGTTTGCAGGGCTGGACGCCCACTATCCTCGTCCGTGTGTACGGTTGGGATCTGGCCGAAGCTGGGCGTGTGTACGGACTTGTTGCCCTGGTGTGCGGATCAGCAGGTGTGCTCACGGGGCCCGTTGTTGGCCGCTTTCTCGAGGGGCGGGGATATGCTGACTACCCCCTGCGTCTGGGCTGCATCGCGGCAGTAGGCGTGGTGGCAAGCATCGCCTGGCTACCCCTGCAGAGCACCGGGGGCGGTGCGCTGGTAGTCATCGGTGCGGCCAGCTTTTTCGTTACGCTGCCGCTGGCGCTGATGACTTTTGCGGTGCAGACGGTGACGCCGAGCGCCATGCGCGGCGTGCTGGCGGGGCTCTATGTTGTTGCCACCAACGTCATCGGCCTCGGCTTCGGCCCGACGCTGGTGGCGAGCACCACGGACTATGTGTTCGCGGATCCTGCCCGCGTGGCGGATTCGCTTGCGCTCGTGTCTGCGCTGGTGGCGCCGCTGTCGGCGGTGTTGCTCGGTAGCGGGCTGAGTGCGTACCGGGCACGCATCTCAGCGCCAGCCTGAAAGAAACAGCTCACGGGTGCAGGATCAGAAGGATTGCTCATCACACGAGCTGTACTACAGCCTCTCTATGAACATTGCGTGCATTGTTCGTTCTGCTATCCTTACCAATCACGTTTTGTAAGGAAGTTGCTGATGGCTGAGGCGGCGGTCACAAGCAAAGGGCAGATCACCATTCCTGTGGAGATTCGCAGAGCGATGGGGCTGCAATCCCATGACCGTGTCGTGTTTACGATACTTCCTAACGGGACTACGGTGATGCGGGCGAAGACCAGATCCGTTAAAGAAGTGGCTGGGAGCCTGAAGCGCCGCGCGAAGCGGCGAGTACCCACCGACAAACTTGGTTTCCATTGACTGTAGATGGCAACGGTTGATACGAACGTTCTTGTTCGAGTTCTCACCGAAGATGACAAGGCTCAGGCTGATGCAGCCGTCACTCGCCTCATGCAGGAGGCGGACTCTGGTGCGTTGGTCTTTGTGCCGTTGACAGTGACGATTGAGCTTGAATGGGTGCTGCGCACTCAGTATCAGTTCAGCAGGTCAGAGATCGTCAGAGCATTGGTCAGCCTCCTGGAAACCGAAGAACTGGAGTTTCAAGATGAGGCGTCGGTGGAATTGGCGCTGCACCTGTTTGATGAATCATCAGTTGAGTTTGCTGACTGTCTTCACGCCAGCGTCGGAACAATGGCTGGTAGAGGACTATTGCTTACATTCGACCGTAAGGCGTCGAAACTGTCTGATGCCGAGATGATCGGCGGCGGTCCGAAGCGCGCATAGGCAGTTCTGAAGCCGGACATCGACCCGTTCGACGTTCCCAACCGGTCAGTTGAACAGGTTCATGAACCGCGTGAGCCACGTCATGAAAGGCATCTCCGCCAGCTCCATGATGGTGCCGTCGGGATCGTAGAACGCGATGATGCCGCCCCAGGCATCGGGCCCGGAGCAGCAGGGTGTGATCGGGCTGATCATCTCTACCCCCTGGGCGCGCAGCTGCGCCACATCCCCTTCGATGTCGCCGCTGGTAAACGCCATGCGGTGAATGCCGAGGTGGTTGATCGGGATGGGATAGGGTGGCGTGGCGTCGTACGGCTGGAGCCACTCCACCAACTCGATCTGCGAGCCGTCTTCCCGGTGCGTGAGTACCGCACCCCGCACCTCAAACGGAGCGTCGAAACCCATGGCCTCGGCTACTGCCAGCGACTCCGTTGCAGCCATACCTGCACTTCGCTCGTAGCCGAACATACGGTACCAGCTCAGGGATCGCTGCAGATCGCTGACGTTGATGACAACCGCACCTACACGATGCAGATGGGTGGGGGCATCGTCGTCCACCTCGCCTTCCACCTCGCGCAGCTCGTAGAAGGTGCCGTCCAGGTCGGTGAGGATCGCAAACCGTGTGCCGTCGCCGCGCGCTACGGGGGCTGACAGAAAACGTACGCCTTTGCTGGTGAGCGTCTGGTAGTCCGCGTCGAGATTGGCGGTTTCGAACACCGCCCGCGCCATGCCCAGGCGGTTGAGCGCGGGATAGGGCGGGTCGTCGTTGCGCGGAATGGTGAACTCGATGAGATCGATCACCCCGCGGTTGAAGCCGAGGCCGATCAGCTCGCCGTGCAGCAAGTAACCGCCGGGTTCGCCGCCTTGGGAGCCGTCGTACTCCGTTGGCTCCTCGATGCCGATGGCCTTCGCCATTGCCACCGTGTTGGCATCTGGAAAGCCAGACAGCGTATCGAATCCGAGCATGCCGTAGAACGCCCTTGCAGCCTCGAAGTCGCTGACATTGGTATTGAAATGGATGCGGTTGAGCACGTCGAGATTCACCTCGGCCGTTTGCCGCACCCGAACACGCAGCGGGCCTGCGCTTTCGCCGCGTACTTCGATGGTGTTGTCGGATCGCAGCGTTACGGTGCCGGGCTGTACGACCGCGCCGTTGAGGTGCACGGAGATCCCATCGACCGTGCCTTCCAGTGCCAGCTCGCCGGTTCCGGCGGTGGCGGTAAAGGTGTGCTGCTGCGTGGTGCCGCGGCCATCGTCTGCACGCAGCAGGTAGCGCGTAAGCTCGATAGGCTCCGCGCGGACAACGGCGGACGCAACAAACAGCGTGCAAATCAGTAACGTGCGCAGAACCCGATTGGCGTCTTTCATGCTCTCCTCATAGACTGGCCAGCTTTTTTGATCCTAGGACGTTAGGTGTTGTTGCGAAAGCTTGCATTGCGAATCTTCATCCTCTCTGGGCTTGTCGCTTCCGCGCCGCTTCTGGCTGAGCCCTGTGGGGACGCTGCGAGTGCGCCGTCGCTCGAGCGCTTCTACAGCCACGCGTGGGGGTACGATGCACGCAACACCCGCTACCAGCCCGATGCGGCTCTGCATGCCGGGAATGTCGGCAGCCTGCGCCTGAAGTGGGTGTACGGGCTCGCCGGTAACACGCCGCGCTCCTACCCTCTGGTGACCGAAGACACGGTGTTCATGGGCGATCCGGGCCGCGGCGTGGTGGCTCTGGATCGCGAGACGGGTTGCGAGCGCTGGCTTGCCGAGCACGACGGCTACATCTCCAGCGCCATCCTTCCGGTGCGCATCGATGGCCGTCAGGCGCTGCTCTACAACGATCGGATCCGCGGCATCTATGCCATCGATGCACGCGACGGCAGCCCCATCTGGCACGCCGAGGTAACGGACGAGCCCCTGCCCTGGTACTCAGGCACGCCGCTCGTGGTGGGGGAGCGGGTGTTCGTGCCGGTTGCTTCGCAGGAGGTGGGCCTGGCGTTCAACCCGTTCTACGGTTGCTGCACCACCAGCGGCGGCATGGCGGCTTTCGACGTGCGAACAGGTTCTAAGCTGTGGTATCGGCCGACCATCGAGGCACCCGCGCAGAAGACCGGCAGCCACTGGTGGTTTGTGAGCAAATTCGGACCCAGCGGCGCGCCGGTATGGGGAGCGCCGAGCTTCGATGCGCAGCGCAACCTGCTCTACTTCGGCACCGGCCAGAACTACTCGCACCCCACCACGGACACCAGCAACGCCTTGTTTGCGTTGCACGCAGACACCGGTGAGATTGCCTGGCGCACCCAGTTCACCCCGAACGATGCGTACACGGCGGCGTGCAACATCCTGCCGACCAAACATCCGAACTGCCCCGACCCGCCGGGGCCCGACGTGGATTTCGGCGCCGCAACCGTGCTCACCCGCAATTCCGAGGGGCGTCAGATGCTGGTGGCCGGGCAGAAATCCGCTGAGGTGCACGCGGTGGATGCGAGCAACGGGGAGCGGCTGTGGACCACCCGGCTCGGCCGCGGTGGCATTATCGGCGGCGTGCACTGGGGGCTCGCCGTAGATGAGAATCGCGGCCTGGTGTTCGCGCCGAACAGCGACAAAAAGGTGGCGCAGTTTCCGTCGCCCGGCGAGCCAGAACCCGGACTGTACGCGCTCGACCTGGATAGCGGTGACGTCCGCTGGCATTACAGCCGTGCGTCGCGTTGTGATGAGGAGCCGTGTGTGTACGGCCTGTCCTCCGCCATCACCGCCGCCAACGACGTGGTGGTGACCGGCAGTATGGATGGGTACCTGGAAATATACGCCTCCGATACTGGCGAGCGACTCTGGGCGTTCGATGCCTGGCGGGACTTTGACGCCGTGAATGGCGTGCCCACCTCCGGCGGGGCGTTCGATGCGCATGGACCCATGCTCGCGGATGATCTGTTGCTGGTGACGGCGGGCTACGGTTACGTCGGGCGTCAGCGCGGTGGCAACGCGTTTCTGGTGTTTGAAGTGGACGAGAGTTACGGTGCGTCTGATACCGATCTTACCGGTGGCCAGGCTCAGAAAAACAATAAGGATAACAAGGGAGCAGACCAATGAAAGTCCTTCTCATCGCAGCGCTCGTCGCCAACCTGTTGCTGGAGACCATGGCGGCGCTGTCGCTCATCGGCGGACCTGGAGGTCTGAGTGCCGCCGGCACCGGCGGCCAATGGTCCATGCACTACGGTTTCGCGGCGCTGGCGATTGCCAGCGTGTCCGTCTGGACCTGGTTTCAGCGCAGCCAGGCAGCGGCGCTGACCGTCGCTCTCGGCACCCTGCTGGTGTTTCATTCCGGTCTCGCGGTATCGCTGGCGGCTGCGGGCGATCAGCAGGGCGGCATGGTGGCCCACATCGTGCTGGCGGTGCTCTTTGCGGTGCTGTTTGCGGGGCGCTCGAAGCTCGCCTGACGCCTCACCCGTCCAGGAGTTCCCGCAACCGGTACTTCTGCACTTTGGTGCTGCTCATGGGCCACTCCTGCACGAAGCGCACCGCGCGCGGCACCTTGAAGCTCGCGAGTTGGCCTTTGCAGTGATCGATGATCTCGTCCTCGCTTACCTGCATGCCGGGCTTGAGCTCGATGAAGGCGACGGGCACCTCTTCCAGGCGCGCATCCGGGCGGCCGATGACCTGCGCCAGCGCCACCGCCGGATGGCGTGAGAGATGCGACTCGATTTCCAGCGCCGCGACGTTTTCGCCGCCCACCTTGAGCATGTCCTTCAGCCGTCCGTGAAAGCGAATGGCGCCATCCTCATCCAGGCTGCAGAGATCACCCGTACGAAACCAGCCGTCCGCGAAGGCTTCGGCGTTCTTCTCCGGTGACTTGTAGTAGCCGGCAAACACGCAGTATCCCTTGGCCCACAGCTCGCCCCTGGTGCCAGCGGGGAGGTCTTCGCCGCTGTCCGGGTCGACGATTCGTACGCTGATGCCGGGGAATGGCACGCCGCATGTGTGCAGACGCTTGTCGAGCGGCTCGTCAGGATGGTTGAAGGAGATCACCCCGCCGCACTCCGTGAGTCCGTAGGCGCCGGTCTGCACCGCCTGCGGGAACGCGTCCTGAAAGCGCACCAGCATGTCCACCGGGGCGACGTTGTTGATGCGGCGAATGCGCGACAGATCGGCGCTGGCGAAGCGCGGGTGGTTGATGAGTTCGTTGGTCACGGTAGGGAAAGCGGGGAAGGCCACGGTCACCCGTTCCCGTTCCAGCATGTCCAGCGCCTTGCCGGCCTCGATGTGCGTCATGGACGCCATGGCCGCACCCGCATCGGCGCAGGCGAGCATGGGCAGTATGGCTGCCATGTGGAACATGGGCAGCGGCGCCCAGAAGACGTCCTCGGCATCGAGAAAGTAGCGGGTGCGATTCATGTTGATGCCGTTGCGCACCAGCATCTCGTGGTCGAGCGGGCAGCCTTTCGGGTGCGCGGTGGTGCCCGAGGTGTACATCATGATGGCCGGGTTGCGCACGCTGGTCTGCACGCGCAAGGCGTCCACCGCTTCGTCAGATACGCTGCTGGCCAGGGCGACGAACGCAGCTTCGTCGATGAATCCGGCGGGGGCGGAACCGCCCAGCATGACCGCGGCGCGAAGCCTTGGTGCGGCGCCGACCGACAGCGGTGCGCTGCCTTCAGCAAGGCCTGGCAGAGCGGCATGCAGCAGCGCGGCGAAATCGGCGTACTCACTGATGCGATCTGAGGTGACGATGACTTCCAGGTCCGCGTTCTCCACCACATAGGCCAGCTCCGGCGGCTTGTAGCGGGCGTTCATCGGCACCGCGCAGGCGCCCAGCAGACAGGTGCCGAGCAAGAGCTCCACATACTCCGGGCAGTTGGCCATGAGGATGCCCACGTGGCTGCCCTGGTCGACGCCCAGTGCCCGCAGGCTGCGGGCGTGCTGCCAGGCGGCATCGATGAGCTCGGCGTAGGTGAGCCTGCGCTCGGGGAAAATCACCGCCGGTCGATCTGCAAAACGATCCGCCGCCCGCAGGTACAGGTCTGCCACGGTGGTCACGTCGATGCGGTGTGCCCCGGCCACGGCGCTCAGTCCGAAATCTGCCGGCGTTCGCCCGACACCTGCACCAGCCGCATGTCGGCAATCTGCCAGCCGCGCTCAGCGCTGTAGGTGAGGGTGTCGTAGTAGGTGCCGAGAAAGAGCCACAGGTGGCCGTCTGCGCGGGAGTGCCAAGCCTGCAGGTAGCTGCTCATGCGGGCGCTGCCGCCGCTGCCGTCGGCGGCGGGCAGCTGCAGCTCGGTAATGAGCTGGGTGCCGATCAGGTGCTGGGTGGCGCTGTACTCCTCCAGCGCGCCGCTGACGATGTCCGCCCAGGCATCGGGGCCGGTGACGTCCGGTACGCCGGCGGCGCCCAGGCTGGCATCCGGCGTGAAGATCTCATGGTAGATGGCGGTGCCGCGCGCCACATCGTCGGCATTGCCGGTGCCGATGAGGTCGGTGGCGATCGCGTACTGATGGCGCAGTTCCTGGATGCGCAAGCGCGCGCGCCAGGCGGCGTCGGACTGGTCGTTGGTGTGCATGGATGCTCCCCTGTCATGTAATGCGCCAAGAAGGTAGCACGGCTGGCGGGCGCTGCTGAACTGCCAGGCGACGCATCAACCCTCAGGCGGCGTCCGCTGTCAGCCGCTGCCAGAGGCTTTCTGCCTGCGGCGGCAGGGCGCCGATAAGCGCTTCCAGGCGCTCCAGCAGCGCGCCCTCGGACGCAAACTGCGCCGTGCTGCCGTCGTTGTGATCGATCTCCGTCAGGCCGCGTACCATGCAGCCGCCGGATGCGCGCATGCGCTGCACAACGAGATGGCGGCGAAACGGTGAGTCCGGATCGCTCTGCAGCCGCTCGCACGTTGCCGACAGCAGGGCTTCGTCCCCAGGCGTGTCGAGAAAATCGAAGCTGGCGGGAAACGCGCCAGGCCGATTGTGCAGGCGCCAGAAACCTTCGTGATTGCGCTCCAGGCGAAATTGCCGGTGACCTTGCGTGTAGGTGCCGGCCTGCAGCGGCACAGGGTCTATCAGGCCGTCGCCGACGCCGGTGTCCACGAGCCAGGGAGAATCCAGATCCACACGCAACACGAGATGGTTGCCGATCACTTTGTCGCCAAGTTCCTCGCGTCGAACCGCTCCGACGAGGCGGGTAACCTCGAAGCCGATGTTTTCCAGCGCCCAGCCGAGCAGACCGTTCAATTCGTAGCACCAGCCGCCCCGCCCGCTGTGCACGATCTTGTTGAAGATCGCGTGCGGATCCTGGGAAACCGGTATGCCGAGAAACACATCCAGATTCTCGTAGGCGACGTTCAGCGCCTGACAGCGATGCAGGGACATCAGCGTTTGCAGATCCGCAGCCGGGGTGCCGAGGTAGCCGATACGCTTGAAGTAGGCGTCAAGCTCCATGCGCGGTAGTGTAGGGCAACGGCAAATCCCGGGGGAGGGAGCGTGATGGGACGACTGGACGGCAAGGTGTGCCTCGTGACCGGCGCGGCGCGCGGCCAGGGTGCGTGCGAGGCCCGGCTGTTCGCGCAGGAGGGTGCGAAGGTGTGGCTCACCGATGTGCTCGATGATGATGGCGAGGCGGTGGCCGCGGATATCGGCGGCACCTACCGGCATCTCGACGTCACCGACGAGCACGCCTGGCGCGAGGTGGTGGATGAGCTGGTGCGCAGCCACGGACGCATCGATGTGCTGGTGAATAACGCCGGCATCTATTCGGTGGGCCGGCACTTCGAGATCGACGTGGACGACTTCAGCCGCGTGATGGACGTGAACTGCCTCGGTGTGTTCCTCGGCATGCGCGCGGTGTCGCCGCTCATGCGCGAGGCGGGCAGCGGTTCCATCGTCAACGTATCGTCCATTGCCGGTATCGTCGGCGGCACCAACGCCTTTGCCTACTTCACCTCCAAATGGGCGGTACGCGGCATGACCAAGGCCGCGGCGGTGGAAAACGCCCGCCGCAATGTGCGGGTCAACTCCATCCATCCCGGCGTGATCGAAACGGACATGCTGCAGGACGTGCCGGGCAACGATGACGCAGCGCGCATGGTGCGCGGTGTGCCGCTCGGCCGCATGGCGCAGCCGGAGGAGGTGGCGCGCCTGGCACTTTTTCTCGCAAGCGACGAGAGTTCATACTGCACCGGATCCGAGTTCGTCGTAGATGGAGGCATGACCGCGCTGTGAGTGTTGATCTGCAGGAGTTTCGCCGGCAAACCCGTGCCTGGCTGGAAGAGAACTGCCCGCCCGGCGCCCGTGGCGACGGGCCGGTGCCGCTGGGCAGCAGCAAGGTAGAGATGGATCCTGACGTGCGGTTGTGGCTCGAGCGCATGGCGGAAAAAGGCTGGACGGTGCCCACCTGGCCGAAGCAGTACGGTGGCGCTGAGCTCAGCCGCGAAGAGTATCGGGTGCTGGTGGATGAGCTCACGCGCATCGGCGCCCGCCCGCCGCTCACCGGCCGTGGTGTGAACTACATCGGCCCCACCATCCTTGAGTTCGGCACCGACGCGCAGAAAGCCAAGTGGCTGCCGCGCTGCGCCCGCGGCGAGGGTGCGTGGGCCATGGGCTATTCCGAGCCGGGTGCAGGTTCTGATCTGGCGAGCCTGCGTCTGCGGGCCGAGCGCCGCGGCGACCATTACGTGCTGAACGGTTCGAAGATCTGGACCAGCGACGCCACCATCTGCGACTACATCTTCGTGCTGGCCCGCACCGCTCCCGACAAGCCCAAGCACCAGGGCATCAGCCTGATACTGGTGGACATGGCGCAACCCGGCGTGCGCGTGTCGCCGATCCGCCTGATCTCCGGCGCATCACCCTTCTGTGAAACGCATTTCGAAGACGCGCTAGCACCCGTAGAAGACCTGATCGGCGGCGAGGACAACGGCTGGACGGTGGGCAAACGCCTGCTGCAGTTCGAGCGTTCCACCCACGCCGGCATCAATATCTCCGGCTCCCAAGGCGGCCGGCAGGTGGACAACCCGGTAGCCTCTGTGGTGCGCCGCTACGCGGGCGATGAAAACGGCCGCATCGACGATGTTGGCGTGCGCCGGGCGCTGCTGGATTTCGAGGTGAACACCGCCGCGCAACGGCTCACCCAGCGCCGGGCAGTGGAGGAACTGCAGGCGCACGCGCCGGGGTTTACCTCATCTGCGGTGAAGCTCACCAACGCGCTCAACATCCAGGCGGGAGATGAGCTCATGATGTCGGTGATGGGCACCAACGGACTCCGAGACGGCTCCAGCGCCGATGCGGCGGAGATGTCGCAGCGCAACCGCTGGCTGTATCAGAAGTCGCTGACCATTGCCGGTGGCACCAAGGAGGTGCAGCTCAACATCATCGCCAAGCGGGTGCTTGGCCTGCCGGACTGACAGGAGAACACACGATATGAGCGATACGGTAGCGCTGGTGACCGGTGCGGCATCGGGCATCGGCCGGGCGGTGGCCCGGCAGTTGGCTGCAGATGGGTGCCGGGTGGCGGTGTGCGACATCGATGCGAAAGCGGGCAAAGCGTTGGCCGCGGAAATCGACGGCCGCTTCTACTCCTGCGATGTGCGGCATCTGGAGTCCGTGCAGGCGGCGTTCAACGGATGTGTGGAGACGCTCGGCACGCCCACCTTCGTACACCTCAATGCGGGCATCATGACTGTGCCCACCAACGATCCCATGCTCGCTATCGAAGACGTCAGCGAAGCACAGTATCGGCGTATCGTCGGCGTCAACCTCGATGGGGTGTATCACGGCCTGAAAGTGGCGCTGCCGTTGATGCGGCCAGCCGGTGGAGCCATCACGCTCACCGCTTCCATCGCAGGGCTTGGCCAGGTGCCCACTGACCCCATGTACACCGCCACCAAGTACGCGGTGATCGGCCTCGGGCGCGCTGTGGCTGCGGCCAACGAGGGTGGTTCGGTGCGTATCAATGTCATCTGCCCCGGCGTGGTGGATACCGCCATCGTGCCGGATGCCTACCGGGCGCCGCAGTTCAACGTCATGCCGCCGGAAGTGCTGGCCGCCGAGGTGGTAGACCTGCTCAAGCATGGCCCCAACGGCGAGGTGAGGGTGAAGATGTCCGAGGAGCGCGCGGCGTTTACCGTGCAGCCTCAGGATCTCAGCGGCTAAATCGACCGCCCGAGCAACGCACCGTCGTGGATGGCGCTGCGGATATCATCTCGCCCTTTGACGTTGCCGATCTGATGCACCTGGATGCCGCGCTCTGTCAGTTCCTGCGCCAGCCCCCGGTTCGGCTCGTGGTATCCGCACAGGATGACCGTGTGTGCGGCCAGTGTGCGCAGCCGATCCGTGAAGGACACGCCGATGTCTACGGTGTCCTCGTGGATCGCACGCAGGTAGTGCCCGCCGATGAAGTCGAAGTCACCCTGCATCAACCGCTCGCGGGCGGCACCCGCGGTCACCGGCGGGTAGGGCATGCCGGCGCCGGGCGCATGTTCCCGGGATACCAGCGTTACGTGCACGCCTTTGTCGAGCAGGGTTTCTGCTGCGGCGATGGCCTCGTAGGAAGCGGTGTCGTCGTATACCAGGGCCGGGCCCTGCACATGCACCGTGTCGCCGTAACCGAGCAGGTCCCACACGTTGCGCACGTGGGGCAGATCGTATCCCGGCACCGGCGCGCCGGGTGTGGCCAGTTGAAAGCCGTCGCTGCGCGGCGTGGTGCCGGTGGCGAGCACCACCTCGTCGGCTTGCGCGTCGATGATAGCGTCGGCATCCACCAGCGAGTTCAGGCGCACGTCGACCTGCAGGTATTCGAGCTCGTCGGCGAGCCAGGAGGTGATGGCGCCGATGTCGGCGCGATGCGGGGCTGCGGCGGCCATGTTCACCTGGCCGCCGAGCTTCTGCATGGCCTCATGCAGCACGACATGGTGGCCGCGCAGGGCTGCTGTGCGCGCGAACTCGAGGCCCGCAGGACCGCCGCCCACCACCAGGATCTTCTTCGGCTTGTCTGTGCGGTCTTCGGGCTCTTGACTCACCTTGCGCTCGAGCGCTGCGGCCACGTTCACCACGCAGCTCAGACCCTGGCCGCTCATCAGGCGCCCCACGCAGCCCATGTTGGAGCCGATGCAGGGGCGGATGCGCGCCTCGTCGCCGCGCCGCGCCTTGTTGACGAGTTCCGGGTCAGCAATGAGCGCCCGCACCATGGATACCATGTCGCCCTCGCCTGAGGTGACGATGTGGTTGGCGTGGTCGAGGGTCATGATACGGCCCACCACCATGGTGGGCTTGGTGACCACCGGTGTAATCACCTGGTTGGCCTGCATCTCCACACCCAGCGGGTCTTCCGCGGGCGCGATGAGTTTGTGAAACCGCCAGTAAGCGCCCATATGCAGCGACACGTAGTCCACATGCGGGTCCACCGCGCGGGCGATCTCCCGGTTCTGCTCGGCGGTGAGGCCGCCTGGTACATAGTCTTCGTTGGGCAGGCGCACGCCCACGGCGAAGCCGTCGTAGCCGACCGCATCGCGCACCGCCTGCAGCACTTCCATCAGCAGACGCAGCCGATTCTCCGCCGAGCCGCCGTAAGCGTCTGTACGCTTGTTGAGCGCCGGCGATAGAAATTCGTGCAGCAGGTAGCCGCTGGAAGCGTGGATATCGACGCCGTCCAGGCCGCTGTCGCGCACCCGCACGGCGGCGTCGGCGAATGCCTGCACCAGATCGTCGATCTGTGTCTTGCTCATCGCCACCGGCACGACACCCGCCATGGGGTTGGGGATCTCGCTGGCGGACCAATGCTCCGGCGCATTCATCGCCGCGCCGTAGCCGGCGCCGGGGTGATAGAGCTGGTGGAAGAGCTTCATGCCGTGCGCGTGCACGCGCTTGCTGATCTCTTCGAGAAACGGCTTGCAGTCGTCGGAGTAGAGAGGGATACCGCCGGGAGCGCTTGGGTGCACGCTGGTGGCGGAGATAGTGGACATGCCCACGCCGCCCTTGGCCCGCGCCACGTGGTAGGCAATGAGATCCTCGCCTGCCAGATGGGTGCCGTGCGCGGATCGCACGATGCGGTTCGGGATGGTCACGCCGCCTACGACAATGGGCTCGAACAGCGCGTCGTACTGGCCCATGCTTCCCCCCTTGAGTTCTGGCCTTTTGAAGCATGTTACATTAATTTCAATCCGGTCCAGGGGGGAGACATGGCGGATCAGGTGCAAAGCGATACCGCGCAGCGGGTGGTGCTGATCACGGGCTCGAGTCGCGGCCTTGGCCGCGCCTTTGCAGAGGCGATTGCCGCGGACGGCGCGCATGTGGTGGTGAACAGCACCGGTACCACGGACCTCGGCGAGCAGGTAGCGCAGGGCATCCGCGATGGCGGCGGCGCTGCCACGCATATCGCCGGCCCGGTGGAAGCTTCAGCGGAACTTGTGCAGGCCGTGGTAGAGCGCTTGGGGCGCATCGACGGCATCGTGCACAACGCCGGTTTCATCCGCGACAAGACCCTGAAGAAGATGGATGACGCGCAGTGGCAGAGCGTGCTCGACGTGCACCTGGCCAGCGCCTTCCGTCTCGCACGGGCGGCGTGGTCCCACTTCGAGGCGGCGGGCGGCGGCCGGTTGGTATTCATCTCCTCCGCGTCTGGCTTATACGGCAACTTCGGGCAGGGCAACTACGCCGCCGCCAAGGCAGGCATGCACGGCCTTGCACGCAGCATCGCCCTGGAGGGCGGCAAGGCGAACATCGCCGCCAACTGCGTGGCACCCTATGGCGCCACGGAGATGAACAGCGGTCACCTGCCGGACGAATTCAAGCGCGTCATCTCTCCGGCCTTCATCGCGCCGCTCATCGGCTACCTCGTGCGTGCGGAGTGTGAGGAGAACGGCAGTCTCTTCGAGGCATCCGCCGGCGCCTTCAAGAAAGTGCGCTGGGAGCGCAGCCGCGGCGTACGCCTGAGGCCCGAGGATATGAGCGTGGATGCGCTGGCCGCGCGCTGGGCGGCGATGAACGATTTCACGAATTCAGAACATCCGAGCGACATGCGGGCGTCGTTGAGCGCCATGTATGCGCCCGAAAGCGAATAAACCACCTGGGTCCATAGACAACGAGGGAGACGAGACCATGGCAGAAGCGATCGATCACAGCGTGCGCACCATGGACGATGCGTTCAGCGCCATGCTGGATGCAGACACCAACGCCGCGCACATCAACCCCACCCTGCGGCGCAACAGCCCGCTACCGCCCGGCCCATCGCTGGTGCCGGTGGCGCGCTACACGGATCGCGCCTACCACGAGCTGGAGAAAGAAAAGCTGTGGAAGAAGAGCTGGCAGGTAGCCGCGCACGAGGATGACTTCGCGGCGGTGGGCGACGTGGTGCCCTACGACATCACCGACATGTCGTTCATCATCGTGCGCAGCGGCGAAGACGAGTACAAGGCGTTTTACAACGCCTGCCTGCACCGCGGCCGCAAGCTGCGGGAGGAACGGGCGCGCTCCCTGGACGAGCTGCGCTGCGCCTTCCACGGCTGGGCCTGGAACCTGGACGGTTCGCTCAAGCAGATTCCCTGCGCTTACGACTTTGCCGGCCTCAAGCGCGATGAGGAGTCGCTGCCGGAGGTGCGTCTGGCGCGCTGGGGCCGCTTCATCTTCATCAACCCGGACCCGGACTGCGCACCGCTGGAAGAGCACCTGGGGGATCTCGGCGACAACTTCGCCATGCTGCCGTATGACCGCCGCTACAAGATGGCGCACGTGGCGAAAGTCATTCGCGCCAACTGGAAGACGGTGCAGGAAGCGTTCATGGAGTCCTACCACGTGCTCATGACGCACCCGCAGATTCTCACCGGCGGCGCCCATGATCTGTGCACCAAGTACGACGCCTTCGGCAGCTACTCCCGCGCCATCCGCTGTGGCGCGCTGGAGAGCGAAGGCATGCCGAGCTGGGAGCCTGTGCCCGGCGAGAACGGCACCACCTGCCTGCGTCACCCGCTGAACGGGTGGGTGTACGAACGCATCGCCGACAACGTGGTGCAGGTGACCACACCGAAGGGTAAGACCGGCAAATTCACGGCCAACGGCGACTGGCTCGAAGGCGAGCTGAAGGACGTCAATCCGCACATGTGCGACTGGGCCGGTGGCGGCCAGCTGCCGGCGGACGGCCCGAAGCCGCGCGGCCGCGACCATGCCATCCCGCAGGAAGTGCGCGACAAGCTGGGGCAGAACGCGCATCCGCGTACTTTGCGGGCGGAAATGCAACGCATCCTGCTGCGCGATGTGATCCCGAGCATCGCCGACGACATCCCGGATGTGGAGCTGCACTCCTCAATCTTCTTCACCGTGTTCCCCAACTGGCACCCGTGGGGCTCGTTCAACTCCATCAACTACCGCTTTCGGCCGAACGGCGACAACCACGAGGAAGCGATCATGGAGTGCATGTTCCTCGCGCCCATTCCGGAAGATGGCGACTACACGCCGGTGCGCGAGATTCACTGGCTGGAACCGGACGAGGACTGGACCAACGCGCCGGAGCTCGGCATGTTGGCCAAGGTCTTCAACCAGGACCTGCGCAACCTGCCACACGTGTTCGCAGGGCAGAAAGCCACCGCTCGCACGCACCTGCGCATTGGCGACTACAACGAGCTGAAGCTACGGCACTTTCACGCGCACTACGAAAAAGCGCTGGAGCTGGCTGACGGTATGTAATGCCGATGTAAGTCGCTCGTCAGCGGCTTGTTCAACCACGCGCGCGCTCTCAAGCACCCGAGGGCGCGTGTGCGGCGCGTCACACTTTTCCGGCACCCGCCTTTTCTGTCGACACGCATGTCAGTACCGTGCGCATCGTTGTCAAGGAGATCGGCCATGTCGGTGCAGCTGCGCTGGAACGAACCCTACGGGGTGATCGCCACCCTGTCCGGGAGCTACACGATTGATGATGTGGCCGAGGCGCTGAGCGATGCCTTCCCCAAACAGGGCAGGGCGGGACCGTTGATCATCCTGGACCTGTGCGCCAGTCGTCAGGACCACACCCCGAAAGAAATAGAGTGGTTGGCCGATCTACTTGCGGCGCGCACATCCACGCTCTGGGTACGCACCGCTGACGTGCTTCGCTACGGCCTCGCGCGGGAGCTCATGGGGTGCCTCAGCGGCAAAGATGTTACCGTGCGCATCGAGCATAACGACCCGGAATGACCCGCCATGCAGCTGCGCTGCAACCTTGATGAGTACGTGTGCGTACCGGCGCAGGAGCAGGCGTATGTACCCTCGCCCATGGCGGGCGTGGAGCGCATCCTGCTTGACCGCGTCGGCGACGAGGTGGCAGTAGCCACCAGCATCGTCCGCTACGCCCCGGCCAGCCATTTTCCAGCACATGACCACGCCCTGGGCGAGGAATTCATCGTGCTCGACGGCGTGTTCTCGGATGAACACGGGGACTATGCGCCCTTCACCTACGTGCGCAACCCGCCAGGTACCCGGCACACGCCATTCAGCGAGCCCGGCTGCACCATCTTCGTGAAGTTGCGGCAGTTCGCTACGGATGATCTGGCGCCGCTGAGCGTTCCCCTCAATCAGCATCTGCCAGAGCAGGGCGTGCAGGTGGATGCCCTGCATGCGCATGGGGCCGAGCAGGTTTGTCTCATCCGCGCCGCCGCAGGCGAGCGCATCGCCCTGCCGGCGGCCTTCCAGGCGCGTGAAGGGTTCGTGCTGAAGGGTGCGGTGGACTGGCAGACCGATACCACGCGCACGCTGCGGGCGCGCAGTTGGCTGCGGGTGCCGCCCGGCTGCCCGTTCCGCCTGCAGGCCCGGGAACCAAGCATCATCCTTGCCAAGACGCGGCCGCGCAGCAGCCTGCCGCAGGGCACGCCTGCTTGACGGACCTTCCTCGCACCGCCCTGGTTACCGGCGCATCCGCCGGCCTCGGCGCCGAGTTCGCCCGCCAGCTCGCCGCGCGCGGCTGCCACCTGATACTCGTCGCCCGCCGCGAGGCGCGGCTGAATGAGCTCGCCGAAGCGTTAAGCGCTCAGTACAACATCCGTGCCGCAACGTTCGCCTGCGATCTTGCCGACCCTGCAGCACCGCAAGCGCTCTTTGCACATACTGAAGCGGCAGGCCTGCAGGTGGACTACCTCATCAACAATGCAGGCGCTGCAGGGCCCGACTTCCTGGAGGAGCGTGACTGGGCAGCCCAGCGGCGCTTCTACGAGCTGATGATGACCTCCTGTGTGGCCCTCTGCCATGCCTATGCGCCCGCCATGCGCCAGCGGCGCTTCGGCCGCATTCTCAACGTCGCCTCTGTCGCCGGCCGCATCGCCCGCGGCGGCGACGTCAACTACGGCCCGGCCAAGGCCTACCTGGTGGCCTTCTCGGAAGCGCTGCACGCCACCGTGCAGGCCGACAACGTCCACGTATCGGCCCTCTGCCCGGGGTTCACCCACACCGAATTCCACGAAGCGGCGGACATGATGGAGATGAAGCGCGCCACGCCGGGTTTCATCTGGTACGACGCCGGAACGGTGGTGCGGGAAGGGCTGCGGGCGTTGGAGAAGGGCAAGCCCGTGTTCGTGTCCGGCCGCCTGTACCGGTGGCTTGACCCGCTGTTACAGTCCGTGTGGACAAGACGATTTTTCAGGTTGAACAGATGAACGGTTTTCGACGTATTGCCTGCCTCATGGCAGTAGTGCTGATCCCTGCAGGTGCGCTGGCGGAGGACTGCCAGGCGCGCTCCCATGCCGCGGCAGATGCCCTGGCGCAGCAGAACCTGGTGCAGTCAGCGGACCTGGACGCGGCGCGCAGCGTCATTGAGCAGGCGCTGTGCGCAGCACCCGAAGAGACGGGGCAGGCCGAGGAGGCGGAGGAGGGCGAACGGGCGTTCGGCCTCGACATCAAGCCGGCAGAGCGCAACTCCAAGGGCCACCAGCGCCTGAAGCGCAAGCAGTGAAAGCGACACACCCCTGGGCCGGGGGATTTGCCACGATTGCGTTGACACGCTGCGGTCAACCGGTAACATACGCGGCCTTCCGATCAGCATGATCGAAGCGGGTGCTTAGCTCAGTTGGGAGAGCGACGGCCTTACAAGCCGTAGGTCGCAGGTTCGACCCCTGCAGCACCCACCACTTCCGCTGCGCGAAAGTGGTGACCACGCGACAGCACATATGCGCGGCAAATGTGCGAAATCGCCTCGCCGTCTGGAGGTAGTCTCCGGAGGCACCGCACGGAGCGGTAGTTCAGTTGGTTAGAATACCGGCCTGTCACGCCGGGGGTCGCGGGTTCGAGTCCCGTCCGCTCCGCCATTTCCTCACGGCCACTGTCGCCAGGAACGAACTGTGAAGCCGCGCCGCATGTTGCTGGAATCGCCTCCGTAAACAAGCAGCCCGCCGTCGCCACCAGATAGCTTGCTCCAGTATTCAAGGCCTTTGAAGAAATCGCTGGCGATGGTTGCGCCTGATTTGATCTCCACCGGGGTGATCCTGGAACCCGAAGTTACGATCAGATCGATTTCGTTACCTCGGTTGTCTCGCCAGAACGATAGCGTGGGCTCGTGTCCTGCGTGGAACGTGTTCTTAAGCAATTCACCGATGATCAGATTTTCGAAAACCGCTCCGCGCATGGCATGGGACTGCAGTTGTTCTGGGTCTTCGATTCGGAGCAGATAGCAAAGCAGTCCCGTATCTACGAAGTAGAGTTTCGGACTCTTGATCAGTCGCTTTCGGAAGTTCTGGTGGTGTGGCTGAAGGCGAAAAACGACAAAACTTGCCTCCAACATCGAAAGCCAACGGCGAGCGGTTTCGTGGCTAACTCCGGCATCGCTACCCAGGGCTGAAAGGTTCAGGAGTTGTCCTGCTCGTCCCGCACATAGTTGAACAAAAAGACGAAAAGCTTCGAGATCTCCTACTTGCGCCAAAGTGCGAACATCTCGCTGCAGGTAGGTTTGAAAGTACTGTGCCAGCCACTCGCCCGGGGGGAGCTTACGGTCATGAATTCTGGGGTAGAAGCCCCTGTGAGCGATCTCCGTCCATTGGCCAGCAATGGATTTAGTGCGGGTTAAGGTTGTGTTAATCGTGTCATCTGCGCGTACCTGCCGTCCATGCAGTTCACTCAAAGTGAGCGGTAGGAGGTGTGCGATGAAGGCCCTCCCCGCAAGGCTCTGTGAGACCTGGCGCAGGAGCAGGAAGTTCTGGGAACCCGACAGGATGAACTGGCCCCCCTCAGATTTGAGATCTACCCGACTTTGTATGTAGGAGAACAGATCCGGAGTATGTTGCACTTCGTCCAGGATCACAGGCCCCGAAAACTGATCGAGAAACCCTCGCGGATCTTCGAGGGCAAATTGGCGTTCGTCCGGGTCTTCGAGGGAGGCGTACTGATGTTTGTCGAATAGCGATTTAATCAGAGTCGTCTTGCCGGATTGCCTTGGTCCGGTGACGGTCACCACAGGATAGCGTGTGGCTATCTGTCGAAGAACGGATCCCAAGTGCCTTCTGATCATGAGGCGAATCGTACAGATTGCATATATGATATGCAAACTGTACGGTGGGTCGTTCCTGCTGAGCTCGTTCACTCTGCGCTGTAACTGAAGCGTGTTAACTATCTGACCTTGTTTTGAGCGGGCCTGCGCTTGGTCTAGGGGCGGAGGTATTGAAGATTCGTTGACCTGCCGCCACCCTCTCTGGCCTGGAAGGAGGACTGTAAACTGTAGGCACGCACGCACCTGCATCACGTAAACTGTCGCATTTCTCACGCGGAGAATTCAGAGTGCAGTTTGATGATGTCGTTCTCGGGCGTCGGAGCATCCGAGGCTACAAACCCGATCCGGTGCCAAAAGCGCTGATCAAGGAAGTCCTTTCCCTGGCCATGCGTTCGCCTTCTTCCATGAACACGCAGCCGTGGAACTTCACGGTGGTTTCCGGTGAAGTGTTGAACCGTATCCGCGCCGGCAATACCGAGCGCAACCTCGCGGGTGTGCCGCACTCGAGAGAGTTCCGCATCGGCCAGCCGTTTGCAGGGGCGCATCGCGAGCGCCAGATTGGCGTTGCCAAACAACTGTTCGCTGCCATGGGCATCGCGCGGGAAGACAAAGAAGGGCGCCAGGATTGGGTGCTGCGCGGCTTCCGTCAGTTCGACGCGCCAGTGTGTGTGATCATCACCTACGACCGTGAGTTGGCAGACAGCGATGACACCGCGTTCGATTGTGGCGCGGTCACCACGGCGCTGGTCAACGCCGCCTGGTCGCGGGGCCTGGGCGCGGTGATCAACAGCCAGGGCATCATGCAGTCGCCGGTCGTGCGGGAACATGCCAAGATTCCAGAAGACCAGGTGATCATGAAAGCGGTTGCGCTGGGTTGGCCCGATGACAGCTTTCCTGCGAACGCTGTAGTCTCCGAGCGCAAGAGCGTGGACGAGGCCGCTCGGTTTCTGGGCTTCGACGACTGAGCCGGTGCCATTGCGGGCCTCGGCGGTTGCAACCGGTAAGGAAGATCGCTGAGGGGAGGCGCATTGGTTCACAACGATGGTAAGCGGCTGAAGAACTCCACGCTGTTCTACTACAGCTTGACCGAGCTGCCGGTGATGATGGGGTTGTTTGCGGTGATGGTGTTCATCCCGCGCTTCTATACCAGCGATGTCGGCGTGCCGCTGGCGTTGGTGGGCACGTACATTCTGGTGGCGCGGATCGTTGATCTGGTCACTGATCCGCTCATGGGGTTTATCAGCGATCGCGTGCCGACACCTTGGGGTAAACGCAAACCCTGGATCGTGCTGAGCGGCCCGGTGATGATGGTGTCCATCTACATGCTGTTCATGCCGCCGGAAGGCGCGGGCGGCGGCCACATGCTGTTCTGGATGCTGGTGCTGGGCCTTGGGCAGACGTTGGTGATCATCCCCTACTGGTCCTGGGGTGCGGAGTTGTCCACCGACTACAACGAGCGTTCCCGAGTCACCGGGTGGCGCGCGCAGGCTGGTATCGTCGGCAACTTCGCCACGCAGATCATCCCCATCACAGCGGCTGCCTTGTTTGCCTACACAACCGATGCAGAGTCCATTCTTCGCCTGGTGGGCATCACCCTCATCATCCTGATGCCCATCTGCATCATATTCACCGTCACACGGGTGCCGGAACCCGTGCGTCCGCCCCAGGAGCGCGTACGCGTTCTCGAGGGGCTGAAGCTCATGGTGACCAACAAGCCGTTTCTGCGCCTGGTGATCGCTTTCATGATTGGCTATATCGGCCTGAATATCACCACGCCGCTGTATCTGTTCTACGTGTCGGACGTTCTGGGGGCGGAGGATAAAACACCCTACATCCTCAGCCTCAACATGCTTACGGGCTTTGCTTCGGTACCGTTTTGGGTGTGGCTTTCCACGAAAATCTCGAAGCACCGGGCCTATGTGGCTGCCTTCGCGCTGATCGCCTTTACGCATCCGTTCTATCTGCTGCTGGGTGAGGGCGATATCTGGTGGATGATTCCGGTCACGCTGGCTACCGGGTTCGCGTCCGGAGGCTTCAGCCAGATGCTGCCCAACGCGATGAAGGCGGATGTCATCGACTATGACACTCTGCGCACAGGTGAAAACCGGGCGGCGCTGTTCTTCTCCGCCTGGTCCTTCGCGCAGAAATCCACGGCATCCATCGGGGCCGCGATCGCCATGTTTGGTCTCGCGTTTCTGGGGTTCAATGCGGAGCCTGGGGCTGTCAACGGTGAGGAAGAGCTCTTTGGTCTACGTTTTCTGTTTTCCACATTTCCGTCGATCTTCTTTCTCGGCGGCGCGCTGATCGTGTGGAATTTTCCCATCACTCCTGAGCGTCAGAGAGAGATTCGCGCAGAGATCGACGCCAGAACAGGCGCTTGAATCGGCGCTCACTGGTCACTCGTTCGACGACAGCACCTCTCTGGCGGCTGAGGCAAGCACGCGATCATAGGTGGCGAGCGGCGCGTTGAGCGAGACGGCCAGGTGCAGATACGCCGCGTCGTAGGCCGTAATGTTTTCGCGGAGGGCGAGTTCAAACTGCGCGCTATGATTGATGTGGTGCCGCGCCAGCCTGAGCTTCCTGAATCCTTCGAGGCCTCGTTCGATCGTTGTTGCGGCGTTGGCGGCAGCCTTTTTTACCGCCACGCTGACGATTTCGTGATCGATGAGATTGGGTGCGTGCAGCGACTTGCCACACAGAAGTTTGAGCGCTTCGTCATGCGATGGCTCCTGGAACAGGATTGCCGCCAGAACGCTGCAATCCACGACGATCGGCGGGAGCGTATCGTAGGCAGTTACGGGCTCTGCGACGAAGAGCTCTCTGCTCATCGGCGGTCGCGCTCCTGGCGGATGATATCTACCGCGAGGGGCCTGCCTGATGTTGCCTTCCGCCGCGGCGGCCGAACTTCCTTCGCGACTTCTTCGATCGTCAGCCATCCGGATGATTCATCACCCTGCTCGGTACGGGAAGGATTGTTCCTGCCTGGTTCGGCGGCTCGACAGACAAGGTCGAGGAGTTCGCCTTGCAGCGAGCGATGGTGATCAGCAGCCCGCTGACGCAGTTTCGCAACGACATCTTCAGGGACATTCTTGATCGATAGATTCGGCATCGACAGACTCCGATATGGCTCCAATATGGCGCCATTATGGCTCTGATTTAGCCGCTCGGTCCACGAGGCAGCCGCTATTCGTTCGAGAAATTGGCCACGCGCTGCGGCCAAGGTTGCCGCAATGCAAGGATATCCCGCGGGCGGGCTGAACGATGCTGTCAAAGGGTTCATGAGCGATCTTGGCGAGTTCGACCCGTTTGTCGAGCGCTCCAACCTGTCGGTGTCTACCGCCAGAGCGGAATATCTCCTGGCGATGAAGTGCCTGTCGATGAGGCTTGGTGCGGAGTACCACGACGAGGTAGACATTCGATACCTTCTGCGGTTTCTCAACATCGAATCCTACAGTGAGGCATTGGAAGTCGTTTCCCACTACTATCCGCTGGATGGTGTGCCACGAAAAACGCTCTACCCTCTGGAGGAGCTGTTGGGGTCCTGAGGTTGGAGATGGCGGTAATCGCCCGGCGTGTGATGTCATGTCAGTACTGTGGGGGAAGAAGATGGTTACTCAAAAACAGTCCAGATCGGCACTGCTTGTCGTTGTGGCGGCAGCGCTCTTCGCCTGCTCCGACGCAGAACGCGCTGCAAGCAGCCGCGCTCCCGCTGATGCCCAGGAGCCTGCAGGTCAGGCAATCGCTGAACCATCTGCAGCGGGGTATGAAAGAAATGCCTACTTCGGCGACCTGCACGTGCACACCACCTACTCAATGGACGCCTTCCAGTTCGGCACGCTGGCCACGCCCGACGATGCATACCGCTACGCGCAGGGTGAGGCGATCCGGCACCCGGGTGGATTCGATATGCAGCTCGTGCGTCCCCTGGACTTTTACGCGGTAACGGATCACGGCGTGTTTCTGGGGGTGGCGCGGGCCGGTGCGGATACTTCAACGGCGATTTCGGCCTTCCCGGCGATGCAACCGATCCACAACCTCAACGCGCCGGAGAACCTGACGCTGGCAAGCATCCCGAACCGCAGGTTTCGCGCCTGGATCGGCGGGTTACGAAAGGGTATGGCGGATTCCGAAGCACTCCGAGCAGCAGTGGCAGACACCCTGCGCACCACGTGGGCCGATGAGGTGGCTGCTGCAGATCGTCATTACATACCCGGAAAGTTCACCACCTTCGCTGCCTATGAGTACTCGACGATCCGCGATGACGGCGGCAGCATGCATCGAAATGTGATCTTCCGTGGCACCCGCGATCTGCCCGATGCGCCATTCAACGTGCTGCGCTCGCCGGACCCGGCGGACCTGTGGAGCTGGATGGACGGTCTGAGAAGGTCAGGCGTAGAGAGCCTTGCGATTCCGCACAACTCGAACAAGTCCAACGGTCAGATGTTCGAGCTGGCGACCTGGGCAGGAGATCCGATGACGCTGAGCCACAACGAACAACGCGCGCGCAACGAACCGCTGGTGGAGATCACGCAGGTGAAGGGCACCTCGGAGACCCATCCGGCGCTGTCCATGAACGACGAGTGGGCCGGCTTCGAGATCGACCCTTACGTCGCTGGCGGCGGCCCGTTGCGCGTGGCGAAGCCGGAGGGCGGTTATGTTCGTGACGCGCTGAAGAAAGGGCTGGCGCTGGAAGCAGACGGGTTGGGCAATCCGTTCCAGTATGGGTTCATCGGTTCATCCGACACGCACACGGCCGCCGGTTCCTATGATGAGACCAACTTCTTTTCGAAGGTGGGGCTTCTTGATTCCACCGCCTCGCTTCGTGGTTCGGTGCCGATCAGTGATGATGAGCTGCAGGTTCTGAAGTTGAGCGATGCAGACAGCTCGTCTTTCTACGTTGCTTCTGATGGCAGACGTTATCTGCAGCGCAACACGTCAGCGTACGGCGCGTCTGGTCTGGCGGCGGTGTGGGCGGAGGAGAATACCCGAGAATCCATCTATGACGCGTTCCGCCGCAAGGAGACTTTCGCCACCTCAGGCCCGCGAATGCAGGTGCGGTTCTTTGCCGGCCAAGGGCTTGACGCGACCATGCTCGAAGAAACCGGTGGTTTGAGCCGCGCGTACACTCAGGGCGTGCCAATGGGTGGCGATCTGACGGCGATGCCTGGGGAGACGCCGTCGTTTCTGGTGTGGGCGGCGCGTGATGCGCAGTCGGCGCCGCTGCAGCGCGTGCAGATCATCAAAGGTTGGATTGAAAACGGTGTAACCCACGAGCGTGTATTCGACGTGGCGTGCTCAGATGGGTTGGCCGTAAACCCGGCAACCCACCGCTGCCCGGACAACGGCGCAAAGGTCAATCTGGCGGATTGTGCGTTCTCTGCTGATCGAGGTGCAGGGGAGCTCCGTGCGGTGTGGAAAGACCCCGAATTCAACGCGAGCCACAAGGCGTTCTACTACGCACGCGTGCTGGAAAACCCAACCTGTCGCTGGTCCACCTGGGATGCAGTACGAGCCGGGCTGGCGCCGCGGGAAAATCTCGACGCGGTGATTCAGGAACGTGCGTGGTCTTCGCCGATCTGGGTGCGCCCGGCTGGTGCGGGTGCGTGATACATTCGCGCCTTTTCGGGGGTAAATAGACAAATGAGCGAGCCGCTGGAAATCGATGTCTACTGGTCTTTTCGCAGCCCGTGGTCCTATCTTGCTACGCGGCGGCTGCGTGAGTGGCAGGATACCTATCAATTAGCCGTGAACTTCCGCGCGGTGTACCCCATCGCAATACGCACACCCGACTTCTTTCACCAGGTGCAGCCGCAATGGTTCTCCTACTTCGCCACGGATATCCATCGTGTCGCAGAGTTTCTGGGGCTGCCTTTCGTGTGGCCCAATCCCGACCCGGTGGTTCAGCTGGTCGACGCAAACGGCCGGCGCCAGACCGGCGCAGAGCAACCCTACATTTACCGCCTGACGAGGTTGGGTGTGCTCGCAGAAGAAATGGGCCGAGGCATCGAGTTTGCGGATGAAATCTCGTCGCTGATCTGGGGCGGCACCCAGGCGTGGGATCAGGGCGATCACCTGGCGCAGGCCACCGAGCGTGCGGGACTGGACCTGGCAGAGATGGACCGCAGAGCCGTCGGTGAAGCGGAGCGGTTGGAATCGGTCATCGAACAAAATCAGGCGGATCATCACGAGGCTGGTCATTGGGGCGTGCCGACGTGCGCGTTTCGCGGTGAGCCGTTCTTCGGTCAGGATCGCCTCGATGTCCTCCTGTGGCGTTTGCAGAAGGAAGGGTTGCAGAGACGCTGAGGGCTTGCCGCCAGACTCCAAACGTGGGCTTTGACTCCAGCGTGCGCCGCTCGCAACAATGTACGCTCTGAATCATCTGGAACGACCCATGTCGAGTAACAGCACAAGCCCTGAATTCATCACGCTGGAGCAGGCCGCAGCGATGACCACCGGCACCCGGGTGACGTTCATTCCCGGCATCCCGGCGATGTACTCCGAAGCGCTGAAGAACATCTGCTACGTAAAGGGTGTACCCCTCATCCGTGCGCTGCACCCGATGATGGGCGTCGACAAGGAGACGGGCGAAGATCGGCAGGCGAAGCTGTACGAGCTCACCAGTCAGACCAGCTTGCCTACCATGCTGCACAACGAAGAGCGGCCGCGAAACGTCTGGATCGAGCAATTGGCGTTGGCCGAGCGTCTCGGCGCGCCGGGCTCACCGCCGTTGCTTCCCGACGACTTCGAGCAGCGGGTGGAAGTGTTGGGGCTCTGCGCGGTCGTTCTCGGCGAGGATGGCCTGGTGTGGAACATGCGCATTCTCAGCGACAGTCCGCTGGCGCGAAAGTACGGCTACAGCGAGGCGGCAAGTAAGGCGGCACCCGGCAAGATCGCTGACGTACTCCGCCTGATCGACAGCCGTCTGGAGGCGCAGGCGCAGCGGGGCGTTCGTTATCTTGTTGGTGACGCGGTGACCGCCATCGATGTGTACTGGGCGACGTTCAGCATGTGCGTGCTGCCAGCGCCGCCTGAGATCATGCCGCGCACGCGGCAGAACAAAGGTATGTTGAAGTTCTTCGCGATGAACGGACAGATTCCGGAGATCGCAGCGGCGCTCACGCCTCGCATCGAGGAACACCAGCGCTACATCCTTACGACCTATTGTGAGGCGCCTGCGGTTCTGGGTGGCGATCCATTGGAAGATGAAGGCTGAGATCGTCGCCTGAGCGGCTCAGCTTCCCGACTTCGGCCCCGGCGGCCCGGAGGTCATGGTGCGCATGGCTGCCTGGCTGTCTTCCTTCGCAACCGCCCACTCGGACTTCTTCATGCACACTTTGCGTTTGAAGTGGGTGCCTAGCTGTTTCACGCGCTTGCACACGGTCGGATCCTGTTCCACCTTTCGTGCCTGTTCTGTTGCTTCTTCAGCGTGAACAACGGCGGTGCCGGCGAACGCCAGCGCGGTGGCGAGAACGAAAATGGTTGATCGCTTCATGGTCTCACCTCCTGAGGCCTGCGGCTGAGTGTCACAGAATTCTGCATTGCCGACCAGTGGGCGTTTGCTGCTACTCCCATGCCCATCGGTGCGTGCCCGGTAACAGGCACAGGTCGTGCTCGAGCATTCGGTCGCCAGAGCCGATGAGCACGCGGCCGGCGAAGCGGCGGTCTTCGATCAGCCAGGGCAGCCATACGGCGTCGTCCTGCCACATCTCATCAAACGGCAGCGCGTGAACCGGGTGCCACAGCGGTAGCGCTTCGGCTGTTTCCGTCGGCGTGCCGTGGTGGTCGTCGGCGCGGAAGATATAGCCGCGGATGGTGAGGCCGCGCACGAACTGAAAGTCGATCTGGCCCATGGCGCGCGGCTGCACGGCGATGATGCCGACTTCTTCGCGGGTTTCCCGCACAGCGCACGCAAGCGGCGTTTCGCCGGGGTCGAGCTTGCCGCCGGGGCCGTTGATCTTGCCTGCGCCGAGGCCGCGTTTCTTGCGGATCAGAAGGATCTGCTCGCCGCGTAGCACGAACAATAGCGTGGCATGTTGCTCAGCCTGCCAGGAACTCCAATCATAGTCGGCGAGGCACGGGTCGGTCATGGGCTCCGGTTCATCCGGCAGTAAGCGTGGTCATTGTACTGAACTTGGCCGCGAGGACAGGTACGCTTGAAATGTGTACGTGCAGCAATCGGGGCAGCGGTGAAGGAGTTTCAGAAAACCACACAAGCGGGGCAGCTCAGCGGGCGCTACGCGCCGGAGTTCGAGCCGCTGGTCGATGCATTCGTCAGCAATTTCGAAACCCGGGGCGAGGTGGGTGCGTCGGTATGTGTCACGGTGGAGGGTGAGAGCGTCGTCGATCTCTGGGGTGGCACGAAGGACGTGCAGGCGCAGACACCCTGGCAGGAAGACACCGCTTGCGTGGTGTTTTCCAGCACCAAAGGGGCGGTGGCGCTGGCGGCACACACGCTGGTGGCAGCGGGCGAGCTCGATGTGGATGCGCCGGTGAAGCGCTACTGGCCCGAGTTTGCGACGAATGGCAAGGAGGATGCCACGGTGCGCATGATGCTGGATCACAGTGTTGGCGTGCCGGCCATGCGGGAGAAGCTCAAGGACAAAGGCTGCTGCGACTGGCAGTACATGGTTCAGCGCCTGGAACGGGAAGCACCGTTCTGGAAACCAGGTGAGCGTAACGGCTACCACATGGCCAACTTCGGGTGGACGGTGGGGGAGTTGGTGCGGCGCACGGCGGGGCAGTCGCTGGGTGCCTACTTCCATGAAGCCATTGCGGGGCCCACGCAGGCCGAGTGCTGGATCGGCTTGCCGGAAGCGGAGGAAACTCGCGTTGCACTGATGATTCCCTTCAAGCCCGTGCGCGGAGCCGAGCTCAGCGCGTTCACCAAAGCATTGGTGAGCGATGCAGGCTCCATTCCATCGCTTGCCTATTACAACCAGGGCGGTTTCAGCCCCAACAGCCGCGCCTGCCGCGCGGCGGAGATCGGTGGTGCTGGCGCGGTGGCCAACGGTCGTGGGCTCGCGCGCATCTACGCACCGTTTGCCTGTGGTGGTAGCCTGAACGGACGCCAGTTCGTCGATGCCGACACTTTGGCCGCCATGGGCGAGGTGGCGGTCGCCACGCACCTGGATGCCACGCTGCTCATTCCCACGCGGTTTTCGCTCGGTTTCATGAAGTCCATGGACAATCGCCGCGAGCAGGCCGTGGACAGGAGCAGCGCCATATTCGGCGGTGCGGCGTTCGGGCACGTGGGTGCCGGCGGCAGCGTCGGTTTCGCAGATCCTGCGGCGCGTATGAGTTTCGGTTACGCGATGAACAAGATGGGTCCGGGCATTCTCATGAACGAGCGCGGCCAATCGCTGGTGGATGCGGCGTATCGGTGCCTGGGATATGAGAGTAACGCCTCAGGCGTGTGGCGTCGTTGACGGAACACGCATGGCAATGCGGTAAAGCACAGGCACGGCCAGCAGGGTCAGCACCGTGGCAAAGGCCAGGCCGCTCATGATGCACACCGCCATCTCCATGAAAAATGCATCTGCCAGCAGCGGCGCCATGCCTGCGATGGTGGTACCGGTAGCGAGCAGCACCGGCCGCAACCGGGACACACTCGCGGCGAGAATGCTGTCGATGCTGGCGTCGCTCTCGGCCACGCGTTTGTCGATCTCGTCTACCAGCACGATGCAGTTCTTGATGAGCATGCCGATAAGGCTCAACAAGCCGAGGAAGGCAGGAAACGTAAACGGCAGGTTTGTGGCGACCAGGCCCAGTACCACCCCGCAGATGATCATGGGCAGCGTCAGCCAGATGATCAGCGTCTGCTTCACCCGGCCGAAAAGTACCAGTGTCAGCACGAACATGGCGATCACCGCCAGTACGATGCCCGGCCCCAACGACTCCATGGCTTCCTCGTTGCCTTCAAGCTCACCGCCCCATTCCAGGCGGTAGCCCGGGGGTAGTGGGATAGCTTCAATCTCCGGCTGCACCGCCAGCACGGTGTAGGTGGCGTTGTGGCCGCGCGGCGGGTTGGCGATGGCGGTCATGGTACGCACCCGGTCGCGCCGATGGATGATGGTGTTCTGCGCCTGCACGTCGAAGCTCGGAACGATCTGCGACATGGGGATGTGCCGCTGCTGGTTGGGGCTCCACACCAACCGGTCGGCCAAACCTGCCGCGTTGGCACGCTCGTCAGCAGGCGCGCGGGCGATGATGGGTACGAGCTTGTCAGCGTCGCGGTACAACCCCACGGGTACGCCTTCTGAGGCGAAGGCCAGCGCTTGCGCGAGGTCCTGCCGGCTGATGCCGGCGGCGCGTGCCCGCACGTCGTCGAATGCTGGCACCAGGGTCAGCGCGGGTTGCCGCCAGTCGTTGCTGCGGTCGATGAGGTCGTGCTGCGCGTAGATCGTCAGCGCCTGCTCTGCCAGACCGCGCAGCACCTCCGGTGAGGGGCCGGAAAAACGCGCCTCGATCTTCATGCCGGTGCCGGGCGTGAACTCGGCGCGAAACACCCGCAACTCCGCTTCCGCATGCCGCGCGGGCAGCACATCTCCGAGTGTGCGGATGACCTGCGGAAGCTGCGTGTGGTCAGGTACCCGGCCGACGATCTGTGCGTAGCTGGCGTTCGGCTGCTGCGGGTTCATGATGGCGGTGAAACGGTTGGCGCCGCGGCCGACGAAAGCGCTGAGCGCCTCCACTTCGACTGCGTCGCGAATGTCGGCCTCGAGCTGTACGACGGCGCGTTCCGTGGTAACGATGTCCGTACCCTCCGGCAGCCAGTAGTCGATGTAGAAGAGCGGCGAGCTGTTGGTGGGGAAGAAGCCGGGCTGGACGAACTGAAAAGCCCAGAAGCACGCTGCGGTAACCAGTGCGAGCACGGCGATGGTGCGCCAGGCGGCGGTGAGGCTCGCGCGCAGCATCAAGCGATACGGGGTGAAAAACCAGCCGCTGTACACCGCTGCCTCGTCGGCGCTGTCCGCGGTCTTCAGCAGGCGGCTGCCGAGCATGGGAACGAGTGTGACCGCCAGCACCCAGCTCAGCAGCAGTGAGATGGCGATGACCTGAAACAGCGACAGCAGGAAATGGCCGGCGTTGTCGTTGGACAGGCTGATGGGCGCGAAGGCGGTGGCGCCGATCACCGTCGCTCCGAGCAGCGGCCACTTGGTGCGCTGTACGGCACGCTCCGCCGCTTCCACTGGTGTGTAGCCCCGGCGCACGCCCACCACCATGCCTTCGGCAACGACAATGCCGTTGTCCACCAGCATGCCCATGGCGATCATCAGCGCGCCAAGGGAGATGCGTTGCAGTTGCACATCGAGCAGCGGCATGAAGAAAAACGTGCCCATCACGCTGAGGCCCAGCACCAGCCCGACCACGGTGCCGGCGCGCCAACCCATGAAAACACACAGCGTCAGCACGACGGTGCCCACACTGAGCAGCAGGTTTCTGAGAAATGTCGACACCGCCTGCGCAACCTCGTCGTGCTGCGCATAGATGGGCTCGATGCGCACCCCCAACGGCAGGTTGCCTTGCTGCGCGGCGAGTTCTTCCTCCACAGCTCGACCCACCTCCACCACGTTGCGGCCGGGGGTGACCGACACGCCGAGGGTGAACACGGGCTCGCCGTTATGGCGGATGATGTCCATCGGCACTTCCACCCGCTCTCGGCTGACGCGGGCGATGTCGCCGAGGCGCAGGATCTCCGTCGTACCCGGACGGCCAATACTGAGGTTGGAGATGTCCTGCACGCTGTCGAAGGCTGTTACCTGATCGATGCGCAGACGCCGACCGTCGATGTGCAGCGAGCCGGATGGCGTCACCTGATTTTCCAGAGCGATGCTGGCGAACACGGCATCCACGGGCAGGCCGAGGCGGACAAGGCGCGCGTGATCGATCTCCACGTAGATGGCTTCCTGCGGCGCGCCGTCGATGCGTACCTTGGCGACACCGCTTACGGTTTTCACGCTGGTTTCTAGGTGGCGTGCGACGTCGCGGATGTCGCGATCGCTGTAGCCGGGTGCGGCAACGGCGAACATCAGGCCGTAGATGTCGCCGAAGTCGTCGAACACCTGAGGTTCGGAGGCGCCTGGCGGTAGTAGCCGCTGCGCATCGCTCACCCGTCTGCGCAGCTCGTCCCAGATCTGTGGAATGCGCCGCAGCGGCAGCGACTCCTCTACCTCCACGGTGACCTCGGAGCGGCCGTTGACACTTTTCGACATCAGGAGCTGGAAGTGCGGCAGGCGCTGCACCGCCGCCTCAATGACCTCTGTCACCTCATTTTCCACTTCCGCTGCGGTGGCACCCGGATAGCTGGTGACGATGAGCGCGCGGTTGAACGGCATGCCGGGGTCTTCCAGGCGGCCGACATTATTGAGGCCCCATATCCCGCCGATGAGCAACGCAAGGATCAACAGCCACGTGTACAGCGGCTGTTCTATGGACAGGCGGGCAATGCTTCTCAAGAGGGGCCAGCATCCATCGGCCGCACGCGCATGCCGTCGCGCAGCGTTGCAGCCCCGGTGGTAACCACGCGGTCGCCCTGCGCGAGGCCGTGGGTGATGACGATGCCTTCAGGCGTGGTGCTGCCGGTGCGTACCGACCGTCGCGACACGGCCTGGGTGCTGGTGTCGACCACCCACACGAAGAGACTCTGATCCGTATCCGCCACAACCGCAGCCAGCGGCAGCACGGTGGTTGGTTCAGTGGTGGCAACGAGCACCAGGTGCACGGTGGCTGTCATGCCCGGCATGAAGTTCCAATGGTCAGAGCGCGGCATACCAAACGACACCTCGATGGTTTGTGCCACGCGGTCGGCTTCGCCGCGGTTCTCCCGGAAAGCGAGTGGGAAACGGGTGTCGCCTGTGAAGGAAAATGTGGCGTACATGTCCTGTACCTCGTCTTCGGATACCGTGGCGGTGAGATGTTCCGGCACGTTGGCTACCACATGCAGCTCGCCGCCCGCGTGCAGACGCAGAATCGGCTGCGAGGCGGTCACGTTTACGAAGTTGTCAACAAAACGCTGCGCGACGATGCCGTCGAACGGTGCGGCCAGGCGGCTGTCGGCAAGCTTCTGGCGGGCCTGTTCCAGGCGCACCCGCTGCAGTTCGCGCAAGGTGCGCGCATCATCCACCGCTGAGCGTGCGATGCCGTGTTCGCGCAGCACGCGCACCTTGCGATCCAGATCCTGTTCGGCGAGGCGCAGTTGCACCTCGGCTTCGCGCACCGCCAGCGCGAAGTCCGCCTGATCCAGCGCCGCCAGGAGCTGGCCCCGTTGCACACTTTCGCCTTCGCGCACCGGCAGTTGCTGCAGCGGTCCGGATACCTCGAACGCGAGGTCGATGGACCGGGCGGCTTCCACGCGGCCCACCAGGGTTACCTGCTGCTGACGCGGCAGGAGGTCGATGGTCACCACGCGGGCAGGGCGCACGGATTGATCGGCAGGCACCGGCGGGCTGCGATCGTCGCAGGCGGTGAAGACGAGCAGCACCAGGGCACACGCGAGACATCGGCTCATCGCGACGCTTCCTCTGCCCGCTCCAGCAGCGTGGCGGTGAGCAGCTTCCGTTCCCTGGCATTGAGCGGCAGAAGCCCGAGCGCGTCCATGATGCGCTGGCCTTCCAACGCGACCAGCACCATCAGGGCATCGGCGAAGCGGTCGGAACCACGCAGCCCGTCGACGCTCTCGCGGATAAACGCCCGGGCGCTGTCCAGCAGCCCAGGGTCTTCGGCGGACGCGGCAAGGATGGCGAGTGCGGCGTGTGCGTCGCTTGTGCTGAGTGGGCGAGTGAACGCCAGCGCATGCGCATGCACGCCGCCGAGGGGGCTGCCGCTCGTCTGCACGTCGTTGCGCGCCTCGGCCAGCACGCGCTCCAGCATGCCTTCGAGCAATGCCTGTTTGCTCGGGAAGTGGTAGAGCACGCCGCCTTTGGAAACGTCGGCTTCCGCTGCCACGGCATCGATGGTGAGGTGCGCGGCACCCTGGCTCTCCACCACCCGGGAGGCGGCATCGAGAATGCGGTCGCGTTTGCTGGGTCGGCCTTGCATGCCGACAGTCTAGGCGTTCGTTACAGAACCGTCCAGACGGTACATAAAATAGCGGCGGGTCGTGGAGGTTGGACGCCGGCTGTTCTATGCTCGACGCAGATTCAGGGAGGGCGTTGTAATGGGTGCTATCCGTTTGCTGTTCTGCTTGCTCGTGAGCCTCCCGGTGTGGGCGGACGTTTACGTGCCGCCTGCCCTGGAGGATTGGGTGGATTGGGTAGAAGACGCGCACCCGGAGCGGCGTTGCCCGGCGGACCAGGCCACCGGTAGCAGCCGGCGGTGCGTATGGATCAGCCGCCTCGATCTCAACGTGGCAGAAGGCCTGCAGTTCGAGATGCAGGTGCGAACCTACAGCCGTAGCCGCGTGGCGCTGCCGGGTGATGCGCGCAATCGACCGGAGGACGTGCGCGTTGCGGGGGTGCCTGTGCCGGTGATCGGGGAACCGCCGGCGGTATTGCTCGATGCCGGTACACACACCGTGACGGGGCGGCTGTCCTGGGCGCGCCGCCCTGCAGACATCGGCCTGCCGGATGCCGTCGGCGTACTCTCTCTCAACCTCGACGGCAAACGCGTGGAACGCCCTGTTGTCCGTGGTGGACGGCTGGTGCTCGGCCAGAACGCACCGGTGGCAGCTGCGGAGCAGGACACCCTGCGCGTGGACGTGTTCCGCCTGCTGCAGGACGGCCAGCCCATGCAGTTGACAACTGAGCTCGTGCTGCACGTTGCCGGCATGCCGCGTGTGGCGACGCTCGGCCGGGTGCTGCTGGATGGGTTCGAAGTGCTGTCTGTCGACTCTCCGCTGCCGGCGCGTGTGGACGCCGAGGGCAATCTGCAGGTGCAGCTCGCAGCAGGGGAGCATGCGGTACGCGTCACCGCGCGAGCGACGCGGCAGCACACGGAGGTTGCCGCGAAGTCCTCAGGCAACGGCTGGCCGGAACAGGAAGTATGGGGCTTTCTGCCGGACCGGCAGTTGCGTCTGGTGGATGCGGGCGGCGCGCCGGGCATTGCGCTGGCGCAGACCGCCTGGCCGTTCGATGGCAGCGCGGCGGGATTCCTGCTGGGGGCAGACGATCGCCTGACGCTGGCTGAGACGCAACGGGGCGATACCAATCCGAAGCCCAACCGCTACAGCGTCGGGCGGGCGCTGTGGCTGTCGTTCGATGGTGCGCGCTACGTGGTGCACGACACCCTGGATATGGACATCCGCGCACCCGCGCGCCTGGCCGCAGACTACGCGGTGGGGCGGGTGGAGGTAGATGGCGAGCTGCAGCTCGTCAACACCGTGCTGGGCGGTGAACCCGGCGTGGCGGTACAACAGGGCGACGTTTCGCTGGCAGCCCTTGGCACCCTGCCTGCCGGTACGGAGATGACTGCTGCGGGGGGATGGGCGGATGCCACCGATCTGCGTGCCTCGCTGCAGTTGCCGCCGGGATGGCGGCTGCTGTGGACCCGCGGCGTGGATCGCGCACCGGATGCGTGGCTGTCGCGCTGGACCTTGTGGGATGTATTCACGCTGGTGCTGATCGCCGTGCTGGCGATGCGTTTTCTGCGCCTGCCATTCGCGGTGCTGGCGACGGCAGCGCTCGTGTTCGTGCTGCCGGATCATAACGGCGTGGCGCTCACATGGGGGGTAGGCGTGGGGCTGGTTGCCGTGCTTAGCCGTCTCGAACATGTTAAAGCACGCACGATTGTGCAGGCGCTGGCCATGCTGTGGCTCACGGGCACGCTGCTGGCGACGCTTACCCTCGCCGTATCTTTTGCCCAGCAGGCCATGTACCCGCAACTCGAGCCTTATGGCCAACCGGCTTACGAGGAATATGCGGTCGAAAGCGTGCAGATGGACTCTGCGCAGGATATGGCCTTGCCAATGTCCCCCAAGGCGCGCAGTTCGGCGCCCATCGAGGAAATCGTGGTCACCGCCACGCGGCGGGAAGTGCCGAAGTACCGGGAAGGTCTGCGTCTGCAGACGGGGCCCGGCGAGCCGGAGTGGCAGTGGCGCCGCGTGTCTCTGGAGTGGAGCGGGCCGGTTTCCGAGGAGCAGCGCATGTCCCTGACGCTGGCATCGCCGCTGTGGGTGCGGCTCGGTCACGTGCTGGCGGCGGCGCTGGCGCTGGCGGTGGTGGCAGGGTTGAGCATTGCCCTGATCGGTCCGGCTCGGCAGAGACTTCCTGTGCCGCTTCGGGCACTGCTGCCATTGGCGTTGCTTGTACTGGCGGTGCCGGTTGCCCCGCCCGTGCAGGCGGAAACGCCCGCCCCGGAAGTGCTCAAAGAGCTTGAGCGGCGTTTGCTGGCACCGGACCCATGCTTTCCGCAGTGCGCAGGGGTTGAACACCTTGTCATCGAGCTGCAGCGGGATCGTCTGAGCCTTGGCCTTGCTGTCCATGCCGCGCAGGAGGTAAGTGTTCCGGTGCCATCGAGCGATGTCTGGGCGCCGGAAGAGATTCTCTTGGATGGTGCCGCGGCGATCGCGGCGCGTCAGGCAGAGCAGTTACACGTGGTGGTGCCGGCGGGGCGGCATGTGTTGGCGCTGCGGGGTGAGGTGCGATCCCTCGATCGTTTCGAAGTGCGCCTGCCGCTGGTGCCTGCCGCCATTGACGCCCGCGTGGATCAGGGCTGGCAGTTATCCGGCTTGTCCGCGGGCCGTGCAACACGCGGCAGCATCGGCTTCGATCGTCGTGCGCAAAGCAACGCCGAGTCTGCGGAAACCCTGCAGCCCGACGCCGCCAAGCCGTTCGTACGTGTGCATCGGCAATTGCGCTTCGATCAGGAATGGACCGTACATACCGTCGTGCGACGGGAAGCACCTGCGGCTGGTGGGTTTACGGTCAGCGTGCCCTTGCTGCCGGGTGAGTCGGTACTCGATGGCCGTTTTGAACCTCGCGACGGCGCGGTCGCCGTCGTATTCGGTCCGCGCGACGGCACGGTAGCGTGGGACAGCGTGTTGTCGCGACAGACCGAGCTGTCGTTGGCCGCTGCCGATGACTGGAGTGTGGCAGAGCGCTGGCAAGTGGAGACGACCAACCTCTGGCACGTGTCTCACGACGGCGTGCCGCCGTTGTTTGCCGAAGCAACGCAAGGCTTGCTGTTTCAGCCGCGGCCCGGCGAGACGCTGAAACTCACGCTTTCTGCGACGGAGCCGGTGCCTGGCAGCACAGTCACCGTCGAGCATGTCGCTTACGACATCGTGCCCGGCGATCGCGCTGTGCAACATCAGCTCGTAGTGCAGATGAAAGCCAGCGAGGGCGGCACCTATGCCCTGGAACTGGCCGGCGTGCAGCCGGTGCTCAACGCGGTGATGATCGATGGCGATGACGTGCCGCTGGCGTTGAACGGCAGCCGTTTGCTGTTGCCGCTGGTGCCCGGTGATATCGAATATGCGCTGACCTGGACCAGCGACGACGGACTTCGCGCCAGACAGGAGTTTGCCACGCCGGGTTTTGCATCGGATGCGCACAACGTGACGACGACGGTGCGCATGCCGCAGGATCGCTGGGTGCTGCTGCTGGGCGGTCCTACCCTCGGCCCCGCCATGCTCTACTGGGGGCTGGCCCTCGTCATGGTGGTGCTTGCTCTGGCGGTGGCTCGGGTGCCGGGCAGCATCGTCTCCAGCGCAGATGCTTTGCTGCTGGCGCTGGGCCTGAGCGTGTGCAGCCTGCCCTCGGCAGTGCTCATGCTGCTGTGGGTGCTGGCGCTTGCCGCGCGGCCGGCGCTGATGTCCCGGGTAGGGGATGCGCGGTTGAAAAACCTGCTCCAGGTGTCGGGACTTCTGATGGGTGTGATTGCTGTCATCGCGCTGGTCGTCAGCGTGCCGCTGGCGCTTCTGTCGTCGCCGGACATGCGCATTGAAGGCAATGGCTCGTCGTCGTATTTCTACCGCTGGTTCGTAGACGTGTTGGGGGAGGATGCGCATACACCATGGGTACTGTCAGTGCCCTTGTGGGTGTACCGCGCCGCCATGCTCGGCTGGTCGTTGTGGCTCGCGTTTGCCCTCATCCGCTGGGTGCGGGATGCGTGGGCGCTGTACAGCCGGGATGGCCTGTGGTTTCGCAGGGCGAAGCCGGCAGCGGAGGCTTCATAGAGGATACGAAGCCTCCCGCCGTTTTCACCGCGTGCGCCGGGTGTAGGTACGGCCAGGGCGTGCGTGACGCTCGGCAAATTCGACAATCATGCCGGCCACGTCCTTAGCCGTCGCAGCTTCGATGCCTTCCAGGCCCGGTGAGGAGTTCACCTCCATCACCAACGGCCCGCGGTCGGAGCGGAGGAGGTCCACACCGGCGACGTTCAATCCCATCACTTTGGCGGCGCGCACCGCCGTGTCGCGTTCTTCTTTGGATAGCTTTGTCAGCTTGGCAGTGCCGCCGCGATGCAGGTTGGAGCGAAACTCACCTTCCTTGCCCTGACGCTTCATAGCCGCCACCACACGGTCGCCCACCACAAGGCAGCGCACATCCGAGCCGCCGGCTTCGGCAATGAATTCCTGCACCAGAATCTGCGCATCCAGGCCGCGGAACGCCTCGATGACGCTTTCCGCTGCCTTGCGGGTTTCGGCCAGCACCACGCCGATGCCCTGCGTGCCCTCCAGCAGCTTGATCACCACGGGTGCACCACCGCACAAGTTGAGCAGGTCTTCGGTGTCGTCCGGCGAATGGGCAAAGCCGGATACCGGCATGCCGATACCTTTGCGCGACAGAAGCTGTAGCGAGCGGAGCTTGTCCCGCGAGCGAGTGACTGCCACCGATTCGTTCAATGGGTAGACGCCCATCATCTCGAACTGTCGGAGTACGGCGGTGCCGTGGAAAGTTACCGACGCGCCGATGCGCGGAATCACCGCGTCGAACGGCCCGATGGCTTCGCCTTTGTAGTGGATCTCTGGCTTGCCTGCGGCAATGTTCATGTAGCAGCGCAGTACGTCGTACACCTGCACCTCGTGGCCGCGCGCCTGGCTGGCTTCAATCAGCCGCCGGGTGGAATAGAGCCTGGGGTTTCTTGAGAGAATCGCTATTCGCATGCGTTGTACTCCTTGGCATTGTCCCCGGTCAGGGGGAGGTGGCTTTGTGCAGCGTAATCTGGGTGAACGGAATTTCCCATCCGTGTGCGGTGCAAGCTTCCACGGCGTAGCGCTGCAGGCTGCGCCGCAACCGATTGTAGAATTCGGCCAGCTCGCCGCGGAAGTCGGCGATGATGACGAGATTCAGGGATGACTCCGCGGCGCGTTCGAACTCCACGCGTAAATTGAGGAGCTGGTCGGCATAGCCTTCATCCGCCAGACGCCGCTCGACGTGTGCGCGCAGCAGTTCTGGAACTGTTGTGACGCTTTCGTGCTGCAGGTCATAAGAAATACCGATGCTTTCCTTCAATCGGAAGTTGACGCTGAGGTTCAGCGGCGCGTGATTGAGAAAATCTTGGGTTGTCAGAGTCTTGTGCGCGCCACCGCGCTCCACCAGCTCCACGAATTCCTGCGAAACCCCGACCAGCTTTCCCCGGGAGCCATCGTCGAGCCGTACCCAATCGTTGAGCCGGCAGGGGAACCAGGGTTCGTTGCGATGCAACGGACGGGAGCGCAGGTCCACGAGGTCGTCGATCTTCAGGCGCTGGCTGATGCCGAGATCCGGGTTGTCGAGCATGGTATAGACGTTGATCTGCCGCACACGCCAGGGCAGGCCGGCGTAAAGCACACGCTCACCTTCGCGCACTGTGCCGACGTTGAGAAAGAGCTGCACCTGGTGCCAGTAACGGGGTACCGCCTGGCGTAGGCCCAGCCCGATGCCGATGAGCAGCAGCAGACCGAGGCTGAACAGCAGCCAGTCTTCTGCGAGGTAGAAGATGACCATCGGGCCGGCGATTGCCAGGATCACGGTGAGTAGCCGGATGCCCAGGTCCACCAGACGAAGACGCAGCGGCCGGTTGGCCTGCTGAAAGCCGCTGACGAAGCGTACCAGCGCTTTCATGAGCAACCGGGAAAGGAGCAGCACAGCCACAACCGCCAACAGCGCTTGCCCGAGGTAGCGCCCGCGGTTCTGGTAGAAGGACTTCAAGTAGCTTTCGGATGCTTCGGCCAGCGTCTGCTCCGACGCCTCCAGCTTTGCGAGTTGTACACGTGCTGATTGCAGCTCGGCACGCAGAAATGTGTCCTGCTTTTTCCAGTTCGTCTGGAGGTCGGTGAGGGCCTGGCGAAGTTCCTTCTCTTGCGTGTCCGCCAGCAGGGCGTTGAGATTGCTGATCGCCGTTTCGGTGATGGGTACTCGAGCCTCAAAGTAGGCGATCTTTTCGCGCTGTTCGGCCTTCTGCCGAACGTGGCTGGTCATGTCCTTCATCTCGTTGATGGCGGGTTCCAGCAAGGAAAACAACTCGCGCGTGAAGTCGAAGGTTTCCTCGGTAGTCGTGCGGATAGAGTCCAGGTGCGCTCCTGCAGCGAGCTCTTCGATGTTGCGCTGGGTTGCGGAAAGGTCCGTGCTGAGCTTCTCTATCTGCGTGAGAATCTGCTGTTTCTCGGCGGCGGTTTCCGCTTTCACCGCCTGGCGGTTGAGCTTCTGGATATCCGCGCGCAGATCTGCCGACAACGACACGAGGGTGCGCAGCGTAGACACTGTCGCCAGCGATGCGTCTTCCAGCACCGGTTGCATCTCTGGAGGCGGCCGGCCAAGAGCAGCTCGTTCTTCGGCGTGTACGGCAGGCGGGCAGGCGCAGAACAGGGCGGCGATGATCAGAGCGGTGGTGATTCGTGTGGTCACCTGCAGGAGCTTTCCATCTGCTGCCCGAGGTTGCGAGCGGGGCGCGGATTATGCGCCTGGGCTGCGGGTTGTCAATGCGAGAACATTAACTGCCCGGCGGTGTTTATTCCTGCACCACGGGGCCCACGTGCTTTTCGATGTAATGGTCAATCAGCTCGTGGTATCGGCGTATGCGCTTCTCCTGGTTGGACAGGTAGACGCCTTGAAAACCGCGTGAGCGAAAGCCGCGCTGCTGCGTGACGAAGACGTCCACATCCTCCTCGATCGCGGGGCCGATGGATTCGCGCTGCGGGTCGATCTGCCGCACCCTGGCTTCGCCGGTTTTCTCATCGATATCTGCTCGCGCGTGCGAGCGCTGCAGTGACGCAGGCTCGGCCAGCGACGCCGGGCTCGAGTACCACCAGTTGTCGAAGTAGCACTGCTCCGGGTCACGGTGATGCGGCCGCACGCGCAGAAAGTGAAACCCGTCAGACCACAGCGATACGGCGAAGTTGGGAAACAGGGTGTAGTGAAAAGCGTCGGTGAGCTGCTCGGTGGGCACGTTGGCATAGTGGCTGTAGCCGCGTTCAGGGCCGAGCCTGCGCTTGGCTGCCTGCAGAGCCTCGCGTGTTTTCTCCGGGTGGCCCTTGAAGTCGTTCGGGTCCAGCTCCCAGTAGCGCAGCAGGCCGGCAAGCGGTTCGGCGATGTTGCCGTCCGCGTCGGTGTGACCGGCGGCGTATCCACCTTTCATCACCATGCGGTTGTGGCCTTCCTCAGACAGATCGAAACGCGTTTCTTTGTAGTAGGTGTCGACGTTGCCGACGATCTTCTTCCGATCTGATCCGGGCTTTGTGCGCATGTGCACCGTGGGCACGTGGTACGACTCGTTGAAGTTGTCGATGACGATTTTCCAGTTGCACGGCAGGGTGGTGGAATTGGCCATGGTGCGCTTCCAGGTGTGGATTTCGCGCTTTTCCCACTCATCCCAGATGGGGCCGAGGTAGCTTTGCAGGCTGTCGGCGTTCGGGTCCATGTTCACCCAGACGAAACCGGCGAAGGCTTCGCACTTCAGCTCCACCAGCCGCACCTTGCCGCAGGGATCTCCTTCCGGAAAGTCGTTCTTGTCCGGTGCGAAATTCAGCTCGCCGTCGGGAAGAAATGCCCAGCTGTGATACTTGCACACGAAACGCTGGCGCACGTGCCCCTTCGGCTCTGACACCAATGGATTGCCGCGGTGCTGGCAGACGTTGTAGAACGCCTTCACCTCGCCGTCGGCCTGGCGCACCATGAGAATCTCTTCGGGGCCTACGGCCTCCATCTGCCAGTCACCGGGCTGGGGCATCTCTGCCTCGCGACCGAGCAACAGCCAGACCTTTGTCCACATGCCTTCCCACTCCTGGCGCAGGAATGCGGTGGAGGTATAGCGGTAGCCGCGGATGGGGTGGTTGCCAATGTCGGGTTGCGGCCAGGATTCCAGCAGCTCTGCCATAGGTGCTCTCCGTAAAACTATACAGGACTATATAAAAATACGGCGCGGTGGACAACTCACATCCGGGATATGATGTGGATAGAGGTAAGCGGGGAGGAACCCTGAGTGTCTATCGTCATCGAGCGCTATGAGGAGTTCACGCCGGAAGTGGCGAACGCCACCATCGGTCACCTGTTTGATGCGCCCATAACGGCCACCGAAATTCTCACGCTGGGGGAGGGCGTGGGGCTGATGTCGTCCATCGCCAGGGCGCGGCTTACTCTTGCGTCCTCAGATCAGCCCACGGTGATCGTCAAGTGCGTCGCCCGCACAGACAACGCCGCCCTCTCCAAGGGGCTCAACTTCTACCGCAACGAGGTCAATTTCTACCGGCATCTGGCCGCCCAGACGCCGATACCCATCCCGCGTGGACTGTACGCAGCTGTGGATGAGAAGACGCAGGATTTTCTGCTGGTGCTTGAGGATCTGGGCGATGCTACAGCCGGCGACCAGCTCATCACCTGCACGCCCGAGCAGATGCTGGTGGCGTTCCGCCGGGCTGCTGAGCTTCACGGCCGGTTCTGGGGGCGTGCATCGGAATTCGACTGGCTGCTCTATCAGATCGACATGCGCAGCATTCTTTTCCGCCGCGACGCGATCTTTCGACCCGGCGTGCAGCCGGCGATGGACCGCTTTCCGGAACAGTTCAGCGGCAACCGTGCGGACACGGTGCGCAGGATCACCGAGCAGTACATCGATCTGTTCCTCAATGCGCTCGGCGGTGAGCCGACCATCGTTCACGGCGACTACCGCACCGATAATCTGTTTCTCGTGGAGGTGGACGGCCGAGACGACATCATCGCTTTCGATTGGCAGAACACCATGGGCGGCAACGGCACGCACGATATCGCGTATTTCTGCTCGCAGAGTGCGGATGCCGACGTGCAGGCAGACACGACGATGGATGCGCTGAGGCTCTACCACGACACCCTCATCGAGGCCGGTGTGCAGGGCTACAGCTTCGATGAGTGCCTGGAGCGCTACCGCTACAACCTGCTCGTTACCATGATCACGCCCATAGCAATCAGCGGCACGCTGGATCAGGGCAACGAACGGGGTGTGGCGCTGGGTCGCAAACTGCTGGAGCGCTCTTTCGCGGCGCTGGAAGCTATGGATTGCGAAGCGTTGCTCAAGTGATGAGCCGCCGGGCAAGTGCTTCGCGCTGAACACCATTCACCCCGAGACGCGCGAGTAAGCCCTCCCAGGAGCCGTACAGCTGTTCAGCTTCGCTGCGAGCCGCTTCCAGGTAGCTCGGATCCACGCCGAAAACCGGCGCTAACGCCTCCGCATCCATTGCCACCCCGTGTGTTTCGAGGATCTGATGGTTGCGCTCCGCAAGTAAGGCGCTGCCGTCGTAGAGCCTTTCGGTGAGCATGAAGTCTTCGTGCACCGCATCCCATGCCATGCCGAGCGCCGTCTGCAACAGGGCGACGAACACGCCGGTACGATCCTTGCCACCGCTGCAGTGCACGACGAACGGTGCGGTATCTTCTGATGCAAGACGGGTGAAGATGTGTGCGAAGTGCGCCAGCGGGCGCGGCTCACGGACCAGCTTGCGATAGACCTCACGCATCAGTTCCGCTGCGGCTTCTGCCGTGCGCGTTTGCGGGTCGGCGGCCAGATTCAGCAGCGCAGTCGGCTTGCCATCGTCGTCGAATACCGGCGCGTGCATATTTTCCGGTGCTGCGGGGCCGCGCCAACGGGTGGGCTCATCTGCCCGTTCGGAACTGCGTCGCAGGTCGACAATCAGGCGCAGCCGGAGGGTTTCGAGCCGTGCGTAGTCGCGCTCGGTAAGTCGGGAGAGGCGGTCGGAGCGGTACATGCAGCCGGTGCGCAACGGTCCGTTGGGCGTGTCGTAACCGCCAAAGTCACGAAAGTTGCTCGCCCCGTCGAGCGGGATATGTCGTTCGTTGAGTTTCATGTCAGTAAGAAGGAGGATCCCCGCGGTATGGTGGCCGCGGGGAATGTAGAGCGATCAGTAGCGCCAGAGCAGCTCCAGCTCGATCTGTCGGGGGCGGATTGCCACACCCTGCAGGTCGGAGGGAAAGCCCTCATTGGTACCGGTGTTGCCGCCGGTGCCCGGGGTGTTACCGGCGCTGCGGAAAGCATACTCATCCGACAGGTTCTTGCCGATGAGCGCCACCTGCCATTTACCGTCGGCTGAGCCGATGCGGATGTTGGCGTCGTAGGTTTCGTAGGCACCCTGAACGGCGGCAGTATCCTGTGCGTTCAGGCCGATGCGGCTGCGGAACTGCGCGTTTGCGGTGGCGCCGAATACGAGCGCACTGCCCAGCGGACGCTCGTAGTTGAGCTGCACGAAGCCGCTCCATTCCGGAGCGTTCGGACGGTCATTGCCATCCAGGTTCTGGAACGCGTCAGTTTCCACCGCGGGTGGCGGCGGCAGGGTACAGCCCGCACCCAGCGACTGGCCGGTGGCACAGAAACTGCGGAAATCCGTAAACGTGGAGCTCAGGTAGCCGAGTGAGCCGGACACGGTCAGGCCGTCTACGGGTGTGGCCCAGTCGATCTGCAGCTCCGCGCCCTCGGTTTCTGAGCCGCCAGCGTTGTCGGTGACATAGGCGAATTGTGCCGAGTTGAAGAAATCCACCTGCAGGTCTTCAAAGTCGTAGTAGAACACTTCGAATGATGCGATCACGGAACCGTCGAACAACGATGCCTTGACGCCGATCTCGCCGCCGCTCACTTCTTCCGGGTCGAAGATGAAGTCGAAGAAACCAGGCGGTGACAGATTGCTCAAGATGGCGCTGTTGGAGAAGCCGCCGGACTTGAAGCCTTCTTTGTACGCGGCGTAGACCGTCACGTTGTCGGTGGGCTCCCAGCGCAGGGTGACTTCGGGAATGATGTCGTCAAAGTTCTGGTCCGCTACCGCGCGCGTCGCGGGATTGTTCGGATCGTAGAGGGTGAACAGCCCCGTGAAGAAGGGGTTCACGTAGGGCTGGATGAAGTAGGAATCCTTGTTTTCGTCGATGTAGCGTGCACCCGTGGTGAGCTGCCAGCGGTCGGTGATGTCCCAGATGACTTCCGCATACACGCTCAGCGTGTCGCCGTCGGTTTCGGAGATCTTGTCGTAGGCCGTGAACTCATCGTTCGGATTGGCAAGGGAGTTGCGTGCGCCGGCGAAGTTCACCACCTGGTTGAAGTAACGCTCCGTCTCCTGCAGGTAAGCCCCGACCACGAAGTTCACCGGCTGATCCAGGCGCGTCACCAGGCGGAATTCGGCGGAGAGGTTTTCGAACTCGTTGTGCTCGCCTGCGAAGATGGAGGTGACGCCGGTGGCATCCTGGTCGCCAACCCACTCGGCTTCCTGGTCGTGGTAGTTCAGGATCGCAGACAGGTCGAAGTTGTCGAAACGCCAGTTGAACGTGCCGGTAATGGAGTAGGACTCGTACAGGTCGCCGTCGTCACCGCCAAACTGGCGCAGCAGATGGTTGGAGGCGGCGATCTCCGGAGGCACGTTGTTCCAGCCGCGGCGTCCGTCCGGGCTACAGTCGACGTTTGGCAAAGCGATGGGCTCGCGCAACGGTGTCTGCCGTCCCGGCGGTTGCGGATTGACCAGCGCCGAGGTATGGGCGATGCCGTTCAGGGCCCGGCAGTCGAAGAGTTCCAGCGCGCCGCTGGGCGTACCTTGCTCCCACTCGGTGTAGCTGGCCTTGATGTTGTAGTCGAAGTTCTCCGACAGATCTCCCGCCACGGTCAGGCGTGCGAACAGGGTTTCTTCCTGGGGCCAGTCGGAAGCTGCTTTCGGGTTGAAATAGGCTTGCGGCAGGAACGTGGCGGCGTCCACCGTGTTGTAGAAGTCGCCTGCGGCTGGGGCATTGTTTTCGATCCAGCCTTCATCCATTTTCGAGTGCTGCACGGCGAGGCGCACGCCGATCTTTTCGTTGATCGGAATGGACACCATGCCTTCGAGGGTGAGGTCGTCGCTTTCAAATTCGTTGTTGACGCGGACGCTTGCCTCGAACTCGTCGCCCGGATTGTTGGTCATGATGGACACAACACCTGCGGTGGCGTTCTTGCCGAAGTACAACGCCTGCGGCCCTTTGAGGATGGCTACCTGGCTGACGTCAAACAGACCCTCGTTGATGGCGCGGCCCTGCGGGAAGTACACGCCGTCGATCATGATGGCCACCGACTGCTCGATGCCGATACTGGTGGTCGGCGAGCCGATGCCGCGGATCTGCACGGACGCGGCGTTACCGTTACCGGCGCGGAATATGGCCAGCTGCGGCGTCAACGCCTCCAGGTCCGTCATGCTCTCGATGCCGAAGTTGTTGAGGCGATCCTCACCCACGGCGGTGATGGCTACAGGAACTTCGCGAACAGATTGCTCCACGGAGCGCGCAGTGACGACGATCTCTTCGATCTGCGCGGCGTGGGTGTGGATTGGTGCAGCACAGGCCGTGCTCGCCAGGAATGCGGCGCATACACGTGCGCCGCTACGCGGTGTAATCTTCATTTGGCTCTCCCCGAACACTTGAACGATCTCCCAGTGAGGACGCATGCCCTCACTTGGGTGATGTTAACCCGAATTTATACGTGCCTGTCAAAAAGAAAGCAGGTTGCTTACAGGCGCAGTGCCAGTTCGTGCGCAGTGCGGGTGGCGAACCACAGCCGCCTTGGCGCGTAGGCGTCGCCCACCAGGTGCAGGTTTTCCGCGCGGCCCTGCAGAGCCTGGTGCAGTGCGTTCTCCGCACGTCCACCGCAAGCCAGCACCACCGTGTCGAAGTCGGTCAACGGATGCTCCACGCCTGAGTAGATATCGGCCAGCGTCAGCGTGTGCGGCTCGATGCGTACCAGGCGCTGCATCACCCGTACCTCAACGCCGCCGCGGCTGAGTTTGGCCATTACGGCGCCGATGGAGTATTTGCCCACCAGCGGTGCCACAGCCGGGGTCTGGTAGATCAGCCGCACGGCGCGACCCTGCTCGACCAGGTAGCTGGCTACATTCAGCGGCTGCAGGTGATCCTCACCGGCGATGACCACCACGCGCGCACCGCAGGTGTAGCTGCCGCGCATCACGTCATAGGCAGTGGTGACGTTCTGCTGCGTGCTGCCCGGGATGTCCGGCACGTGCGGGCGCGCGCCGGTGGCGACGGCGATGGTATCGGCACCGCTGTCGATGAGCGTTTGCGCGCTGGCTTCGGCGCCGAGATGCAAATGAACACCCAGCGCCTGCAGGCGTTTGTGCTGGTGGTCGAGGTAGCCGAGGAAAGCGGCGTTCTCGCGGATGTTTGCGGCCACCCGAAGTTGCCCGCCGAGTACTTCGTCGCGTTCGAACAGGGTAACGGTGAAACCGCGTTCCGCAGCCACAGCAGCGAGTTCCAAACCCGCAGGACCGCCGCCGGCGATGGCGAGGCTGCGGCCGGTCACCCTGGTCGGTGGCGGCGCGCTCTCGCGGCCGGTTTCCGGGCTCACCGGGCAGTGAAACGGCAGGTTTTCGACGATGCGTGCGTGCAGACATTCGTTACAGCCGATGCAGGGACGAATGTCCGCCGCGCGTCCGGCGCGCGCCTTGGAGATCAGGTGCCGGTCAGCGAACATGGAGCGCGCAATGCCCACCACATCTGCATGCCCCTGGGCGATGAGTTTGTCGGCCGCTACCGGGTCGCTGACCCGCCCCGCATAGACCACGGGGATGTCCAGCGCCTCGCGGTAACGACTGGCGAGTGCGGACCACTCAGCCACGCCATAGTGGTGCGGCTGCAGGTAGCTCGGCGCGCCCCAGTTGTTGCCGACCACGCCGTGGAAGTAGTGCACGTGGCCGGTGGCTGCCAGCGCCTGCATGATGCGTATGCCCTCATCGATGCCGTAACCGCCTTCGAAGAACTCGTCCAGATTGAAACGCACGCCCACGGTGAAGCGATCGCTGGTGTTCGCGTCGATAGCGGCAAGAATATCTGTGACATAGCGCAGCCGGCGCTCGAAGTCGCCGCCGTACTCGTCGTCGCGACGGTTGGTGAGCGGCGACAGAAAGAGCTGCAGCACGTCCTCATGGTTGGCATGCAGCTCGAGGCCGTCCATACCGGCTGCTTCGGTGGCGGCGGCGGAGAAGGCGTACTCATCCACCAGCCAGCGGATCTCGTCGCCCGTAAGGACATGAGGAACCGTGCTGTCGGTGTAGTTGGCCATGCGCTCCGATGCACCATGCGGCTTACCGCCCTGCATGATGAGCTGCAGCGTGGCGAAGGCGCCGGCATCGTGGATGGCGTCTGCGTACATAGCGGCCCGGTCTGCAAAGAGCGGGGTTCTGAACACGCCCTTCGCCCGGGCGCCGACGCCGGTGGGGAGGAAGCCCGGGATCAGCGTGGTGTCCACGAACCCGTTGAAGCCACCGATCCATGCAGCGCCATCCTGCGCGCGGGACGCCCAGTAGGCGACGTTCTGCCGCGCTTCCTCGACGCTGCCCCAGATGTTGCCCACCGGCATGCCATGCGGAGGGAGCATGATGCGGTTGCGTAGTTCCATGTGGCCAATCTGGAAGGGGCTGAAGAGGTGTTTCAGTTGCACGTCGGCGTCGGTCATAATCGGTTTTTCTCCGTCGGGGTGTCAGGTGTCCAAAAAAAAGTCAGGCAGTGATGTTCTGGCGTTCGAACTGCCGGACCCCACGGCGGTAAACGAGAACGAATTTCGCAAGAGCCAGGAAACCCGCACGCGAATTCTTGAGGCGGCGATCGAGTGCCTGTCGACCATCGGCTACAACGCCACCAGCACCACCACGGTTGCCAAGTACGCCGGTCTCACTCGTGCGGCCATGCTCTATCACTTTCCCAACCGCCTGGCGCTCATCGAGGCCACCGTAAACTACGTGACACGGCGGCGGGTAGCCATGCAGGAGGAGATGCAGGCGGACCTGCCGCGCGATGAGCAATTTGCGTTTCGCTCGATGGATCGTGCCTGGGAGCAGCTGCAAACCCGTGAGTTTTTCGCATTCGCTGAGCTGTCCATGGCATCGCGCACCGATCCTGAACTGGAGCCGGTGTTTCGCACCGCCATGAAGTCGTTCGATCTGGCGCGGCGCGACATGGCAGAGAAGCTGGCATCGGATGCGGTCAAATCCGCACCGGGCTTTGATCTGCGCCGCGATCTGGCGCGTTTTGCGCTTGAGGGGCTCGCCCAGCAGGAAGGCATCACCTACGACCAACCGCAGCGCTTCCGGGCGCTGATTTGCCTGCTCAAACTCATGTTCGATGTGGAGGCGAGCGGGCCGCTGGTGGAGCGAGCGTTGGCCATGGCAGCTGAGCGGAAAGACTGAAACAGTGACAGCTTGCCAAATACATACAGCGTTGTAAAAATATTTGCGCGACGGTTGATGGAGCTGAACATGGCGGATGCGCAAGGGCGCCAGGTCTTTTACGAACTTGCCAGGCGATTGCGAGACAACGTAGCGCGTGGTTTGCCCGATCAGGCAGATGAGATTTTGCCGGTAGCTGCGGCAGACTACGCCGATGAGGCGCAATACCGGCGGGAGATCGCGCAGATCTTCGAACGCGTGCCGTTGCTTGTTGCGCTCTCCTGCGATATCCCGAATTCGGGGGATTTCGTTACCCATACCATCGTCGGCCGGCCGTTGCTCATCGTTCGCGGTGATGATGGGGTGGCGCGCGTGTTTCTTAACGCGTGCCGTCATCGCGGTGCAGCAATCATCGGCGAGCCGTTCGGCAACCGGCGGTTGTTCAGCTGTCCTTATCACGCCTGGAGCTACGACCGGCAGGGAGGCCTGAAAGGCGTGCCGGATCGCGAGACATTCGGCGATCTGGCGGGCATTGATGGCCTCATCGAGCTGCCATCGGACGAGCTTGCCGGCGCGCTGTTTGCAAGCCTCGATGTCAACGCAACCTTCACGGCCAGGGAGTGGCTGGGTGACACGCTGGTGCGTTCGCTCGAAGCCCTGCGCCTGGATGCCATGTACCCGTACCGGGTGACCTCGACCATCGCCAGCCCGAACTGGAAGCTGGCGGCCGATGGTTACCTCGACGGTTACCACATCGGCCTGCTGCACCGGAACACGATTGGCGTGCGGGCGATCAACAACCGCAACACCTACGATCTGCTCGGCCCGCATGCGCGTATCGGTTTTGCCGGAAAAGGCATCAACCAGGTGGACGAACGGCCGGAGGGCGAATGGGAACTCGGTGAGGTGATGAGCCTTGTGCATTACATCTTTCCGAACGTCTCCATCAGCGGCGGCCACAAAGACACGATTCAGCTCAGCCGGTTATTTCCCGGGCCGGACGTAGGCGAATCCACCACCGTGCAGCACCAGTACTTCTACGAGCCCATGACCGATGACATGCTGGCTCGCGCTGAGGAGAAACGCCTGGTGTACGAGCAGGTGGTGCGCGATGAAGACTGCGCTACGATCTTTACCATCAACGACGCATTGCCCGCTCTAGCGCGCCAGCAATTGGTGTTTGGCCGCAACGAGCCCGCGAATCAGGCATTTCATCGCACGGTTCGCGAGTTGGCCGGCTAACCCGGAGGACGGTGCCCCCAGAAGCTGGTGACGTAATGCGTGCCGGTCCGCCAGGTGGCGTCGTCAATTTCGAGACCTCCGCAGCCGTACTCCACATCGAACCCTGACGGTGTGCGCATGTAGAAGCTCACCATGTGGTCGTTCGTGTGTTTGCCGAGGGAGGATGTTACCGGCACCCCGGAACGCACCGCGCGGTCGAGGCCGTGGCCGACTTCGTCCAGCGAAGTGACTTGCAGCATGATGTGGTGCAGGCGCTTGGGCCCGGGCATGGGTGCGAGCGCCAGCGTGTGATGTCGCGGATTGCAGTGCAGGAAGGTGAGTTGCAACTGGTTTCCCTCCGGGCCCAGCAGTATGTGATCCGACAGGCGAAATCCCAGGCCCTGCATGTAGAACCTTTCAGCCTGCGCCTGATCGGCTGCGGTAAGCACCATGTGCCCGAGGCCCTGCGCGCCGGTGATGTAGCCGTTGCCGGGCTGAGGCAGTGACAAGGGCTCGCTTGATGAGCGCGCACCGGTGTACAGCTCGATTTGCAGGCCGAAAGGGTCATGGGTGATGGCCAGGGCAGTGACGCTGCGTGCATCCGCCTGTTGCGATGACGCCCGTTGAGCCGGGAAGCCGAGAGATTCAAGCCGCTCCTCCAGCGCCGCCAGAGATTGCTCGTCGGCAACCTCGAAGCCTGCCGCGATGATGTCATCTGCAGCGGATGGCACGATGCGCAGCCGCCAGCAGATGTCGTCATAGCGGATGAGCAGCGTGTCGTCGGCCTCCTTACAGGCTACGTTGAGCACATCTGTTGCGTATCGTTGCCAGGCGTCAAGGTCCGTGGCGCCGATTTCCAGATAGCCGAGTGCGGTAACGTCGTGGTCGGACATGGTCTTTCCCGGTAGTCAGAAAAAGGCGGCAGGCGGTATGTCGCTGCCGTAGGTGTGGCAGGCCCAGGGCGTGTACGCGCCGTCGCGATCGTTGCACATATGTGTGATCGCCGTCTGCAGATCGCGCCACCAGCGTTCCAGCTCGTTTTTTTCCTGCACACCGGCGGAGCCGGCGAGACGCGCCAGCGGGGTGATGGATTCGAACACACGATCGGTTGCCCGCACCTGATTGCGGCGAAAGCGCAGACGCTGGTCGATGCTGATGCGCCGTCCCGAAACCACCTGGCGGTAGAGCGCATCGAGCATCGTGCGCAGATGGCATACGCTGGCGTCGAGGTCCGCCTCTGCTGCCGCTAACCTGTGCAGGTAAACCGGGTCTTGCCTGGCGATGGTGCCGCTGGTGGATAAGCGACCTTCCACGTAGTGCCGTTGCTTTCGCAGCAGACCCTGTGCAATGCCCAGCGTACCTGCGGCGATGGCGGCGGGAAACATGACGCCGAACATCATCTGGTACAGCGGGCTGTCCGGCCGTCGGGCTTCGGCCAGGCTGCCATCGATGACCTGCGTCGCCTCGCACACTCTGTAGCTCGGCACGAACGCATCGCGCATGCGCACATTGAAGCTGCCGGTGCCGCGCAGGCCCATCACGTTCCAGCTGTCTGGAACGATGTCGTAGTCGCCCCGAGGCAGCATGAAGTGGCGTACGTCCGGCGGGCCCTCCGGCGGGTTGCCGTTTGCATCGGTGACGTTGCCGCCGAGAATTACCCACTGGCAATGTTCGGTCCCGGTGGAGTAGGGCCACTCGCCGCTCAGCAGGAAACCGCCGTCCACGGGTCGTGCGTTGCCGAACGGCGCGTAGGGCGACGCGGTGAGCGTGTCCGGGTCGCTGCCGTACACCTCCTCCTGCAGGCGTGGGTCCATGAAGGCAATTTCCCAGGGATGCACGCCGACGACGCCGGCGACCCATCCGGCGGAAGCCTGGTGGCTACCCGCCTCGATGACCCAGTCGATGAATTCGTTGGGATGTGCTTCGTCGCCACCGAACTCGCGCGCCAGCAGCAGGCGGAATCCGCCCGAAGCTTTCAGCGCGCTGATGCTGTCCCGGCTGAGGTTGTTCTGCAGATCACCTTGCAGCGCTTCGCTGTGCAGGACTTCTGCCCGGCTTGCGATGCGCTGGACAGCAGTGGCGTCATCGTTCATGTCGGTTGCCTCTTCCCTCGCAGGGGGCTGAAAAAGTACGTCCTGTACTTTTTCAGCGACCGCGGGCTGTCCCCCGCTCACGCCGAATCAAGCACTTACGTGCTTGGTTCGCGGCCCGCCCGTCCCTGGCCGGGGTACCAGGCTGCTTTTTCAGCAGCCTGCTAGACACCATCCCAAGCATGCGCACATATCCGGAAAAGTCGGATTTTAGTATCTTTGAAATCGCATATTCCGATATTAGGCGAGGTGCCCGTGCGAACCGATCCTGCCACCGACGCCAGTCCACTGCGCAGCGTCAACCTCAACCTGGTGCCGGTGCTTGCCAGCCTGCTCTCGACCTGCAGTGTCAGCGCTACGGCACAGGCGCTGCACATGAGCCAGTCGTCAGTGAGCGATGCTCTCGCACGGTTACGGCTGCATTTTCGCGATGAGCTGCTGCTGCGACGCGGACGCGGCATGCTGCTGACCCCTCGAGCGCGCGAGCTCGTGCAGCCGGTGAACGACGTGGTCATTCGGCTCGGCGGTATGCTGTATGGCAGTGAGTTCGATGCTGCCAACCTCAGCCGTGAGTTTCTCGTGGCGACTGCCGACCCTGTGGTGATGGCCGTCGGCGGGGCACTTTGCCGACGTCTGCAGCAACTGGCGCCACAAGCCAGCGTACGATTTGTAGACATCCGCAGCCGCGACTACGAACGCCTGCGCAATCTGGAGGTGGACCTGGTCATCGTGCCACGCGGTTTTCTGCGCACCACCCAGCTCACCGAGGTGCCCATCTATCAGGAAGCGTTCGTGTGTATTGCGCGCAAGGATCATCCCCAGGTGCGAGGCCGCATCACCAGGGCCCAGTACGCGAAACTGCCGCACGCCTCCTACCGGGCGGATGCGCAGGCGTCTCTCACGATGGAAGCGCGTCTCATCGGGCTCGAGCAGCAGGATGTGATCAAAGTGCCGAGCTTCGCTGTGTTGCCGATTCTGGTGGAGCAAACGGACGCCATCGCGCTGGTGCAACGGCGCATTGCGGAGCGGTTTGCCGCCAGCGCTCGCATTCAGATCATCGAACCACCGGTGCCGATTCCACCTCTGGATGTGTGCGTCTATTGGAGCGGCGCGCAAGCCCGCGACCCGGCGCACACGTGGTTTCGGGAGCAGCTCATCGACATCGCCGCGACGTTGACGTGAGCCTGTTGGTCGATCGCTGCGCGTCACGGTTGTGGCATTATCCGTCAGGGTTGTATAAAACTGCGCTGACAATCTGCAGCACAGAAGGGGAGAGCGGTGGCGGAACTGACAGGTAAGGTCGCGGCCATTACGGGCGGCACGCGGGGAATCGGGCGGGCGCTGGCGGAGGCGTTTCTTCAGGCCGGGGCCAGCGTGTCCATCAACGGCCGCAGCCCGGAGAAAGGTGAGCAGGCGCTGGCTGAGATGGACGCAGGCGAGCGTGCTGCGTTCTTCGCTGGCGACGTGACCAGCCGTGAGGATGTCAACGCCTTCATCGACAGCACCATCGACCGCTTCGGTCGCATCGACATTCTGGTGAACAACGCCGGCGGATCTTCCGGCTTTGCGCTCGTGGAAGACATGAGCGACGAGGCCTGGGAGCAGGCGGGCAACTGGATTCTCAATTCCTGTTTCTGGGCCACGCGCCGGGCGCTGAAGGACATGATGAAGCGCGGCTGGGGCCGAATCATCAATATTTCCTCGGTGGAAGGCCGCCAGGCCAACAAGGCGACCGCGTCGCACTACATCACCTTCAAGCACGCCATGAACGGCTTCACAAAGGCTGTCGCGTTTGAATACGGCGACAAGGGTGTCACCAGCAATGCCATCAGCCCCGGCGCTGTGGAAACCGATCTGATGCGCGACACCGGGCCGGTCGCAGCCGAGTCCATGGGCATCAGCTACGAGGAGTTCAAGGAAAACTACGCGCAGGAGGCCGCCATAAAGCGGCTCAACACCGTGGAGGAGGTAGCCGGGCTCGCCATGTACCTGGTTTCCGACGTTGGCGGTGGGGTCACCGGTGCCATCCTGCCTGTGGATGGGGGCACTGCATTGTAGATGGGCGTTCGGCTTCCGCAACTGCCGAAGGGGCTATCGCCTGCGCTGTTGACTGAGCTTCTGCATCTTGATGGTGCACTGCCAGCGGGGTCGAGCGTGCGCGAAGTGCAGCGTGCGCAGTTGGGCGATGGCACCGGCATGATGGCAGAGATCGCCCGTCTTTCACTGGAGTTCGACGGTGACCCTGGCAAGGCGCCAACCACGCTGATCGCCAAGTTCTCATCGAGCAACGAAACCAATCGCAGCGTCGCCAATACGTTCAACCTGCCGGAGCGAGAAACGCGCTATGCCGCAGAGTTGGACCATCAGACAGATATACGCACGCCGAAGACCTACTACGCCGGAACGGATGAAGACCGCTTTCTGCTTCTGATGGAGGATCTCACCGCCTACGAGGTTGGCGATCAGGCGCTGGGCGCAGACCTTGCACGTACGCAGCTGGCTGTGGATGAGCTTGCAAAGCTGCATGCGCCGTTCTGGGCGAAGGTGGATAGCCTCGACTGGGTGCCGCACATTGCTGATAGCTACCATGCTGAGTTTATGGCCGGGCTTGCCGAGTCGGGCTACGACGGGCTGATGGAGAAGTTCTCAGATTTCGTTTCACCCCGGTTTGTAGCGCTGCGCGACCGATATCTTGCGAACGTTGCCGATCTTCAGGCGCTGATGGATGCGGATCCTGTGACCCTCGTGCACGGTGACTATCGGATGGCCAACCTGCTCTTCGGCACGGCTGCAGACCATGATCCGGTGGTGGTGCTGGACTGGCAAGGCCCATTGCGAGCCCGGGGCATCAACGACGTGGCGCTGTTTCTCGGCCAGAGCACGCAAACCGCCGTGCGCCGGCAGCATGAGCGGGCGCTGCTTGAACGCTATGTCAACGGTCTCACCGAGGGCGGCGTGACGGGCCTCGATATGGCGACCATGTGGGAGCAGTACCGTATCGCCGTGCTGTACAACTGGGTCTACGTGTTCGCCGTTGCCGGTACCCTTGATGCCCACAACGAGGCAGCGTACGCGTGGATGGCGAAGATGGTAGCCAGACAGTCGGCGGCGGGCGACGATCTGGATGTGTATACGTTGCTGCCCCGCTGAGGTACGAGCCAATGCAATACGACTACTCCGGCCACACTGCCGCTGTCACCGGTGCTGCTTCCGGTATGGGCTACGCTGCAGCGGCCGCTTTCGCCCGGGCCGGGGCCAGGGTGCTCATGGGCGATGTGCGCGACGCGGCGGGGGAGCAATGTGCGGCAGCGCTTAGAGACGAGGGTTTCGACGCCACGTACCTGCATACCGATGTGCGTTCTGAGGCGGACGTGCGGGACCTTGTCGCGGCCGCCGACGGTACCCTGCACACGTTCGTTGCCGCTGCAGGGGTGCTTGGCGAACGCGGCCGCGGGCTGGCCGATGAAAACGAGGGCAATCTGCGGCTGGTGTTCGAGGTGAATGTCTACGGAGTGGTGTACGGCATCAAACACGCGGCACGGGTGATGCGCCGACAGGGTGGCGGCACGATCATCAACTTCTCATCGGTGCAGGGCTTCCGGGTCAAAGACCCAGGTTCTGCGTTTTACGCCGCAAGCAAGGCAGCGGTCGTATCGCTCACCAAGTCCGGAGCGCTGGAGTACGGGCCTGAAGGCGTGCGGGTGGTGGGTATCGCCCCCGGC
>JAUIED010000152.1 GCA_030428905.1 Gammaproteobacteria bacterium
CGACGGCTCCACGGATGACATGGCAGCGGTTGGCAAACGCCTCTTCCGCCGCGGCGCCATCGACCGCTTTCTGTCCACGGGCATACGCGGCGGCAAGAGTGCGGCGGCAAATCTGGGGCTGGGTTACTGCACCGGCGACATCGTCATGATTGCCGACATCGATACCACCTTCGATCGCGACGCCGTGCAGAAAGTGCTGCAGCCGTTCGTGGATGCTGACGTTGGCGCGGTATCCGGCAATCTGGCGGTGCGCAACACGCAGGCATCGCTGGTGTCGCGATTTCAGGCCATTCAGTACCTGATGAGCATCTCCCTTGGTCGTCGTGTGACCGATATGCTGGGCACGCTCTTCATTGCCTCCGGCGCCTTTGCGGCGTTCCGCCGCGAAGCGCTGCTCGGCATCGGCGGCTGGGAGGTTGGCCCCGGCGAAGACGCTGACATAACAGTGAAGCTGCGTCGTGCGGGCTGGAAGATCCGATTCCAGCCCGACGCCTGGGCGCTTACCGACGTGCCGGAGAGTGCGCTGGCGCTGTTTCGTCAGCGCCTGCGCTGGAACCGCAGCCTCGTGCGGGTTCGGGTGCGCAAGTTTGCATGCGTGTTCAACCCGTTTCAGGCGCGCTTCTCCTTTTCTGATGCGCTGGGGCACCTCGACATCATTTTCTACCAGGGCATCATGCCGCTCAGTTTCTACGTGTATCTGTTGTGGCTGATCGCCACCTACGGCGCCGGGTCGCTGTTTATTCTGATGGCGGTGAGCCTGGTGTACATCGCCGCCAGCATGGTCTCCTTCGCCGTGGCGGTGGGTGTCAGCGGCCACTACGGCAACCTGCGTCTTCTGCCCTACGTGCCGGGTTATGCGCTGTTCAACGCATACCTTCTGCGCGCGGTAAGCGTGTACTCCTACCTGGATGAGCTCATCTTCCGCAAGTCCTACCAGGACAGCTATGTGCCGCAGCGGGTGCTCGACGCGGCGGAGAAGTACTAGCCCATGAAGCTGAAAAAACGCAGCAGAGTAGATGGCGTACGCAACGAGGTACGCGCGCCGGGCAAGCCCTGGGGCAAGTACATCTACCTTGGTCTGGTGGGCGCATTTCTGTTGTGGCTGTTCGATCTCTTCCTCGGCGAGATGTTCTATTTCAAGGCCAGCGGCCTCGTGGTGCAGGACCGGGTAGTGTTGGCCACACAATACGACGCCTCCGTTGCGGCGCTTGAAGTACGCGAAGGTGAGCGGGTATCCGCCGGCGAAACCGTGGCGTTGCTGCGTTCGCAGAGTGTCGAGGAGAACATCGCCGAGCTTGCCTCGGATGTGGCGCGAATGCTCGACCAGGCCTCCGGGCTCGAGGTACGCAAGCGGGTCATCGAGGCCACGCAGCCGCTGGTGGAACGCCGCGTGCAGGCAGCTTCCGCTGCGCGGCGCGAGGCGGAGGCGCGCAAGGCACTATTCACTCAGCGCGACCGACTGCTGCGCCTTCAGGACGAGCTCACAAGCCTGCAGACGCGTTCCACCGATGCGGCTGAGTACGAGGTGATCTCTTCCGACCTGCCGAAGATCCGCCAGGCTATGGATGCGGCACGCCAGGCGCTGGAGCGGCTTACCGATAGTTACGCAGGTGGTGTCCTGGCAGCACCCGTGGATGGCGTGGTGGGCTACGTGCACGTCAGCACGGGCAGCGTGGTCAACAAGGCAACGCCCATGATCGAGCTCTACACTGGCGCGCCCTATGTGCTTGCCTACGTTCCGGAAGGGGCGATGTATGAGCTGGAGGCAGGCGATGAGGTCGACGTTGAGGTGGGATTCAAGCATTACGCGGGCGTAGTGCAGCAGATCTTTCCGGTGAGCAGCGCTTTGCCGAAGGAGTACGCTGATGCGTTGCGTGTGCCCCAGCGCGCACCGCTGGCGAGGATCGAATTCGTGGAAACCAGCCGCTATCCGACGCTGTTCGCGCAAACCGAAGTATCCGCCAGCGGTTGGCCGCCGCGTTGGATGCTTCGCCTCCTTGGTGTTGCCCAGGCCGCCGAGGTGCCGCAGGCGACGGAGTTCTCCCCAGTATTGGCGCGCGCTGTCCCGCAGATATCGCCGCAGGTAACGGTGCTCGATTCAACGGCAGTGCCGATGACGGATGGCTATACGCTGCAGCTCATTTCTCTGCCTGAGCGCAACAGGGTGGAACAATACGCGAGCGAGCTTGGCTTGGAACGTTACAGGGTGCTGCCTGTGCGCACCGGCGGTGAAGTTCGCTATGCCCTGCTGGTTGGCAGCTTTGCCGAGCGCGAGGCGGCGGCGGAAGCCGCTCGGTCGCTCGAGCACGAAGCCTGGATCAGGCCGCTGTCGTCCCTGGCGGGCTGAGCCGGTTGCCGACGATGCCGCGCACCCGCGTGGCGGCGTGTTCCGGCAGGCGGTCGCAGGAGGCCAGGGCCTCGGCCCGGTAACGCTCGGCGTCGCCGAACATGCGCAGGCGGTTGGCGTGGCTTGCCTGACCGAGCAGCGCGTCGATATCGGCCATTTCCCCGCTGAGCTTCGCGGCCATGCGCGCCGCCGCCAGGGATTTCTCATCGATGGCACCGTCCTGGTGTGCCTCTTCCAGAAGCGCCACCAGCGTTCGGCAGTGCTCACCGGTTCGTGCCCGAGGTACCTGCATGGGGTTGCGCTTTGGCAGGTCGAGCACGCGGGCCGCTCTCGCACGGAGAATGGAGGTATGCAGATGCAGGGGGCTTTCCTTGAGACTCTGAGCATAGGAGGAAAGCACCTCATGCACGGCTTTGCGCAGCGGAGTCGTGAGGTGGGCGCAAGGCATGGCCGTGGCGTGGTGCCAGAGCGCGTCGCAGCGCGCTACACGCTGGTTAGCTGCCCGCACCGGCGCCATACGGCGGCGCCGCAGGTACTGCAGCAGGGCAAACAGAAGGGAACACGCGGCGAGCGCGGCTAAGCGTTCGTCCAGCATCGGCCAATCCTCGACTCCTCGATGTAACAAGCCTAGACCAGCTTCAGATTTCTGCTGTGAGCAGGCCAGCGATGTCGTTGAGGATCAGGTGGGCACCGGCGGCGAGGAGCGCTTGCGCATCTGTACTGCCGGTGAGCACGCCCACACACAACAGGCCGACGTCGCGCCCGGTGCGCATGTCCATGGCGCCATCGCTGACTATGGCGGCATGGCCGGGTGTCGCGTTGATTGCGGCAAGGGCGGTGTGAAAGTGGGCGGGATCTGGTTTGAGCCGTTGCACCTGGTCCCTGGCGAAGAGCGCGTGCGTGTACTGCTGCCAGTCGGGAAAGGTCAGCTCAACCGCTGGTGCGCAGTTACGTGTGACCACGGCCGTTCGGCAACCGGCGGTGCTTGCTGCCTGCAGCACAGGGCGGGTGAAATCGAACACACGAGTCTCGCGCGCGGCTGCCATCTCGATATCGAGAATCCGCCGGTGTGCTGTTGCTGCGTATGCCTCGGCAGCGTGTGCGTCATTGCTCGCAAGATATGCCTGCGCCGCGTCGATGATTTCGACGATGTAACAGCCCTCGAAGATATGGTCAGGCACACCCGCCTGACGTGTGAGTTCGATGACCTGGCGGCGCATATCCGGCAGGTCGAGGTTGGGGGCCAGAGTGCCGTCGAAGTCGAACAGCACCCCCTCGAGACGATCAAACACGTTTGTGCATGCGCTTGAATCGCTTCTTGCGGCGGTAGGGGAATACGTCTGTCACGTGTCCCTGTTGCAGGTTGTCCTGCAGCTTGCGCCAGAACGCCGGATCGAACAGATCGCCGTGCATGTCGCTGAACAGCTGCTTGATGTGGCGTTTGCCGAACAGAAAGCGCCTGAACTCTTCCGGGAACACATCGTTGGCGGCGACGCTGTACCAGATGTCGCCGGACATCTCTTCTTCAGGCGTGCGTGGCTCGGGAATAGCCCGGAAGTTCACATCGGTGAGGTAGCAGATCTCGTCGTAGTCGTAGAACACGACGCGGCCGTGGCGGGTGATACCGAAGTTCTTCAGCAGCATGTCACCCGGAAAGATGTTTGCAGCAGCGAGTTGCTTGATGGCGTTGCCATACTCATCCAGCGCGCTTTTCAGGTCCGCCTCCTCGGCGCTGTCCACGTACATGTTGAGCGGGGTCATCTGTCGCTCTACGTACAGATGCCGGATGATGATGCGGTCGCCCTCCATGCGCATGGCGTTTGGCGCAACGTTCTGGAGCTCTTCAATCAACGCTTGGGAAAAGCGATGGCGGGGAAAAGAAAAGTTCTGGAATTCCTGGGTGTCCGCCATGCGGCCCACGCGGTCGTGGGATTTGACGATGTTGTACTTGGCCCGCACCTCCTCGTGGGTGGTGTTCTTCTGCGGTGGAAAGCGGTCTTTGATGACCTTGAAAACGGTCTGGTAGGAGGGCAGCAGAAATACGCTCATCACCATCCCCTTGATGCCGGGGGCGATGATGAATGCATCGTCCGAATTGTTCAGGTGCTCGACGAAGCCACGGTAGAACTCGGTTTTCCCGTGCTTGAACAGGCCGATGGAAGCATACAGCTCAGAGATCTTTTTATTCGGCAGCAGCTCGTGCAGCAGGCGCACCAGCGCTCGCGGGTAAGGGGTGGCCACCATGAAGTAGGTGCGGGTGAAGGAGAACATCACGCTCATCTCGTCCTCGTCGCAGATCAGCGTGTCGATGTACAGGCGGCCGCTGTCGTTGAGCACCGGCAACGCCACAGGCCAGGTGAGGTCTTCGTAGCGGATTAGGCCGATCAGGTAGGCGCCTTTGTTGCGGTAGAAGACGCTGGTGATGATGTCGACACTCAGCGCTTCAGAGCGCACGATCTCCGGCCGCTCTTCGGCCAATGACCGCAGGATGTTGCCGATGTCCTGATCGAGGTTGCGCCAGGGCAGGGAGAAATCGAAGAACGTGATGATGTCGCGCACCATGTCCACCACACCCGTGGCGGGCTCGAAGCGGCGGGTGATCTGGGCCGCCGAGTCTGGCGGTGCCACTAAGCTTGCGACAAACATCTCCTCCTCGTTTACCGCCTGATCGTCTGTGGCTTCGCGATACACGGAGTTGTAGTAGGTCTCCGCCAGCTCGCTGTCCGGCCAGTGTTCGGTGCGCTCGTGGTAGGCCCGTTTCAGTGCCGGCCAGTCAATCGCTGAGCCGGCGCTGGCAAACTGCTCGACCGCCATGCTGATGTGCGTTTTGTAGAGGCTCAGGCGCGCGGCACCTGCTTCCTGCACATCCAGCCAGCGGGCCTCCTCGAAGCGCGCCTTGGCGCTGGCGGTGATGGCTTCGAACGCCGTTCGGTAGGCGCGGAATTCACGCGCCAGGGTGGCTGCGCTGATGTCGGCGTCCATCTGCTGCCCCGCTACTGCCGGCGCGCCTGTCGGGCGTCACGCGTCTCGTGCACGCGTTTGTTGAAGCGCCGCCAGAGTAGCACCACCGCAGTGATGCCGGCCGCCGTGGTCAGCAGGGGATAGGCGATACCCGTCACCCAGTTTGCGTCGCCAGGCTGCATGCGGATACCGGCCAGCGCGATCACAGCAAGTGCCACCGCCAGCACGTTGCGCAGGGCAAGCATGGCGCCCGCCGCCATGAGCATCGGCAACCACAGAGTGTGTACCGGAGTTTGGCTGGCGCCATCCAGCGTAAACATGGCGATGCCGATTAGCAGCAGCCCAGCCATGCGCATCTGTATAGCTGGCGCCGATTCCATGTCGCCCTTCACGAAACGATGCCGAGCGCGCCGCCGTCGATGCGGATGTTCTGGCCGTGGATGGCATCCGCCCTTGGGCTTGCCAGGAATAGCACCACGTCTGCCACCTCTTCGCGGCGGGATATGCGGCCGATGGGAATGTCGGCGGCGATGTGCGGCTCCACTTCTTCCCAGGTGTTGCCCCAGCCTTTGCGTTGCCCCTGGGCCAGGTACGCTGCCTCCACCTCTGGTGTGAGGATCAACCCCGGCGACACCAGATTGACGCGAATGCCGGTGCCGGCAACTTCTGTGGCGAGGCCGATGGTCATGTTGGCGAGTGCACCTTTGGCGGCATAGTAGTGCGGCATGCGCGCGTTGGGCCTCGTGGAGCCGACCGTGCCGAGATTGATGATGCGTGCCCAGGGTGCGGCGCGCAGGCGCGGCAGCAGGCCGCGAATCAGGCGCTGCGCGCTCAGCACGTTCTTCTCGTAGATGTCCACCCAGTCGGCGCTGCCTGCGCTTTCCCAGGTGCCGCCTTCGGCGGTGCCGTAGTTGTTTACGAGGATGCTGACGTCGTGCGTTTGTACCTGCTGCAGCAGCTCTTGGGCGCCCGCATCCGTGCAGATGTCGCCGTGCACGGCGGTACCGCCGCCCAGCTCCGCCGCCGCCTGCCGGGCCTGGTCGGGCGTGAAACCGTGTACCAGAACGTTGGCGCCCTCCTCGAGAAATCGCTGGGCGATGATGAAACCGGTGCCGCGGTGGCTGCCCGTGACGAGCACGGTTCTGTCTTTGAGTTTGAGGTCCATGGGCCGAGTGTACACCACGGATTTCCGCATCCGGGCCTTATACTCTGCGCATGGATGCATTGGCCACATCGGTACTCCTGGTGAGCGTTTTTGTCGGCAGCTATTTTCAGGCGGTCACGGGCTTCGCCATGGGCATGATCGTGGTGGCCGTGATGGGTGCGACGGGCCTCCTCGGCATCCCGCTGGTGACCGTCGTGGTGAGCCTGCTCGCTTTCGTCAACGTGGTGCTGGCGCTGCGTGGGCGCTGGCAGGCGCTGGACCGGCGGCTCTTCGCGTGGCTCGCAGTCGGTCAGGTGGCGGCTATCTGGTTTGGCGTGCAGTTGGTGTTCTACCTCGATGCCAATGCCGCTACCGTACTGCAGGTGACGCTGGGTGCGTTCACCGCGGTCGGCGCCCTGAGCATGATCCTGCGGCCGCACCCGATCGCGCGGGTGTCTGGCGCCGGTGCAGCGCTTACCGCGGGCCTCATCGGCGGCGTTGTCGGCGGCATGTTCGCCGCCAGTGGGCCGGTGCTCGGCTGGTTTGCGTACCGTCAGCCGCTGCCGCTGGAGGTCATCCGGGCGACGTTGCTGTGCTGCTTCGGCGTCACCACCAGCGTGCGCATTCTGGCCGTGGGTGTGCAGGGCGGTTTGACCGAGGAGGTGTGGCTCTACGCCGGGCTGGGTCTGCCGGTTGTTCTGTTAGGTACCTGGCTCGGCCGCGCCTTCCCGCCCCCGTTGTCCGAGGGCGGGATCAAGCAGCTCGCCTTCGCCACCCTGTTCGGTGGTGGCGTATGGATACTAGCGACGGCTTTCTAAAGGCAGCTACGGGCCGAATTCGCCGGGGCCGATGTGGGCGCGTACGAACTCGATCACCTCGCGGTGCGCCAGGGCCCAGTTTTCCGGGTTGCTCGGTGAGTGCGGCTCGTTGTCCAGTTCCACGTATTTGTACACCGGCTTGCCGGCGGCTTTCATGGCTTTGACATAGGCGCGGCTGTTCTCAACTGTCACCCGATCGTCTTCTTCGCCATGAATCAGCAGCACCGGGGTTTTCACCTTGTCGATGTGAGCAATCGGCGAGGCGGCCATGCGTTCTTCCTTCGTCTTGCCGATGACCGTATCCAGATACTTGTGGCCCCAACGGGTGTCTTCGGCGAAATCGGAGTTTCTATACTGCTCTTCAAGGTCCAGTGCGCCGGCGCCTGCGGCGGAGCACTTATAGAGATCCGGCTCGCGGGCGATGCTCATCCCCGCCGCGTAGCCACCGTAAGACCAGCCGAATATGCAGATCCGCTCCGGGTCGGCGATGCCCTGGTCGATTGCCCAACGAACGGAATCCGTCAGGTCGTCCTGCATCTTGCCGGGCCACTCACCGTGGCCTGCCTTCTCGAACGCGGTACCGTAGCCGCCGGAGCCGCGGAAATTGATCTGCAGCATGGCGTAACCACTCGCCGGTATGAACGCTTCCCAGCCGAGCCCCCATACGTCGCGCGGCCCGTGGGGTCCGCCGTGGGGTACCAACACCATTGGCATGTTCTTACCGTCAGCTCCCGGCGGCAGGGACAGGTAACCGTGCAACTCCAGTCCGTCGCGGGCGGTTACTGTGATGGGCTGCATGGTCGGCAGCTTCGCATCGTCGATCTGCGGCTTGATGTCGAACAGCAGTTGCACCTGGCCGGTGGCGCGGTCGTGCAGGTAGTACTCAGTGGTGTGGCTGGCGCTAGACAGGCCGACAATGGACTTCTGATAGTCGTGGGTGGAGCTGGTGACGTAGGGCACGCGCTCGGGGAACGCTTTCTTCATGGCTCGGGTCAGGCGGGCGTGCGGATGTTTGGCATCCAGCGCTACGAACTCCGGCACGCCGTGCTCCACGTAGGTCCCATACATGCGGTTCTGATAATCCGCTTCCGGGAGTAGGTCGACGATGTCGTGCTGGTAGATCTCACGAGATTCTTTGGTGACCGGATCAAATTCGTAGATACCGCGCGGCTTGCCCTCGGGCTGCATGGTGACAATGAGCTTGCCTTCCTCGGTCATCAGCTGCGGTTCCACGCCCGTCTCACCATAGGGAATTCGCGCGAACTCCTGCCACTCTCTCTTGTCCGGGTCCCGCAAGTGAATGACCGTGTTGTAGTCGTCGTCCACGCTGTAGGCAAAGCGCACCTCGCCTTTCGCATCGGTGACCAGGAACGCGTTCTCGACAGGTCCTCTCACGCGGTTGCGCACGCGCCCGGTGTAGACATCGAGCATGGCGGTTTCCACAGCGTTGCTGTAGCCGGCGCTCCAGTTGGTGATCTGAATGAGAATGTTCTTCGGGTCGTGCCACAGGGCGTTGCGCACGGAGGCGGAAGCGTACTCGTTGGTGCTGCGGCGGATATGCCCCTTGGCACCGGTGTCGCCTGCCCGGTAGCCGAACAGATGCTTGGGCTTCGAGCCGTCTGCGTTCATCGCAAAGAGCTCGCCCGCGCCCACTTCCGCTTCGAGGCGTTCGTACTTGCGCAGGATAGTGGCGACGATTCGCTCATCGTTCACCCAATCGAAAGAGCCGACCTCGTTGCGGCCTGGGAAACTCATCACGCCGGAGAGTTCCATCGACGGAAATTTGAATATGACGACGGTGTTCTTGTCGTCGACGACTTTCATCGCCGCCAGGTAGTCGCCCTTTGGGGAGATCTGTGCGCCCCAGACATCGGGGTCTGCCGCCAGCTCGTCGATGATATCCGCGGATGCCGCAGAAAAAACGAGCGCGAGCACGCACCCGAACAGTACTTTCTTCATCACCTTCAACCTCATCAATCACCGCTGTTCGTACGTGCAAACGCGGTATTCTTGTTTGTGCGGTGAACCCTACTAAGGCAGGCCCACAAGGGCAATCCTTCAGCAGTCTTTCTCAAGCCACGCAACGTCCCAGTAGCGGTCGAATTTGTATCCCACCTCGCGGAAGGTGCCGCAGGGTTCGAACCCGAAGCGCTCATGCAGGCGCATGGACGCCTCGTTGGGTTGGGTGATGCCGGCGTAGGCGCGATGCACGCCGGTGCCCTCCAGTTCCCGAAACAAGGCCTCGTACAGGGCAGAGCCGGCGCCCCGACCGCGGGTATCGGGGTGCAGGTACACGCTCGTTTCCACGGAGGTTGCATAGGCAGCCTTGGTGCGGAACTGGCCGGAGCATGCGTAACCGATTACGTTGCCCGCATCTTCCGCCACCAGGCAGCGCCAGCGCTTGCCGTCGAACTGCGAAAACCACGGCGCGCGGGAGCGCTCTGTATAGGGCTCGAGGTCGAAGGTGATCGGCGTGTGCTCGATGTAGTGGTTGTAGATGGCGACGATGGCGCGGTGGTCGCGCGCTTCCAGTGGTCGAACGAGCCACGACATGGTGCGGCTGCCTCGCGTATAGCATGGGCGGGCATGATATCGCACTCTTTTCAGGCGCAGGGTTGGCCGTTACCCTCCGCGCGCATGTCTGACTTCGACGCCATTCGCCCCTACCGAGATGACGAGGTGCGCGCGGTGGTGGAGCGTCTCCTCGCCGACCGCCAGCTCGCCGATGCGGCAGCACGGCTGGCAGTGCCGCAGTTGCACCGCTGGCTGCCCGGCCTCGCCCGCTACCTTGCCAGCCGCAAGCTCGGCGCAAAGTTGCGCCCGTGTCGCACGGTGGCGGATGTGCAGGCGCTCGTGGCGGATGGGCTGGACCATGTGGTTGCGCACACGACGGACGGTCTTTCGGTGACCGGTCTCGATCGGCTGGACACGAATGCCGCCTATCTGTTCGTAGGCAACCACCGGGACATTGCCCTCGACTCCTGCTTTCTCAATCTCGAGCTGCACCGTCACGGCTTCGATACCTGCCGCATCGCGGTGGGCGACAACCTCTTTGCGGTGCCCTTCGCGGCGGACCTGATCCGGGTGAACAAGGGGTTCGTGGTGGAGCGGGGCACCACCGGTGCGAAAGACACGCTGCGCG